>JACDGU010000135.1 GCA_013821475.1 Solirubrobacterales bacterium
CCATGTGGGTGACCTCCTGTTGCCAGGCCGCGGCTGCCCGAAACAGCCGCTATTTGCCTGCTCAGGAGGTCATTTTCATGATGGGAGCGGACGGATCAGGTGTGGTGAATCGGTGGATTGAGGCTTAGGGGATCGTCGTCGAGAGACGATGACAGAAAGACCACCTTGTTTTGGGCGCAGAATCCGATTGCGGGCGAGGGGTGGCTCGACCAGCGGGGCAGGCGAAGGTCACCGTGAGTACGTCCAGATCGTGGCTGATGCGGGTCCAGGTTCTCAGTGGCAACCAAAGGACAATGACGAGGAGAGTTTCGAGGGTCGAGCGCGGTTCGCGGCGGCGGTGAGAAGGACGACGTTTCTCTCTGATGCGAAGCCGCTCACCGGACGCATATGGGACGCGGCCTACGTCAGTTGGCGAGCAGCGTTAGCAGTAGGGCGGTACGTAGCCGGCTGGCAGCCTGAGGAATGCGAAGGTGCCGGGGTTTGGCCTGTCTCCACTCGGATTCATACAGATGCTGTAGTTACCGAGGTAATTAAGTTTATTCCCACAGCGGTTTCTAGCCGACCTAATCGACAAGGCAGGGTACCAGTCACCGTTTTGAGAACACGGGACTTGGTACCTGACTCCTTCATAATTAATTTTCGAATACCCGCACACGTTGTTGGCTTCACAGCCTTGTTCAGCCAACGTTTCTACTCCTTCTGCTGATCCAATCGCTGGGGCAATCGCGACAACACTGATCACTAGTGCAGCAATGATCGCCGCGAGGATCTGAAAAATCGAACCAAACCTCCCGACTCGGGTTCTACGTTATCCACGGTACGACTCCTTCCGTCCTTGGGTGCGTGGGTCTGTGGGACTTGGCGCCCGATAAAAAGTAATTGGGAGCGAATCTAGTTATCCAGACGACGGGAGCTGATGCGACCTCGACGCAGCTGATCATGTCCCGTCGATCAAGCGCACCCGTCCTTTTGCCCACCAGCTCGGCGAGTGTCAATCTGCAACGGTCCCAAGCTGGCGTGTCGGCCCCCAGGTCGGTGGCCCCGGTATGGGATCGACAGGCATGGCGTGAGGAAGCGCAATGACGCGAGCCGCGGCTGCGGCGAATCACTCGGCCGTGGGGGCTTCATCACGCCTGCATCACAGATGCCTTCGCACCGCCCCGCAGGCCCGCCCCGTCGTGCCCGGCGCGGTGCGGCTGTGGTGGTGCTAGGCACGGCGGGCGGATACTGCCAATCGGGGCGCCCGGATTTGAACCGGGGACCTCACCGACCCGAACGGTGCGCGCTACCAGGCTGCGCCACGCCCCGAGAACGGCGATTATCCCAGAGCGGCGCGAACTGGCGCGGAGACCCTCCGCGGGGAGCCGCTACTTTGCGTCGGCGGGCGGTTCCAGCAAGGGCAATGATGCGCAAGCTTCCTCTCCTCGTGGCTTTGACGCTGATGGCGCTGGTGCCGTCGATGGCGCAGGCGTACCTGCCGCCCGGGTTCATCGGGGTCTCGCCCCAAAGCCCGTCGAGCGCCAGGGATTTCGAGCTGATGCACGAAGCCGGGATCGACAGCGCCAGGCTGCCGCTCTACTGGTCGGGGGTCGAGACCAAGGACCCCGAATACGTGAATCCCGACTGGTCGGGCTTCGACCGCGAGATCGAACTCGCCGCCGAAGAGGAAATCCGGGTAATGCCGTTCGTCCTCAGCACTCCGGAATGGGCGGCGCCGGAAACGACGGTCCTGCCGGTTCGGAGCCTCTGGCAGCGCCACGCCTGGGCGAGCTTCCTGCGCGACGCTGTCGAACGGTACGGACCCGAAGGGGAATTCTGGGAAGACCACTCGAAGCTCCCCTTCCTGCCGATCCACCGCTGGGAGATCTGGAACGAGGAGAACATCGTCAGCTTCGCCACCCGGCCCGAACCGAGCGCCTACGCGGCGCTGATCCGGATCTCCGGGCAGGTCCTGCACGGGGTCGACCCGGGCTCGCAGGTGATCGTCGGCGGGCTTTTCGGGCGGCCGCTGCAGGTGCCGCCCAACGTCGCCTCCGGCGACTACCTCTCGCGCCTCTACCGTGCCCGCGATGTCAAGCGCTACTTCGACGGGGTCGCCCTGCACCCCTACGTGGCCGACGCGCGGGCGATGGGCGCCCAGCTGGAAAACCTGCGGCGGATCATGCGCATGCACCACGACAGTGCGACCCAGATCTATCTAACCGAGCTCGGCTGGGGGTCCCAGAGCGGCCCCACCCGCTGGGAGCGGGGGCTGCAGGGGCAGGCGAACGAGCTCTCAAAGGCGTTCGCGATGCTCTCTGCGAACCGGCTGCGCTGGCGGATCGGCGGCGCCTGGTGGTTCACCTGGACCGATGAAGGCGGCAGCTGCCAGTTCTGTCGCTCGGCCGGATTGCTGACCGAAGATCGCCGGGCGAAGCCGGCCTGGTACCGGTTCAACGCCTGGACCGGTGGCGACCCGGACATCGTGCCCCGGGCCCGATTCCGCGATGGCGAAGAGATCGAGGCGGTCGAAGAAGTCGAAGAACCCGGACTGGTGGAAGCCGGCGGCGCCGGCGGCGAATAGACGGCGCCGTCCCCGAGCGATCCGCGTCGTTAGGCTCCTGTTTCGACTTCGAAATCCACCAGAGGAGACGCCAGATGCCTTTCTCCGTTCCAGATCTTCCCTACGCCTACGACGCGCTCGAGCCCCACATCGACGAGGCGACGATGAAGGTCCACCACGACAAACACCACCAGGCCTATGTCGACAAAGCCAACGCCGCCCTCGAGGGCACCGAGTGGGCCGACAGCGACGTCGAGGACGTGCTCAAGAGCCTCGACAGCCTGCCCGCCGACAAGCAGGGTCCGGTCCGCAACAACGCCGGCGGCCACTACAACCACTCGCTCTTCTGGCAGATGCTCAGCCCCGACGGCGGTGGCGAGCCGCAGGGCGAGCTGGCCTCCGCGATCGACGCGGCCTTCGGCTCCTTCGACTCCTTCAAGGAGGAGTTCAAAGCCGCCGGCATCGGCCAGTTCGGCTCCGGCTGGGCTTGGCTGGTCAAGGACGCCTCCGGCAACCTCGCGGTCACCAAAACCCCGAACCAGGACTCGCCGATCGCAGACGGCAGCACGCCGCTGCTCGGCGCCGACGTCTGGGAGCACGCTTACTACCTCAAGTACCAGAACAAAAGGCCGGAATACCTCGACGCCTTCTGGAACGTGGTCAACTGGGACTACGTCGCCGAGGCCTTCGCCTCGTAGCTAGTTGATCGGGACCGGTCGCGCCGCCTGTGAGCGGTGCGGCTCGGTCTCGCCCTTGGGCGGAATCTCCGCCATCGCGTGCTCGGCGAGGGCGGTGATCGTCAGGCTTGGGTTGACGCCGACGTTGGCCGGCACCGCGGCGCCGTCGCAGACCAGCAGGTTCTCGTAGCCGAAGACCCGCTGGCGCGAGTCGACGACGCCGTCCTCGGGGCCGTGGCCGATCACCGCGCCGCCGAGGATGTGGGCGGTGGTCGGGATGTTCATCAGCGTCTCGGAGGTTGCGCTCTGGGCGATGCCGCCGGTGCGCCTGGCCAGCCACTCCGCCGCGTCGTTGGCGACCGGGATGAAGGTCGGGTTGGGTTTCTCGGGATCCTGCTCGGTCTGCAGGCGGACGTCGCCCGAGCGCTTCAGCGTCGGCCGCAGCGCGATCGCGTTGTCGAGCGTCTGCATCACCAGGACGATGATCGTGCGCCTGGACCAGTTCCTGGGGAAGAGGACCTTGGCGAAGCGAGTGGGATGGCTGACGATCTGCGCCAGCAGCTTCAGCGGGCGGGTCACCCGGGTGCCGTCGCCGACCAGCAGGGTGTAGAGCATCGCCATCGAGTTGCCGGCCGTGCCGTAGGTGACGGTCTCGATGTGGGTATGCGGGTCGGGGTAGATGCTGGAGGTGATGGCCACACGCTTGGTCAGGTCGTCGGGGTAGTCCTCGGGCACGGTGACGGCGAGGATCGACTCGCTGTTGGTCCGCACCAGCTCCCCGAGGCGAGCGGAGATTTTCGGCAGCGAGCCACCTAGGCGGCAGCGCTGTAGCAGCTTGTTCGTCCCCAGCGGGCCGGCGGCGACGATCACGCCGCGGGCGGTGAGGGTGCGCAGGCCGCGGCCCCGGCGCAGGCCCGAGCGCTCGCTGGTGACCGAGTAGCCCTCGCTGCCGTCGGCGGGCCCGAGCGGTCGGATCTCGGTCACGGTGCGATCGGGGCTTACCTCGACGCCGCGGTTCTCCGCCAGGTAGAGGTAGTTCTTGACCAGCGTGTTCTTGGCGCCGTGCGGGCAGCCGACCATGCAGCGGCCGCACTGCAGGCAGCCGGTCCGGTCCGGTCCCTCGCCGCCGAAGAAGGGATCGGGGACCGTCTGGCCGGGGTTGTCCAGATAGACCCCGACGGGGGTCTTCCGGTAGGTGTCGCCGACCCCGAGGTGCTCGCCGTACTCGCGCAGCAGCTGGTCGGCCGGGTCGTCCTTGTCGTGGACGACGACGCCGAGCATCCGCTGCGCCTCGGCGTAGTGGGGGGCGAGCACCGACTCCCAGTCCTCGAGGTCGCCCCATTGGGGGTCGTTGAAGAACTCGGTGGGCGGCACGTAGAGGGTGTTGGCGTAGCCGAGGCTGCCGCCGCCGACGCCGCAGCCGCTGACCACGGAGACGTCCTTGAAGGGAGTCAGCCGGAAGATCCCGCGCAGGCCGAGCCGCGGCGCCCAGAAGTAGCGGCGCAGGTCCCAGGTCGACTTTGGGAAGTCCTGGTCACGGAAGCGCTTGCCGCACTCGAGGACGGCGACGCTGTAGCCCTTCTCGGCCAGGCGCAGCGCCGAGACGGAGCCGCCGAAGCCGGAACCGACGACTATCCAGTCGTAGTCAAACTGACTCATCAGCCCACCTTAAACGCTCGGGCGACGCGAACTGCTGAGAGCTCAGGCCTCGCCGGGCTCGAGCGGCCGGAAGTCAGAGGTGCGCGCGCCGCAGACCGGGCAGAACCAGTCCTTGGGGATGTCGGCGAAGGCGGTTCCGGGCGGGATGCCGCCGTCGGGATCGCCGATCGCCGGGTCGTAGATGAACCCGCAGCTGTCGCAGATCCAGAGCGTCGCTTCTTGAGTGGCCTCCATCGCGTGATCTTAGGAAAAGGACCCGAGGGACCTATTTGTCGAAGCTGACCGAGACCGGTGCACGTTCGGCTTTGTCTTCGATCTCGAAGTATTCGCGGGCGGTGAAGCCGCCCTGGTTGGCGATGATCGAGCCCGGGAACTGCTGGATGTCCGTGTTGTAGGACTGGACGTTGGAGTTGTAGATCCGGCGCGAGGCCTGGATCTCGTCCTCGAGCTCGGAGAGGTTGCGGCTCAGCTGCTGGAAGTTCTCGGTCGCCCGCAGGGTCGGGTAGTTCTCGGCGACGGCGCGGAGGTCGGTCAGCGCCCCGCTCAGGTTCGACTCGGCTTTCGAGGTGTCGGCGACGGAGTGCGCGGACATCGCCTCGGCGCGCGCTTTGGTCGCTTTCTCGAAGACCTCGCTCTCGTGTGAGGCGTAGCCTTTGACGGTCTCGACCAGGTTGGGGACGAGGTCGTGGCGGCGCTTGAGCTGGACGTCGATCCCGCTCCAGGACTCGTCGACCCGGTTGCGCGAGGCGATGATGCCGTTGCGCTTGCCGATGTAATAGAGGACCGCGATGACGATGAGGACGACGACGACGATTACGGCGATGATCATGGCGGCTCCTGTGTGGTGGACCGGGACTTGAGCCCATCCTAACGCCGATCGGGGCCGCTGACGTGGGCCTGGACAAGCGGTGAGCATCCGGCGGTCACTTAGGATCGGGCGATGGGCGCCAAGCAGGAAGCGCAGGACTGGGCCGCGGCGGTGCGCCGCTACGGCGAGCGCGCCGGCGTCACCTATGAGGAGATCGGCGGGATCAACCCGGTCGACGCGCCGGTGGCCCTCTGCGTCGGCGGCGTCAACCGCCTCACCGGCCAGCTGGTCGAGGGCTTCTGGGGCGCCTCCTGCGATGCCGACGAAAAGGAGATCGGCAGCCTCTTCAACAAGGCGACGCTGCCGACGGCGATCCTCGCCAAGGCGCACATGCCGGACCTGGCCAAGGTCGTCCCGGCCTTCAACGTCGAGTCGATCGAGGGCGCCGAGGCGCTCACCCAGCGCTTCTCGCGCAAGGTCGAATTCGAGTCGATCGACTTCAACAAGCGCTTCTGGGCGACCGTGCCCAAGGAGCACGATCCGGTCGCGCTGCGCGAGCTGTTCAGCCCCGGCTTCCTGACCTGGGTGACGACGATGACCGGCGAGATCGACTTCGGCGTCAACGACCGCCAGCTCTGGTTCCTCTGGCGGCTGCGCGAGCGCAGCGACACGGAGCTGAAAAGCGCCCTGAAGAACGCCGGCGAACTGTTCAAACGGCTGCAGGGGGAGATGGACGAGAGCGGCATCCACACCTACCCGCCCGGCCCCTGGCACGCCGGCCTGGAGCCGTTTCCGGCGGACCAGGGCTAGGACTGGGCTCTAGGCCGGGTAGTCGGGGTCGCCGGGGAGGACCGGCCGCCAGTCGTCCGCATCGCCGATCACCTTCGGCGTCACCGAGTCGACGTCCCGCCCGCGGTAGGCGGCGAGCGCCTCGTCAGAGGTGCGGAACTCGGCCAGCCAGCGCAGCTGGTTGATCGTCGGGAAGGAGAGGACGAGCTCACCGGCGGCCTGCGCCTCGAGCGCCTCGGCGGGGCGGAACCAGCGCGCCTCGGTCGTCTCGACACCGTCGGCTTTCGGCGGTGTGTGGGCCGGGGCGAGGGCGAGGAAGAACCAGGCGTCGAAGCGGGTCGAGACCACCTCCGGGGTGATCCAGCGCGAGAACAGGACCAGCTCCTCGCCGGCCTCGAGCTCGATCGAGGCCTCCTCGGCCAGCTCGCGCATCGCGCAGGCACGGTGGCCCTGCTCGGCCTCGCCGTCCTCGGGATCCACGGCTCCGCCCGGGAACACCCAGACGCCGGGCATGAACTTCGCCTCGCCGCTGCGCTTCAGCAGCAGCACCTCGAGCGCCCTTTCGGAGTGCTTGCCCCCGCGCCGCAGAAGGACGATCCCCGAGGCGGGCCGGGGGGTCGAGGGAGGACCGAGATTCGGCAGCTCTGCTGGTCCCGGCGCTCTCTCTTCGCTCACCACCTCACCCTAGCGGGGGGTGTCTGAGCTTAGGGGGCATATATGCCCCCTAAGCTCAGACACCCCCCG
>JACDGU010000009.1:0-5026 GCA_013821475.1 Solirubrobacterales bacterium
GCGCCGCGCGGCCCGCGGAAGAGGTAGGCGTGCGAGGGCCCGGAGGCGAGCGCGGCGCTGAGCGCTACCCGCGGCCGCGCCTGGTGCTCGGTGGCGGTGTCAAGCGCAGCGCTCATCGCAACGCGGTTGAGGTTTCCGCCCCATAGGGAATGAAAGCTCTACCGCGCCTCACTTGCGTGCCCCGTTTACAGCCTCCATCACCCGCTCGTGGACCTCCTCGACGCTGCCCGTCGCGTCGATCACGACGACGCGGTCCGAGGCGACGATCGCGATCTCCTCGTAGGCTTCGGCGACGGCGCGCTGCAGCTCGAGGCCCTCGGCCTCGAAGCGGTCATCGCTCTCGGCGCGGCCGAGGCCCACCTCGGGCTCGACCTTCAGCAGCAGCGTCTGGTCCGGCCAGAGGCCGTCGATCACGGTGTCGGTGAGCGAGAGGACGTGGCTGGTGCCGAGCCCGCGGGCGCCGCCCTGGTAGGCGACGCTGGAGTCGGCGAAGCGGTCGGCGACGACGACCTTACCCGCCTCCAGTGCCGGCCGGATCACGCGGCTGACGAGGTCGGCGCGGGCGGCGGAGAAGAGCAGCAGCTCGGCGAAGGGGTCGATCTCGAAGCCGGGGTCGGCGAGCAGCTCGCGGATCCGCTCGGCGGCATCGGTCCCGCCGGGCTCGCGGATCGCGACCGTCCCCTCGCCCAGCGCCTCGACCAGCAGCCGCGCCTGGGTGCTCTTGCCCGAGCCGTCGACTCCCTCGAGCGAGATGAACAACGGGGCGGGCCTCAGCCTTTGGCCGCGGCTTTGGCGCGTTTGCGCCCCCGCGTGGCGGTGTCCGCTTTGGACGCTTTCACTTTCGCTTTTTTCGGTTTAGCGGGTGCGTCCTCGTCGCCCTTTACCGCCGGCTTCTTGTCCATCGCCGCTTTGGCGGCTTTGGCCGCTTCGCGCTCCGCCCGGCGTTTCTTCATCTCCTGCATCGACTCGCAGTCGTCGTTGAGGCAGAGGTTCCAGGAGCGGCCGCGGAAGGGGACGACTTTCAGCCGCGGCGTCTCGTTGCAGATCGAGCAGCGGTCTTCGAGCTTGAAGACGTCGCCGCGCTGGGGCAGCGGGAAGGTCTGGTCGCAGGATGCGGGGTCATCGAGGGTCCAGCCGCTGCAGCCGACGAAGCGTTTGCCGGATTTTTTGGCGCGGATGATCCGCAGCATGTGGGGCGAGCCATCGTCCTTTTTGCGTCCCGCCGCTTCGCATACTTTGCAAGGGCCGAGGACGCGGTCTTCGTCCATCCCTTTCCAGATCACTTTGGCCAGGTCCTCGCGACTGCCGTCGATTTCGGTCCAGGTCTTGTGCAGCAGGTCGCGGCTTTCGCCGACGACCGCGCCCTTGGTCATCTCGCCGGCGGCGATCCGGTCCATCTCCGCCTCGAGCTGGGCGGTCATCTCCGGCGTCGCCATCGCCGGCACGAAGTTCTTGAAGGCCTCATACAGGGCGATGCCGGTCTCCGAGGGGACCGGCGGGTTGCCGAAGACGTAGCCGCGGTCGAACAGCTTCTGGATGATGTCGGCGCGGGTGGCCTTGGTGCCGAGGCCGCGCTCCTCCATCATCTCGATCAGTTTCGCCTGCGAGATCCGCGAGGGCGGCTGGGTCTCCTTGTCGACGATCCAGGGCTCGCCGTCGAGCGCCAGCTCCTGGCCCTCCCGCAGCGCCGGGATCTCCTCGTCGGCGGAGCGGGCGTAGGTGTAGATGCCGGCGTAGCCGGGGTCGACGATGACCGAGCCACGGACGAAGTAGGTCTCCGAGCCGGCCTCGATGTCAGCGCGGGTCGACTCGGTGATCATCGGCGGGCTGAAGGTGGCGAGGAAACGGCGGACGACGAGTTCGTAGACGCGTTTCTTCGAGCCGTCGAGGGCGCCCGGGTGGATCGCCTGGGTCGGGTAGATCGGCGGGTGGTCGGTCGTCTCTTTTTTGCCGCGGGTGGCTTTCAACTCGCCGTCGAGCAGGCCGGAGGCGGCCGAGAACTCTTTGACTTTCACCAGCGAGCTGACCAGCTCCCGCACCGGCAGCGAGGCCGGGTAGACGGTGTTGTCGGTGCGCGGGTAGGAGATGAAGCCGTCCATGTAGAGGTCCTCGGCGATCCGCATCGCGCTGGCGGGGGTGATCCCGAGGCGGCTGGAGGCGTCGGTGCTGAAGGCGGTGGTGTTGTAGGGGGTCGGCGGTTTGCGCGTGTTTTTGCGCGCGGTGACCGCTTTGACGACGCCGGGCGCCTTGGTCCCGGCGAAGGCGGCGTCGGCCTCGGCTCTGTCCCAGAATTTGTCGACGCTGTGGTGGGTCTCGAAGGTGCCGTCGGGATGCTCGAACTTGGCGAACAGCTCCCAGAAGGGTTTGGCGACGTGGGCGCGGCGTTCCATCTCACGCTCGACGATCAGGCCCAGGGTCGGGCTCTGGACGCGGCCGACAGAGAGGAAGTTGGAGCCGAAGCGGCGGCTGGCGATCGAGACCGCGCGGGTCAGCGTCGCGCCCCAGAGCAGGTCGATGTCCTGGCGGGCGGCGCCGGCATTGGCCAGCGGGTAGGAGAGCGTGTCGAGGTTGTCGAAGGCGCGTTCGATCTCTTCTTTGGTCAGGGCCGAGTAGCGGGCCCGCTTGATCACCAGGCTGCCGTCGGCGGTGCCCTCGCGGGAGCCGAGCTCGGGGTTGGCGTCGAGCATCTCCTCCAGCGCCTCGAGCCCGATCAGCTCGCCCTCGCGGTCGAAGTCGGTGGCGATCACCAGCTCGTCGGCCTCTTTGGCGACTTTTTTGATCGCTTTGACGACGTTTTTGTCGGTCGGCTCCTTGATCAGCTCGGCGTCGATCAGATCGTGGAGGTCCGTCTTCTGCCAGTTCGAGTAGCCCTCGGGAAAGGCGGGGCCGAGCACGTGGCCCTTGAGACCGATCGTCATCTGGTCATCGCCGTTCTCGTCGGTCCACATGTAATAGGGGACTTTGAAGCTTTTGTCGCTGGTGGGGCCGCCCTGGCTCGCACCGAGGATCTCGGCGATCTTCTTGGCGCTGTTGTTCTTCTCGGTAACGATCAATCTCATGGGGCGGGAAGGTAGCAGGGGCGTTCGGCTGTCCTCCTCAGCCTCTCCTCAGCGGATCTCATGCCTCGCCCAGGCCGATCCCCTTAGGATCGGCGCACTCATGAACTGCTTGGTCACCGGCGGCGCGGGATTCATCGGCTCAAATCTGGTCGATGCCCTGCTCGCGCGCGGCGACGAGGTGACGGTCCTCGACGACCTCTCCACCGGGCGCCGGGTCAACCTCGACGGCGCCCTCGCCGCCGGCGCCGAGCTGGTCGAGCTCGACATCCGCGACGGCGCCGCGCTGGCCGCACTGGTCCTCGAGCACCGGCCCGAGACGATCTTCCATCTCGCCGCCCAGATCGACGTCCGCAAATCGCTCGAGGACCCCGCCTTCGACGCGGCGGTCAACGTCGGCGGCACCGCCAATGTGCTCGAGGCGGCGCGCGGCGCCGACGCCGGCCGGGTCGTCTTCGTCTCCACCGGCGGCGCGATCTACGGCGAGGGCGAGGGACAGCAGCTGCCGCTCGACGAGTCGACCGCGATCGCCCCACTCTCGGCCTACGGGCAGAGCAAGTTCGCGGCCGAGGGATACCTGGCGCTGTACGAGCGGCTCTACGGCCTCTCGACGATCGCCCTGCGCCTCGGCAACGTCTACGGCCCGCGCCAGGACCCGCTCGGCGAGGCCGGCGTGATCGCGATCTTCTGCGGCCTGCTGCGTGCCGGCAAGCAGCCGACGATCTTCGGCGACGGCAGCCAGACCCGCGACTACCTCTACGTCGGCGACGTCGTCGCCGCGGCGCTGGCGGCGGCCGGCTCGCAGGCCGGCGGCGCGGTCAACCTCGGCACCGGTCGCGAGGCCAGCGTCCTCGAGCTGGCCGAGATCCTGGGCCGGCTCGGCGGCACCGACTTCGAGCCCGAGTTCGCGCCGGCGCGCGCCGGCGAGGTGCAGCGGATCTCGCTCGACGCCGGGCGCGCCGAGGCCGAGCTCGGCTGGCGGCCGAGCACCGGCCTCGAGGACGGCCTGCGCCTCACCCTCGACTCCATATAAGAGCCGCCTCCTCTGCTCCCGGGGAGACCCAAAGAATCAGATATGGATGGGCCTCCCCTCCGGCGTCCGGGGGCGGCTAAGAGCCGATCACTAACCTGTCTTCCATGCCCGCCCAGGCCTATGCCGGCAAGGAGTGCGTCTGCCAGTTCCGCAAGGGGATCTGCGACCAGTCCTGCGTGCGGGACATGCTGGAGACGCCCTTTTACATCGCTTGCCTGAAGCTGACCGGGCGGCGCTGCCTGGTCGTCGGCGGCGGCGACGTCGGGCTCGAGAAGGTCGAGGGCCTGCTCGCCTGTGACGCCGAGGTCACCCTGCTGGCACCGATCGCCCACCCGGAGCTCGAAAGCCTCGCGGCCGAGGGCTCGATCTTCTGGGAGAAGCGCGAGTACCGCGGCCGGGAGGACCTCGATGGCGTCTTCATGGTGATCGCCGCGACCGACGACAGCGAGGTCAACATCGGCGTCTTCGACGACGCCGAGAAGCGGGCGATGCTGGTCAACGTCGTCGACGTGCCGCCGCTCTGCAACTTCATCCTGCCGGCGATCGTCCGCACCGGACCGCTGGCGATCGCGATCTCCACCGCCGGCGCCTCGCCGGCCCTGGCGAAGCGGATGAAGCGCCAGGTCTCGGAGCTGTTCGGCGAGGAGTACGCGCGCCTGGCAGTGATCCTCAACGACGCCCGCGGTTGGGCGAAGGGGACGCTGCCGACCTACCAGGACCGCAAGGAGTTCTTCGAGGGGATCGTCAACGGCGACCCCGATCCGATCGAGTTGCTGCGCGACGGCGACCAGTACGCCGTGCTGGCGATCATCGAGTCGGCCAAAGAGCGCGCCGCCGCGGCGCTGGCCTAGGCCCTCGGCCTGAGCCGGGAGCCGCGAGCCGGCGTCAGTGGACGCCGTCGCAGGCGGAGCCGCGGACGCTGTCCAGCGTGTCGCGC
>JACDGU010000009.1:5036-32542 GCA_013821475.1 Solirubrobacterales bacterium
GGTTGGCCGAGAAGGCGAGCTCGAGCCCGCCGACGATCACCGGGCGCATCTCCACCAGCATCTGGATGCCGGCGGGCAGCAGCGTCGCGTAGCTGACGCGGCGATCGGTCTCGCAGAAGGTCCGCTCCAGCAGGCCGGCCTTGACCAGGCGGTCGACCAGCTTGGTCAGGCCGCCGCGGGTGATCACCAGGGCCTCGGCGAGGTCCCCCATCCGCATCCGCTGGCCCGGGGACTCGGCGACGCTGGCGAGGACCTCGTACCAGGGCAGCGGCGGCATGTCGGCCTGGGCCAGCGCCTCCTGCAGGCGCTGGCTGACGGCCGCGTGGGTGCGCGAGAGCGCCCCCCAGGCTTCGCCATGGGGCGTTGGCGCCGGGCACTGAACCTTCGCGGGAGGCGCATCGGTGGCGGTCGCTTGCTCTGACATACCGGACATCATCGCAGATGATCGTTGTCCTGACAATAGTTGTATCGGCAATCTTTTCTGCTACGATGGTTTCTGCGTCAACGACCTTCCATTACAAGCAACGAACCAGCAACTACGAGAGGAACCACATGAGCACGCAGACCAAGCAGGAGATCCCGGTCGGGAGCTACACCGTCGACCCGGTTCACTCCTCGATCGGCTTCGCCATCTTCCACAACGGCATCTCGCCGTTCCGCAGCACCTTCGAGGACTACTCGATCACCCTCACCGGTGGCGAGACCCCGAAGCTCGAGGGCTCGGTCGAGGTCGCCAGCATCGCGATCACCGAGGAGATGCTCAAGGGCCACCTCCTCTCGCCCGACTTCTTCGACGCGGAAGAGTACCCCCAGGTCCGCTTCACCTCGTCCGGCCTGGACGTCGCCGATGACGGCTCGGTCCAGCTCAAGGGCGAGCTCGAGATCCGCGGCGAGAAGCACGAGGTCGAGGCGACGGGCAAGTTCGCCCCGCTCGGCAAGGACCTCGGCGGCAGCGCCCGCGTCGGCTTCTCGCTCGCGACCACGGTCGACCGGCGCAGCTTCGGCCTGGTCTGGAACGCCGACCTGCCGAGCGGCGGCGAGGTCCTCGACTACGACGTCAGCATCGCCGTCGAGCTCGAGTTCGTGGCGGCGGCCGAGTAACGATGCGGGTCCTGGGCATATCCGGAAGCCTGCGCCGGGACTCGTACAACGGCGCCCTCCTGCGCGCGGCCGCCGAGCGGCTGCCCGCAGGAGTGGAGCTGGTGGAGTACGAGGGCCTGCGCGAGATCCCGCCCTACGACGCCGACGCCGAAGCGGAGGCGACGCCGGCGGTGGTCGAGGAGCTGCGCGAGGCGGTCCGTTCCGCCGACGCGGTTCTGATCGCGACGCCGGAGTACAACCACTCGCTCCCCGGTCAGCTTAAGAACGCGCTCGACTGGGTCTCCCGGCCGGCCGGCAAGAGCTCGCTGTCGGGCAAGCCGGCGGCGGCGATCGGCGCCTCGACCGGGATGTTCGGCGCCGTCTGGGCCCAGGCCGAGGCGCGCAAAGTCCTCGCCGCGCTCGGCGGTCGCGTGGTCCAGGGCGAACTGCCCGTTCCCCGCGCCCAGGAGAACTACGAGGACGGGCGCCTGGAGCTGAGCAGCGAGCAGTCCAAGCAACTGCAGGAGATCCTCGCCGAGCTGATCTCCGAAGTAGAGGAGTTGCAGACGGCGCTGGCGGCGCAGGTCTGACGGCTCGGCCTAGTTAGGGACGGCCATCCCCGGGCGGAGGGTCGGGTGCCCCTCCTCTCTTGCCTGACTGGCTGGATCGCCGAGGGCCGTCCGAGGTGGCCTCTCGGCCAGCGGCACAAAACGTTCGGAGGGGCACCCGACCCCTGCTCGCAAGTGCCCCGCTCCGTGAACCGACCGCCCCGAGGCGGCACCGCTCAGGCGTGCGGCAGGGCGAAGAAGGCGATCGCCGAGAAGTGGGCGACCGCGGCGGCGATGACGAACAGGTGGAAGACCTCGTGGTAGCCGAAGATCGCCGGGTTGGGGTCCGGTCGCTGGGTCGCGTAGACGACAGCCCCGGCCGTGTAGAGGAGTCCGCCGGCGGCGACCAGCAGGCCACCGCCGACCCCCATCGTCGACCAGAGCTCCGGGAAAGCGATCAGGGCGACCCAGCCGAGCGACATGTAGATCAGCACCGAGGCCCATTTCGGGTGGTTGATCCAGACCATCTCGACGATCGCGCCGGCGATCGCGCCGATCCAGACGACGACCAGGATCGCCAGCGCCAGGGTGCCGTCGAGGACCAGCAGCGCGAAGGGCGTGTAGGTGCCGGCGATGAGGAAGAAGATCATCGAGTGGTCGAGGCGGCGCATCCGCAGCCGCGCCTTGGGCTTGGTCCAGTTGACCCGGTGATAGAGGGCACTGGTCCCGAACAGCGCTGAGAGGCTGAGCGCGTAGATGCCGACCGCGAAGGCCGCCTTCGGCGTCTTGGCGAGGACGATCAGGGCGACGCCGAAGCCGAGCGAGAGGAAGAAGGCCCACTCGTGAGAGACGCCTCGCAGTTTCGGCTTGACCGCGGCGATCGCCTCGGCAGTCGCCTCTTTGGCGGCGGTCGCGCGCTCGCCGACAGCCTCTTTGGCGGCCGTGGCCCGGTCGCCCATCACCCCTTTGGCGGCGGAGGCCCGCTCCCCCATTCGCTCGGCTCCCCGGCGCAGATCTTCGGCCATGTCTGGAGAGTACGTGGTTATTAGTGCCGAGATAGCGGAATTGAGACAATGTGAGGAGGAAACCGTCGCCGGATCATGCCGTCGTTTGCGGATTCGCGAGCTGTTTCCGTCCGAGCCAAAGACAATCCTGCGCAGTTCACCCTAAAAGTCGCTGCGAGAGGAGTAGTTCGATGTCTAAGACCGCCACTGCCAGTCCCAAAAACGGTCTGAGGGGTCTCTCGATAGAGCGACGGTTCTCCGCTGCCGGCGTGCATCCTTTCGACCAGATCGAGTGGGAGATCCGCGACGCGGTGATCGGCAATCCCGAGAGCCCGGCCTTCGAGCAGCGCGGGGTCGAGTTCCCCAAGAGCTGGTCCCAGAACGCGACCAACATCGTCGCCCAGAAGTACTTCCGCGGCCAGCTCGGCAGCCCCGAGCGCGAGAACTCGGTCAAACAGATGATCGGCCGCGTGGCGGGGACGATCTCCAACTGGGGTCGCGAGGGCGGCTACTTCGCCTCCGACGAGGATGCCGACGCCTTCGAGCACGAGCTGACCTGGATCCTGCTCAACCAGAAAGCGGCCTTCAACTCGCCGGTCTGGTTCAACGTCGGCTTCGAGGAGACGCCGCAGTGCTCGGCCTGCTTCATCCTCAGCGTCGAGGACACGATGGAGTCGATCCTCGGCTGGAACACCAAAGAGGGCAACATCTTCCGCGGCGGCTCCGGCTCTGGCATCAACCTCTCCAACATCCGCGGCTCGATGGAGCCGCTGCAGAAGGGCGGCACCGCCAGCGGGCCAGTCAGCTTCATGCGCGGTGCCGACGCCTGGGCGGGGACGATCAAGTCCGGTGGCAAGACCCGGCGGGCGGCGAAGATGGTCGTGCTCAACGTCGACCATCCAGACATCGAGCACTTCATCTCCTGCAAGGCCGACGAGGAGATGAAGGCCGAGGCGCTGCGCGACGCCGGCTTCGACATGTCGATCGACGGCGAGGGCTTCACCTCGATCCAGTACCAGAACGCCAACAACTCGGTCCGCATAACGGACGACTTCATGGAGGCGGTCGAGGCCGGCGAGGACTGGCACCTGACCGCGCGCACCACCGGCAAGTCGGTGAAGACCCTGCCGGCGCGGGACCTGATGAACCAGATCTCCGACGCCGCCTGGCGCTGCGCCGATCCCGGCGTCCAGTACGACACGATCATCAACCGCTGGCACACCTGCCCGGAGTCGGGTCGGATCAACGCCTCCAATCCCTGTAGCGAGTACATGCACGTCGACGACTCGGCCTGCAACCTCGCCTCGCTCAACCTGATGAAGTTCCGACGCGAGGACGGCAGCTTTGACGTCGCCGACTTCGAGCACGCGGTCGACATCGTCTTCCTCGCCCAGGAGATCATCGTCGGCTTCTCCAGCTACCCGACCGAGGAGATCACCGCCAACGCCTTCGCCTTCCGCCAGCTCGGCCTCGGCTACGCCAACCTCGGCGCCCTGCTGATGTCCGACGGCCTCCCCTACGACTCGGTCGAGGGCCGCAACGTCGCCGCCGCGATCACGGCGCTGATGACCGGCCGCGCCTACCGCCAGTCGGCACTGATCGCCGCCGGCGCCACCGGCCCCTACGACGAGTACGAGAAGAACAGCGAGCCCCACAACGGGGTGATGCGGATGCATCGCGACGCCTCCTACGACGTCGACCCGACCGGGATCAAAGGCAACCTGCTCGAGGCCGCGCAGCGGGCCTGGGAGGAAGCCGTCGAGCTCGGCGAGGAGCACGGCTACCGCAACGCCCAGGCGACGGTGCTGGCGCCGACCGGGACGATCAGCTTCCTGATGGACTGCGACACGACCGGGATCGAGCCCGACTTCTCGCTGGTCAAGTTCAAGGAGCTGGTCGGCGGCGGCTCGATGACGATCGTCAACAAATCGGTGCCGATGGCGCTCGACGCGATGGGCTACTCGGCGGCCGAGATCGATCAGATCAACGCCTACATCGCCGAGCAGAACACGATCGTCGGCGCCCCCGGCCTCAAGGACGAGCACCTGCCGGTCTTCGACGTCGCCGTCGGCGAGCGGGCGATCACCCACACCGGCCACATCGACATGATGGCGGCGACGCAGCCGTTCATCTCCGGGGCGATCTCGAAGACGGTCAACCTGCCGCAGTCGGCGACCGTCGACGACATCGCCGACGCCTACACCCGTGGCTGGAAGGGCGGCCTCAAGGCGCTGGCGATCTACCGCGACGGCTCGAAGACGGCGCAGGCGCTGCGCACCGACGCCCAGGACGAAAAGGGAGCCGAGCCCGAGGTAGTGATCCTGCCACCGGAGCGCAAACGGATGCCGCGCGAGCGCGAATCGATCACCCACAAGTTCTCGATTGCCGGTCACGAGGGCTACATCACCGCCGGCAAGTACGACGATGGCTCGGTCGGCGAGATCTTCCTAACCGACATCGGCAAGGAGGGATCGACGATGCGGGGGCTGATGAACGCCTTCGCGACGGCGATCTCGCTCGGCCTCCAGTACGGCGTGCCGCTCGAAGACTTCGTGCGGAAGTTCAGCTACATGCGCTTCGAGCCGGAGGGCATCACCGGCAACCCGGAGATCCCCTTCGCCAAATCGCTGCCCGACTACATCATGCGCTGGGTCGCGAGCCGCTTCATCGAGGACACCGAGACGCTCGGGGAACTCGGGATCATGACCACCGAGGTCCGCGCCAAGCAGGACGCGGAGACCTCGCAGCTTGGCCTCGGCATCCCGACCGACACGGCGGGACCGGCCAACGGAGGAAACGGCGGCAACGGCCACGCCAAACCCGGCAACGGAAACGGCAACGGCGCTGCCGCCAGGGCGAAGGCGAGCGCCGCCTCGGTCCCGGCGGCGGCAGCCTTCACCGACTCTCCCCCGGTCCGCCCGGCGAAGATGCACGGCCTCGACCTCGGCCCGGCCTGCGAGCAGTGCGGCGGAATGATGCAGCGGACGGGCAGTTGCTACACGTGCTCGTCCTGCGGCAACAACACCGGCTGCGGCTGAGTCGCCAAAGCCGGCGCGGAGGCGGCACCCGTGATAACCGCCGTGGTGACCACTTGTCTATTTGACGGGAACCGTCCCGCTCGACTGCGCAGACGCTTCCGCTCGCGGATAGCCTGCCCGGCATGAGCTCGGCGATCCAGCGGAGGCGAAGCGCGGCGGCCCTGCCGATCGGCGTGCTGGCGCAATCCGCCGGAGCGAGCGTTCGCTGCAACCGGGACCTGCTCGAGGGCAACGCCGGCAACGACCGGATCCGCAGCCGCGACGAGTACCCGGCCACGGTCCGCTGCGGAGCAGGCAGGGACCAGGTCACCATCGGCCGGGGCGACGCCCTCAGTGGTTGCGAGCAGATCGACCGCACCCCCCAGCGGCGCTGAGTCGACCGGCGATGGCGAAGCTTCCCCGCTTCTCTTCCCCGGTCGAGCACCGGATCGTCAAGGCGGTCTGCGGGCTGCCCCCGGGAGTGCAACGGCGGCTGTTCGGCAAGCCGCCGACGATCGACGGGCAGACGCTCGCCAGCGAGGTACAGACGCTGATCAGGCTCGCCGAACTGGTGGGCAGCGAGTCGTTCTCGGTCGGGATGGCGGCCTCCGAGGCGCGTGACCACACCCGGATCGAGGCCGAGATCGCCTGCCGCCGGCCGCCGATCCCGATGGCACGGGTGGCGCCGATCGAAATCCCGGGGCCGGTGCGCTCGATCCCGGCGCGCCTCTACGTCCCCGGCGCGCCGCCGGGGGGCGACCCGACCGCGCTGCTGGTCTACTACCACGGCGGCGGCTGGGTGGTCGGCGACCTCGAGACCCACGACGGCGTCTGCCGCTTCCTCGCCGCCACGGCCGGCGTCTCGGTGCTGGCGATCGACTACCGACTCGCTCCCGAGAACCCCTTTCCGGCGGCCGTGGAGGACGCGGTCGCGAGCTTCCAGTGGGCCGCCGGGAACGCCGCCAGCCTCGGCGCCGACCCGGCCCGGATCGCAGTCGGCGGCGACAGTGCCGGCGGCAACCTCGCCGCCGTGGTCAGCGTCCTCGCCCGCGACGCCGGCGGCCCGAGGCCGGCGATGCAGCTGCTGATCTACCCGGTCACCGACGCGGCCAAGGACAGGCGCTCGCGCCAGCTCTTCGCCGAGGGCTTCCTCCTCACCCAGCAGGACTCGGACTTCTTCGAGGCCAGCTACCTGCCGCCGGGCACCGACCCCACCGACCCCCGGGTCTCGGTCCTGCGCACCGCCGAGCTCGGCGGGCTCCCTTCCGCCTACGTCGCAACCGCCGGCTTCGATCCGCTGCGAGACGAGGGCGAGGCCTACGCGCTGGCGATGCGGGAGGCCGGCGTCCGGGTCGCCCTGCGTCGCCACCCCGGCCTCGTCCACAGCTTTGCCAACCAGACCGCGATCGGCCGCACCGCGCGCGGCGCGATGCTCGAGGCAGCAGGCGCTCTCCGCATGGGCCTCGCCGCCTGACTCGCCGTCGATGTCGAGACCGAAAGCCGGCGGAGGTCGTCCGGCGCCGGACGCAGGATCAGGACCTCCGTGGGCGCCTTGTGCAGCAGCCAGACGAAGTCGCCTCCGGATAGTCCGTCGCCGCCGTCGGCCGTCGCCGAGGCGAAGAGGCCGATTGCAATCGCGATCGCGAAGGCGTCGGCGAGAGGACTGCCGCCTCCGGGGAAGATGTCGGCGAAGAGGAACCGAGAGCATGGATCGAGCATGCGCCGGGGGGCGTCAAGGCCGGATGAACTATGCGGCGCCCGCATACAGATCCTCTGAAGGAGAGCGCGGTTGAGCTTTTCGACCCTATGCGGGGTAAAAGCTCAACCGCGCTCAGGCGGCGAAGCGGTAGCCGACGCCGGGATCGGTCAATACGTACTTGGGACCGTCAGGAGGCTCGATCTTGCGGCGCAGGTTGGCGATGTGGGAGCGGAGAACCTGGAAGTCGTCTTCGTACTCGACCCCCCAGACCGCGACCAGCAGGGCGCGGTGGGTCAACAGCCGGCCGCGGTTGCGGGCCAGCTCGCGCAGCAGTCCGAACTCGGTCGGGGTCAGGTGGACGGGCTCGCCGTCGCGGCGCACGGTGCGGCCGGCGAGGTCGATCTCGATCCCCTCGGCGACGATCGCCGGCTCGGCGTCCTCGGGCTTGGCCCGGCGCAGCGCCGCCTCGAGCCGGGCGATCAGCTCGCGCGGGCCGAAGGGCTTGGTCACATAGTCGTCGGCCCCGGCCGCCAGCGCCTCGACCTTGCGGTCCTCCTCACCGACGGCGGAGAGGACAAGGATCGGCATCTCGCTCCACTCCCGCAGCCGCCGCGTCACCTCGACGCCGTCGATGTCGGGCAGCATCAGGTCGAGGATCGCCGCCTCCGGCGGCTTGACGGCGGCGCGGTCGAGCGCCTCCTCGCCAGTGGCGGCCGGAACCGCCTCGAAGCCGGCGTCGCGGAGGATCACCTTCAGCGCTCGCAGGATCTGCGGCTCGTCGTCGCAGACCAGGATTCGCGGCTCCTCGCTCAACTCCGAGCCCCGCTGTCCGCCGGCCCGGAGACGGGGGCGTCGAAGCTGACGACGAAGCTGCTGCCCTGACCCGGCAGCGACTCGACCGCGATCTCGCCCCCGTTTGCCTCGATGAAGCCGCGGGCGATCGCCAGGCCGAGCCCGGAGCCGCTGCCGTTGCCGTCGGCGGCGCGGTAGAACGGCTCGAAGATCCGCTCGCGCTCGCGCTCGGGAATGCCCGGGCCGCGGTCGACGACCCGCACCACCAGGCGCGGACCGACCAGACGCGAGCGGACCAGGACCGGCTCGCCGGCGCCGTGCACGACGGCGTTGTCGAGCAGGTTGGCGAAGGCGCGCTCGAGCTGGGTCGGGTCGGCGCTCAGCGCCGGCAGGTCGGAGTCGAGCGAGAGCCGCACCACGTCCCCGCCGGGTCCGATCGAGTGCCGCGCCGCCTCGAGCAGTCCCGGCAGGTCGACGGGCTCGCGCCGTGGCTCAGCTTTGCCGCTCTCCAGCCGCGAGACGTCGAGCAGGTTCTCGACCAGGCGCGAGAGCCGCTGACCCTGCTCGACCACCGCCTCGCTCAGCTCATGGCGCTCCTCCGCGGTGGCGCTGGGCGAGTCGAGCGCGGCGCCGGCAGCGATGATCGAGGTCAGCGGCGTGCGCAGGTCGTGGGAGACCGAGCGCAGCAGCGAGGTCTTGAGCTCGTCGGAGCGGCGCAGCGCCTCCGACTCGATCATCTCCGCCTGCATCCGCTCGCGCTCGAGCTCCAGCGCCTCGAGCTGCTCCAGCGCCCGGTCCGCCTCTTCGCGCCGGTGCTCGGACTCGGCAGTACGAGCGCGCGCAAAGTCGGCAAGGGCGGCACCGAAGACCGCGACGATGCCAAAAACGACGAGGGCGACGAGATCATGGTCGGCAGCGATGTCGAGGGCGCCGATCGGCGGCAGGTGGAACCAGTTGAAGGCAGCGGCGCTGAGCAGGGCGGTGAGCAGTCCCAGCGGCAGCCCCCAGGCTGCCGCCACCAGCAAGACCCCCGGGATGTAGACGACGCCGAGCGAAACCACCGGCGCGACTTCCTTCAGCGGATAGATGAGCGCCGTCCCGGCCGCAACAAGGGTGACCGAGACAACGAGTCCAAGAGATCGTCGGGACATCTTTTCCAGACTACGACCCTCTCGGGTTTACTCGTACTGCAGCGACTCCAGAACGTCGAGGCGCGACGCTCGGCGCGCCGGGGCGATTGCCGCGAGAACCCCGGCAAGGGCGGCGAGGACCAGCAGCGCCACCAGCGAGCCGATCGGGTAGGAGAGGGTGAAGCCTTCGTCCTTCAACGGCTGCGCGATCAGGGTGGCGAAGACGATCCCGAGAATCATCCCGAGGATCGCACCGATCAGGGCGGTGATCACCGCCTCGTAGCGGATCATCGTCCGCACCTGGCGGCGCGACATCCCGATCGCCCGCAGCATCCCCAGCTCGCGGGTTCGTTCGTGAATCGAGAGCGCCAGCGTGTTGGCGATCCCGAACAGCGAGATCAGGATCGCCAGCAGCAGTAGCGCGTAGAAGAGGTTTACGAGCTGGTCGACCTGTTCTTCGCGGCTTTCCTTCAGTTCTTCCTGGTTGAGGACTTCCGCGGTCGGGAAGGCGATTTCGACCCCTTTGCCGAGGAACGCCTGCAGGGTCGCCGAGTCGGCGCCCGGCGCCGTCTGGATGAAGTCGATCGTGTCCTGGGTCTGGGCGAAGTCGCGGGCGAGCAGCGGCTGAGTGATGAGCACGCTGCCAAGCACGTCGAGCTTCGAGTCGAAGACGCCGACGACTTCGAAGCTGGGTCTGGCGCCGGTCTGGGTGAGGAGACGGAGGGCGCTGCCGACCTGCAATCCGTACGAGGAGGCGAACGAGTCGGAGACGATTGCCTGGTCGTCCCGGAGCCCGCGCAGGGCGGCCGGCCCACCCTGCTTCCATTCGATCTTGAGCGCGTCGCCGATGTTGGGGCTCGGCGCGCTCACGCCCGCCCCTGCCCCGCCCTTCAGCACCTTTGCCTGGGCCGAGCGGATCGTTGCCACCGATTCGACCCCGGGCACTTTCGCCGCCGCCTTGGCCGCCCCGTTCGGGATCGGCGAGAAGCCGTCGCTGTTCTGGATGATCAACCCGCCGGCGAAGTTTTCCTCGACCACGGTGGCGACCGTGCTCTTCAGCCCGGCGGCGAAGACGGTGACGAAGGCGACCAGGGCGAGGCCGATCATCAGCGCCGCGGCGGTGACCGCGGTGCGGCTCGGGTTGCGCTGGGCGTTCTCGCGGGCGAGGCGTCCGGTCAGGCGGCGCAGGCGCTCCAGCGGCCAGCCGGCGAGGGCCGCCAGCGGTGGCACCAGGCGCGGACTGAAGAGCGAGACGGCGATCACGACGATCAGCGCGCCGACGCCCATCAGGATCGCGCGGTTGCCGACGTCGCCGCCGCTGAACAGCCCGCCGAGCACCATCGCCAGTCCGACCAGCGCGAACACGGTCGAGATGACCAGGTAGACGATCCGGCGGCGCCGGCTCGGGGTCGGAACGAAGGCATGGAGGGCAGCGATCGGCGGCACCCGGGTCGAGCGCAGTGCCGGGATCAGCGAGGCGACGAAGGTGACGATCACACCGACCAGGACCGAGACGATCACGGTCCGCGACTTCAGCACCAGGCCGGTGGTAGGCAGGTCGACTTCGAAGGCTTCCAGCAGGGCGTTGAGCCCGATCGCGATCGCGAAGCCGAAGACGATCCCGATCAGCGCCCCGAACAGCCCGATCGCCAGCGCTTCGCTCAGCACGGTGGAGAGGATCTGCCGGCGCGAGGCGCCAAGCGTGCGCAGCATCCCGAACTCGCTGACCCGCTGGGCGACCGTGATCGAGAAGGTGTTGAAGATCAGGAAGGAGCCGACGAAGACGGCGATGTAGGCAAAGACGAGCAGGAAGGTCTGCAGGAAGCTGAGGTTTTCGCGGATTTCTTCGGAGCCGCGGTCGGCGTTTTCCTGCGCCGTCTCGACCCGCACCCCGCCCGGCATCTCGCGGGCGATGCGGCGTTTGAGCGCCGCCGGTGCGGCGCCGTCAGCGGCGGCGACCGAGATCTGATCGAAGCGTCCGACCTTGTGGGTCAGCGCCTGCGCCACCGGCAGCGTCACCTGGGCGATGCTGGCGCCGCCGAAGGAGGCGCTGCCGAGCTGGGTGAAGCCGACGAGTTCGAACTTGCGCGCCCTCCCCTGGCCGATCAGCTCGATCTCTTCGCCGAGCTGGAGGTGCGAGGTTTCGGCCGCCGACTTGTCGATCGAGGCTTCAGTAGGGCCGCGCGGTTTGCGGCCGACGACGTAGTTGAGCGACTCGAGCTTGCCCGGCAGCGTCGAGGAGATGAACTTGGGGGCGAACTTGGCGCCGATCTTTTCGCCGCTGGAGGTGAAGAAGCCGCCGGGAGTGAAGATCGCGCCGGCGGCCAGCTTGACCCCGGCGGTCTGCTGGATCCGCGGCAGCAACGAGGCGCTGATCGCCGGCACTTCGCCGTTGTCCTGTTCAACCGGGTTCTGGGCGGTGACGACGACGCTGGTCCCGCTCAGCGACTCGCTGAAGATTTCGTCGAAGGCGGCGAAGATCGTGTCGCTGAGGATGTAGCTGCCGGCGATGAAGGCGACGCCGATGACGACCGCGAAGGCCGTCGTCATCGCCCGCACCTTGCGAGCCCAGAGGCTCTTGAGGGCGAGGCTAGTCAAGCTTCTTCATCAGCTCGATCACGTCGTCCGCCGAGCCCGGGGCGGCGTCTTGGACGAGCTTGCCGTCGCGGAGGGTGATCAGGCGGTCGGCGTGGGCGGCTGCGACCGGGTCGTGGGTGACCATGATCACCGTCTGGCCGAACTCGTCGACGGCCTGGCGCAGCAGGGCGAGGACGTCGGCGCTGGCCTTCGAGTCGAGGTTGCCGGTCGGCTCGTCGGCGAAGACGACGGCCGGTTTGGAGACCAGGGCGCGGGCTACCGCGACGCGCTGCTGCTGGCCGCCCGAGAGCTCGGCGGGCCGGTGGGTGCGGCGGTCCTCGAGGCCGACGGTGCGGATCAGCTGGTCGACCCAAGCCTGGTCGGGCTTGCGACCGGCAATCGAGAGCGGCAGGACCAGGTTCTCCTCCGCGGTGAGGACCGGCAGCAGGTTGAAGAACTGGAAGACGAAGCCGAGCTTGTCGCGGCGCAGCTTGGTCAGCTCGCCGTCGTCGAGGCTGGTGATCTCGATCCCGTCGAGCTCGACGCTGCCGCTGGTCGGCTTGTCGAGGCCGGCGAGGATGTGCATCAGCGTCGACTTTCCCGAGCCGGAGGGACCCATGATCGCGGTAAAGCGATCGCGGGCGAAGGAGGTGCTGATCCCGGCCAGCGCATCGACCGCGGCGTCGCCCGCGCCGTAGCGGCGGTTCAGGTCGGTGGCGACCACAACCTGTCCGTTCAGAGTCACTTGCACCACCGTATCGGCTCTGGAGGGATACGTATCGCCGCCATGGTAATAGCCTGGCGCGGTGGCGCTCGCCGACCAATTCGACGGACTTCTGATCGACCTCGACGGGGTCGTCTGGATCGGCCGCGAGCCGGTGCCTGGCTCGGTCGAGACCCTGGCGGCACTGCTCGCCGACGGCAAGGAGATCGTCTTCGTCACCAACAACCCCAGCAAAGGGCCGCTTGCCTACGCGGAGCGGATGCGGGAGTTGGGCGTGGACATCGGCCCGGAGCGGATCGTCACCGCCGGCATGGTCGCCGCGCGGCTGGCCGGCGAAGCGGCGGGCCCGGGCGGCAGCGCCTTCGTGATCGGCGCCACGCCGCTGCGCGAGACGGTCGCCGCGACCGGCGCCACTGTGGTCGAGGGCGAGGCGGGTCGCGAGGCGGACGTCGTCGTCGTCTCCGGCTACCGCGGCTTCGACTACGAGATGCTGCTGACCGCGACCCTGGCGCTGGCGAACGGCGCCGCGCTCGTCGCCACCAGCCACGACCCGACGATGCCGATGCCAGGCGGCGCCTGGCCCGGCACCGGCGCGATCCTCGCCGCAGTCGAGACCGCCTCCGGCAAGACCGCCGCGATCGGCGGCAAGCCCGAGGGACACCTGTTCGAGATGGCCCTCGACGTCGTCCGTGGTTCCTTTCGCACGGATGGCGTGCAAAAGGAACCACGCGATCCCAGGGTGGCGATGGTCGGCGACCGGATCGCCTCCGACATCGACGGCGGCCGGGCGGCCGGTCTGGAAACGGTGCTGGTGCTGAGCGGGGCCAGCACCCGCGCCGAGGCGGAAGCGGCTCAGCCGCCGCCCGACCACGTGGTCGAGAACCTCGCCGCGCTGCTGCGGTGAGCGCCGGCGCATCGGCCCAGGAGCCGGAGGCGGGGGCCGAGCGCGACTCGGGCGGGCTCGACGCCGCCTTCTGGGGAGTCTTCGGGGTCACCTTCTGCGGCCTGATCGCGGTAGGCGCCGTCCTCCCCGTCCTTCCCCGCTACGTCCACGGCCCGCTTGGCGACGGCGACCTTGCGGTCGGGATCGTGATCGGCGCCTACGCCATAACCGGCCTGCTGCTGCGGCCGGTCGCCGGCCGCCTCGCCGACCGCTGGGGGCGCAAGCCGACGGTCCTGCTCGGCGCTCTGCTGCTCTGCCTCAGCGGCCTGCTCAACCTGCCGAACCTCGGCATCGCCGGCCTGATCGCCGCCCGCCTCGTCCTCGGCGTCGGCGAGGGCTCGCTCTACACCGCCGGCTCGGCCTGGATCGTCGACATGGCCCCGGCCGCCCGCCGCGGCCGGATCCTCGGTCTCTACGGCCTCGCGGTCTGGGGCGGGCTCAGCGTCGGCCCCCTGGCCGGCGACCTGCTGCTCGATGCCTCCAGCTATCGCGCGGTCTGGATCTTCGCCGCGGCGATGCCATTGCTGGGGGCGGCGATCGCGACTCAGGTGCCGGAACGATTCGTGCCGCTCGCCCACGCCGAGCCCCACCCGCTGATCGCCCCCGAGGCGCTGCGGCCCGGCTTCGCGATCGCCCTCGCCTCGATCGGCTACGCGGCCCTGGCCGCCTTCATCGTCCTCCTGCTCGAAGCCCGCGGCGTCGGCCACGGGGCCCTCGTCTTCGGCGCCTTCGCGGCGATGATCGTGCTCGCCAGGGTCCTCGCCGGCCACCTCCCGGACAAGATCGGGCCCGCCCGGGTGGGGATCGGCGCGGCGCTGGTCGAGGCGGCCGGGCTGCTGACGATCGCCTTCTCCCAGAGCCTGCCGGTGGCGCTGGTCGGCGGGATGGCGATGGGCGCCGCCTTCTCGCTGCTCAACCCGTCGCTGATGCTGATCGCCGTCGGCCACGTCTCCGAAAGCGCCCGGGGCGCGGTGATGGGCACCTACACCGCCTTCTTCGACGCCGGCGTCGGCGTCGGCGCGCCACTGGCCGGGCTGGCGGCGGCGCTGACCAGCTACGAGGGCGCCTTCGTCCTCGCGGCGGCGGTCTCGGTCGGGTCGGCCGGCCTGATCCTGGCAACCCTGCACAGAGGCTCGGGCGGCCGCTCTCCCGGGCCCGCGTAGGCGCGACTAGCGAGCGCTGACGACCAGCGTCTGGGCGGCGCGGCCGATCCTGCCCTGCTCGTCGGAGAGCACCGACTCGGCGATCCCGACCCCGGTCGGGCGCGGTAGCAGCTCGGCGTCGACGCAGATCCACTCCCCGGCCGGCATCCGCTCGAGGTGGACGGTGAGCTCGACGTTGATGAAGACGAAGCGGCGGTAGTCGAGCGGCGAGGCGATCCCGTTGCCGACGTCGGCGGCGACCAGGACCCGCTGCAGCGGCGAGGGCTCCTCCCCCGCGACGAGCGGCTGGCGCATCCGCAGCCAGGCGGTCGCCGGCCCCAGCTCGATGAAACCGCCCTCGGTGAAGCGGACCTCCATCGCCGAGTGGTAGCCGTGCTCCTGCTCGGTCGGGAAGAAGGCGGCGACGCTGCCCTGCGCCGGCCCCGGCGGCGGCAACAGCGGGGCCACCGCCGGGGCCGGCAGCTCGACCGGAGCGATCTGGATCCGCCAGGCGGTGGCCCGCATCAGCACCTGCTCGCCGTCGCTGAGCTCGGCCTCGACCAGCTGCACCCGACGGCCGGGGCGCAGGACCCGGGCGCTGAGGTAGGCGGGGGCGATCGGTACCGAGCGCAGGATCTCGAAGGTGATGCGCCCGACCTGGAACAGCTCGCCGTCGGGCAGCAGCTCGAGCTCGCGGGCGAGCAGCGCCGAGGGCGGCCCGGCGTGCTGAGCGCCGGGGTCCCAGGGCCCGCGGGTCAGCTCGGTCGCGAGGTAGCGATCGCCGTCGGGCTCGTAGAAGGCATCGGGCACGCGGCCATCCTAAGCCGCCGCCGCTCAGCAGTCGTGGTTGCCGAACTCCTCGACCCAGACGTGGGCGTTCGGGTCGCCTTCGAGGCCACCGAGCTGCAGTCCGATCCCGATCTGGGCGTAGGCGCCGAGGATGTTTTCGCGGTGGCCGGCCGATTGCATCCAGGCGGAGAAGATCCAGCGCACGTTGGCCAGTCCGGCGGTGTCCCAGGCGATGTTCTCCCCCGCCCGCCAGCAGCTTTCGCCGAGATAGCCGAAGTGTTGCATCCAGTAGGTGAATTCGCGACCGCAGGCTTCGTGGCTGAAATCGTGGCACCGGAGATGTCGCCGGCCTTGTGCGAGGCGGCCCGGTTCAGCTGGGATGCCGGGGCGAGCGCTTCCAGGCCCGAGCCGCGGCGGGCGAAGTTGGTCAGGCAGCGCATCGCCTGCAGCTGCTCGGCCAGCGGCGCCCGCAGATCCGCCTGGTGGGAACAGACCCCCGAGGCCGGGGCGACCAGGCCTTCGAGCGCCGACGCCCGGCCCGGGACCGGCCCCGCCGCCGCGGGCGCCGGAGCCGGCGAAGCGGTCATCGCCAGCAGCGCCAGGGAAACCAGGGCTTTGTGGCATCTCGTCATCGCCCTGTAATAGCAAGGGCGTACCCTGGTCATAGACCCGAAAGGAGAAAGATGGCGACGAAGATCGAGAAGTCCGACCAGGAGTGGCGCGAGCAGCTGACTCCGGAGCAGTACGAGGTGACGCGCAAGGCGGGCACCGAGCGGGCCTTCAGCGGCCCTCACCTGGACGAGAAGCGCGATGGCATGTTCCGCTGCGTCGGCTGCGGCACCGAGCTGTTCTCCTCCGACACCAAGTTCGAGTCCGGCACCGGCTGGCCCAGCTTCACCGACCCGGCCAACCTCGAGCACGTCGAACTGCGCTCGGACAACAGCCGCTTCATGAAGCGGACCGAGGTCGTCTGCAAGAACTGCGACGCCCACCTCGGCCACGTCTTCGACGACGGCCCCGGCACCAGCGGCCAGCGCTACTGCATCAACGGCTGCGCCCTGGAGTTCGACGCCAAGTAACCGGAGGGCGGCGCCTCAGACGGCGCCGCCACCTGCGCCCAGGTAGCTGAACCGCACCGCCAGCGCAACCGCCTCGGTGCGGGTGTCGACCTCGAGCTTGGCGATCGCGTTGCGGACGTGGGTGTGGACGGTTGCGGGGCTCAGCGCCAGGCGCTCGGCGATCTCTTTGACCCGCAGGCCCTCGGCCAGCAGCTCGAGGATCTGGCGCTCTCGTGGCGAGAGGTGGAGCAGTTTCTCGACCTCCGACGGCTTGCCGCCGGCGAAGTCGCCGCCGAGGAAGGTGCCACCGCCGGTAACCGCTTTGACGGCGCGGGCGATGTCGTCGGCCGGCGCCGACTTCAGTACGTAGCCGGACGCTCCCGCCCGCAGCGCCAAGGCCAGCAGGTCGGGCTGGGCATGAGCGGTGAAGATGATCACCTTGGTCCGCGGGCGCACCTTGAGCACCTCCTTGGTCGCCTCGATGCCGTCGCGCTTGGGCAGCTCGACGTCGATGATCAGGACGTCGGGTTCGAGCTCCTTGACGACGTCGACCACGTCGCGGCCATCACCGGCCTCGCCGACGATTTCGACGATGCTCGAATTTGCCATCCGCGCCTTGATCGCCTCACGCACGATCTCGTGGTCATCGCAGAGGACCACCCGCTTGGCCTCGCGCACACTGGAGTTCATTGCGGCGAGATTCTTTCAGGACTGCCGTACCTATGCAAAGTATTGGGTAGCGTGAATCCGCCGTCGCGCTCCTGCCGGTTCTCGATCAGGGCGATGATCGTCCGCCCCACGGCGACCGCGGTGCCGTTCAGCGTGTGCACCGCCTGCGGCGCCTCGCCCTCGCCCGGTCGGTAGCGACAACCCAGGCGCCGCGCCTGGTAATCGGTCGTGTTGGAGCAGGAGGTGAGCTCGCGGTAGCGCCGCTGGCTGGGGATCCAGGCCTCGCAGTCGTACTTCTTCGCCGCCGGAGCGCCGAGGTCGCCGACGGCGACGTTGACGACCCGGTAGGGCAGCTCGAGCTCCGTCAGGATCCGCTCCTCGGTCGCCAGCAGCCGCTCGTGCTCGGCCGCCGACTCCGCCGGCTCGACGAACGAGAACATCTCGACCTTGTCGAACTGGTGGACGCGGAAGATCCCGCGGGTGTCGCGCCCGGCGGCGCCGGCCTCGCGGCGGAAGCAGGTCGAGAAGGCGCAGTAGCGCAGCGGCAGCGCCTCGGCCTCGAGGATCTCGTCGGCGTGGAGGCCGGCGAGGCCGACCTCGGAGGTGCCGCTGAGAAACAGCTCGTCCTTGGGGATCTCGTAGATCTGGTCCCGAGCCTCGGGCAGGTAACCGGTGCCCTCCAGTGCCTCTTCGCGAACGAGAACGGGCGGCACCACCGGCTCGTGGCCCTGCTCGCGCGCCAGCTCGATCGCGAAGCGGACCAGCGCCAGCTCGAGCATCACCAGGTCCCCCTTCAGGTAGGCGAAGCGCGCACCGGAGAGACGGGCGGCAACCTCCATGTCGATCAGCCCCAGCTCGGTGCCGATCTCGAGGTGATCGCGCGGCTCGAAGTCGAACTTGGTCGGCTCGCCGACCTCGCGCACAACCACCGCGTCGTCCTCCGTCATCCCTTCCGGCGCCTCGGGGTCGGGCAGGTTGGGGAGGCTGAGCGCGAGCTTGCCGAGCTCTGCCTCGACCACCTCCAGCTCCTCTTTTCCGGACTCGATCCGCCCCTTCAGGGTCGCGACCGCGGCCATCAACTCCTCGGCGTCCTCTCCCGCCCCTTTGGCTTCGCCGATCTGCTTGGAGAGGGTCTTGCGCTCGGCCTGGGCCTCCTCGACCTCGGGCAGGAGGGCGCGGCGGCGAGCATCGAGGGTGAGCAGCTCGTCGACCTGCCCGGCGGCCCCACGCCGCGCCAGCGCGGCTTTGACCCGCTCGGGATCGGAGCGGATCAGCTTCAGGTCAAGCATGGCGATCCGCAGTTAAGGCGAGGTTTGGCCGGGACGTGGCGAGGATTCGGCGGCATCGCCCGCGTACTTGGAGACGAACCGGGCGACCGCTTCGGCTTCCTTGCCGACGACGATGTTCTGGGGCATGATCGCGCCGGAGAAGCCGCCGTTCTGGACCGCGAAGAGCACGTCTTCGTAGCTCTCCACCCGCTGGTCGAGGTTCGGGCCCTGGGTGCGCTCGCCGCGATTGCCGCTCCCCTGGGTGCCGGCGGCGCTCAGCGTGTGGCAGCCGGAGCAGTGGGTCGCGAAGAGAACGGCCCCGTCGTAGTTGGGGTCGCTCTTGGAGACTTCGATCCCCTTCTCGCCGAAGCCGCAGGCGGCAAGGCCGAAGGCGGCGGCGACAACCATGGCTATTACGAGTACTGGACGCACGCGGCGCGCATCATATTGTCTGGAGCCGATCGGACCCTTCGACCATGCCCCGACCCGACCCAGACCGCTTCCGCGCCGCGATGGCAATGCTGCCCACCGGGGTCACGATCGTCACCGCCAGCGGCGCCGAGGGGCCGGCCGGAGCAACCGCCAACGCGGTCTGCTCGCTCTCGATCGAGCCGATGCTGATGCTCGCCTGCCTCGACCGCGGCGCCCGTACCCTGCTCGCGATCCAGGCCGCCGACCGCTTCGGCATCAGCATCCTGCACAAGGGCCAGGAGCCCGTTGCCCGCTCATTTGCGACCAAGAAGCCGGTGGCGGAGAAGTGGGCGGGAGTCGAGTGGACCGAGCGCGACGGGTTGCCGGCGATCGACGACTCCCTGGTCTGGCTCGCCTGCGACCTGCGCGACGTCCTCGCCGCCGGCGACCACGTGATCGTCACCGGCGAGGTGACCGCGCTGGAGACCGGCGAAGGGGACCCGCTGGTCTTTCACGCCGGCGATTTCCACGCCGGCGAGTTCCGCCGGCCGGGCTGAGCGTCAGTCGCAGCCGGTGGCGATCGCCAGCGCCTTGCAGACTTCGTGCATGCGGGGACCGGAGAGGCCGGCGATCGGCTCGCTGAGGAGGGCGCGATTGATCGCGCGAAGGTTGTCGAGGCTGGCGACGCATTCCTTCGGGAGCCCATCGTCAGGGCCGAGCCGCACCTCGGTGGGGATGTCGCGGACCGTCCCGGTCAAGAAGGCGACCGTCACCTTTCTCATCACGGGGATCGCCTCCGTACGAGTCAAAACCACCGCCGGCCGCCGCTTCTCGCTCGGAAGCTCGACCCAGCAGACATCGCCGCGATTCACCATGGCTCTTCCTCAACGGCTTCCCGCGCGCTTGCTTCCACCGATTCCATTTCCTCATCGGTCTCCGGGATGCGTTCGTAGCCCTCGACGATTTCCCGGTCGATTCGGGCCTTGTCCTCGTCGAAGAGGTAGGCGTCGATCGCGTCCCGGATCAGCGACGAGCGCGAGCGCCCTTCCTTTGCCGCCCGCTCGTCGAGCTGACGCAGGAGATCCTCGTTGAGCTGAACCAGGGTCTGGGTGCGAGACACTGGCCATATGGTACCAGATGGTTTGGTGGCGGCCATACGCCTCCAAGCGCCCCGCCAACCGAATCTCTCCCCACGAGGGACGTGCCTACTCCCGGTGGCAGACCGCCTCGACGTTGTTGCCGTCGGGGTCGAGGACAAACGCCCCGTAGTACTGCGGGTGGTAGATCGGCCGCGGGCCCGGCGCGCCTTTGTCGCTCCCGCCCGCCGCGAGCGCGGCAGCGTGGAAGGCGTCGACCGAGTCGCGGTCGCCGGCGCGGAAGGCGAGGTGGACGCCGCTGCTCGGCGGGCGGCCGCGGCCGTTGATCCAGAAGTAGGGCACGGCCTCGCCCTCGTCGCCGAAGCCGACCGTCGCCTCGCCGAACTCGATCTTGACGGCGATCCCGAGCGGCGCCAGGGCTGCCTCGTAGAAGGCCCTGCTGCGGGCGAAGTCGCTGACCTCGAGGCCGACATGGTCGAGCATCGGGCAGACCCTACAATCGGCGCATGGCCGAGACCTTCCAGGAGCCGGGCTGGTTCACCAGGAGCATCTTCAACCCGCTGGTCGCCGGGCTGACCAAGCTCGGGTTGCCGCTGGCCGGCTCGCGCGTGCTCGAAGTCAAGGGCCGCAAGAGCGGCGAGTGGCGCAAGACGCCGGTCAACCCGCTCGAGCTCGAGGGCGAGCATTACCTGGTCGCGCCGCGCGGCAACACCCAGTGGGTCCGCAACATGCGGGCCAGCGGCGGCGGCCGTCTGGTCCGCGGTCGCAAGGTCGAGGAGTTCAAGGCGATTGAGGTCCCCGAGGCCGAGCGGCCTGCCATCCTGCGCGCCTACCTGGCGAAGTGGAAATGGGAGGTCGGCGCCTTCTTCGACGGCGTCGGACCCGACTCCTCAGACGAGGAGCTGCTGCGGATCGCGCCCGACCACCCCGCCTTCCGCATTCTCTAGGCTCTAGATGCCGCTGGTGGTGGCGGCGCGCAGCGCGAGGAAGAAGATGACGCCGCAGCTGACGGCCATGATCCCCATCTCGCGGCGGACGATCTGCAGCGCCAACGATTCCTGGGTCTCGGCGGACAGGCCCTCGAAGTCGAGATCGCCGAGCTCGCGCTGGGCGGCGCCGGTGCGGGCGCCCTCGGCGATGAAGGAGATGACGAGGGGCAGGATGCCGTACAGGTAGTGAAGGTTTTCGGCCGCCTTGTGGTTGGTCACAAGCAAGAGGCCGCCGAGGGCGGCCTGGATGAAGACCGAGATCTGGGCCGCGCGGAGGACGTACCAGAAGGGGATCGAGGGCCGGTCGCGGAACCAGGCGAGGCCGCCGATGGCTCCCCCGGCCAGGTTGAGCAGGATCACGAAGCATCCGACCGCGATGTGGAGGCCGAGCATCGGCCTATATCCGCCCGATAGGGTCGGGATTCGGCTTGCTGATGCGGAAAAGCACTATGTAGCAAGATGTCACAAGGTGGGTGTATAACAGCGTCTACGGGCATTGAGCGACGGCGATCGATGCCAGGCGCCGCCCGGACCAAAACCACCCCCAGTGCTAAAGAGCTACCTCCCGATCCTCGTCTTCGCGTTTCTCGGCCTGACGGTCGCGAGCGTCTTCGCGATCGTCAACCACCTGGTCGGGCCGAAGAAGCCGAAGACCGCGACCGCGGCCAGCCGCCGCCAGGGCGAGCCCTACGAGTCGGGAATCCCGGTCGAAGCGATGAAGGGCTTCAAATTCGGCGTCAGCTTCTACCTGGTGGCGATGCTGTTCATCCTCTTCGACATCGAGGTCGTCTTCCTCTACCCCGTCGGGGTGATCCTCAAGGGAGCCGACAGCGTCTTCGTCCTCGGCGAGATGATCACCTTCATCGCCCTGCTGATGATCGGCTTCCTCTACGTCTGGCGAAAGGGTGCGTTGGATTGGAAATAGAGCGCCGCCAAGTGAGTGCCTCCAAGCAGGCGACCGCTCAGCAGATGCTGCGCGGCGACCTCGAGGGCGCCGACCTCGACGCCTACGTCGAAGAGAAGGTCGTCACCACGACCTTCGAGAAAATGCTCAACCTGGCGCGGTCGAACTCGATCTTCCCGCTGACCTTCGGGCTCGCCTGCTGCGCGATCGAGGCGCCGATCTCGGTCGTCACCGCCCGCTACGACCTCGCCCGCTTCGGCGCCGAGGCCCTGCGCGCCTCGCCCCGCCAGGCCGACCTGATCATCCTCTCGGGCCGGGTCTCGATCAAAATGGCACCGGTCGTCCGCCGCCTCTACGACCAGATGCTGGAGCCGAAGTGGGCGATCTCGATGGGCGCCTGCTCCTCCTCCGGCGGCATGTTTGCCAACTACGCCGTCGTCCAGGGCGCCGACAAGTTCATGCCGATCGACCTCCACATCCCCGGCTGCCCGCCGCGGCCAGAGGCGGTCATGTACGGCTTCACCAAGCTGCAGCGCAAGATCCAGGGCAACCCCGACCAGGGCTGGCGGGGCCGCTACAACGCCGCCGGCACCGAGGAGTGGGCCCGCGGCGGACCGGCCAGCACCCCGAGCCCCGAGGCCGCGGCCGCCTACGAAGCCGCGCGGGAGATCAGCCTTGCCTGACGCCCCTGGACTGGAGCTGATCCGGGGGGAAATCGAGCGCGACCACCCCGACTCGGTCCTCGCCACCTCCTTCGACCGCGGCCAGGCCGCGCTGATCGTCGACCCGACCCAGGTACTCGCCGTCCTCGGCCGGCTCCGCGACGCGCCCGGCCACGCCTACCGCTTCCTCTCCAGCCTCCACGTCGCCGACTACCTGCCGGCGGAGCCGAGGTTCGGAGTGCATTACGAGCTGATCAACCGGGATCGCGTAGAGCGCCTCAGGGTCAAAGCGATGCTGGCGGACCCCGGCGACGACGTGCTCCCCGCCATTGACTCCTGCGTCGGCCTCTTCCCCACCGCCGAGGCGCAGGAGCGCGAAGCCTTCGACTTCTTCGGCATCACCTTCACGGGCCACCCGAACCTGACTCGGATCCTGATGCCCGACGACTACGTCGGCTGGCCGCAGCGGCGCGACTTCCCGGTCGGCGGCGAGCCCGTCACCTTCACCTACAACGAGCACAACTATGGCTGAGACGCTGCTCACCGAGGACATCACCAAAGAGCTGATGACGGTCAACATCGGCCCGCACCACCCCGCCACGCACGGAGTGCTGCGGCTGGTCGTCGACCTCGAGGGCGAGGTCGTGCGCGACCTCAAGCCGGTGATCGGCTACGTCCACACCGGGATCGAAAAGTCCTGCGAGGACAAGAGCTACTGGAAGGTCATCCCCTTCGTCGAGCGGATGGACTACGTCTCCTACTTCTTCCAGATGGAGGCCTACTGCGGCGCCGTCGAGCGCCTCGTCGGGCTCGAGATCCCGCCCCGCGCCAAATACCTGCGGACGATCTTCCTCGAGCTCAACCGGATCCACTCCCACCTGGTCTGGCTCGGCACGACCGCGCTCGACCTCGGCGCGATCTCGATGCTCTGGTACTGCTTCCGCGAGCGCGACCGCATCCTCGACCTCTTCGAAATGGCGACCGGGCAGCGGATGCACACCCGCTACTTCCAGGTCGGCGGCGTGATCGAGGACATCCCGCTCGGCTTCGAGGCGAAGCTGCGCGAGTTCGTCGCCGAGATGCCGGTCCGGGTCGGCCAGTACGAAGCGCTGCTCGACCGCAACGAGGTCTTCCTCTCGCGGACCAAGGGGGTCGGCATCGTCTCCCGGGAGCGGCTCCTGGAGCTGGGCGTGACCGGGCCGTTGCTACGCGCCGCCGGCGAGCCCTGGGACCTGCGCAAGGTCTTCGACTACCTCGCCTATCCGGAGATGGAGTTCAACATCCCGGTCGGCACCGTCGGCGACAACTACGACCGCTACCGGGTGCGGGTGGCGGAGATGGTCGAGTCGACCAAGATCATCGAGCAGTCGCTGAACCTGATGGAGGACGGCCCCTTCATCGCCGACGACCGCAAGTACGTGCTGCCGCCGCGCTCGGAGCTCTCGACCTCGATGGAGTCGCTGATCCACCACTTCAAGCTCGTCACCGAGGGCTTCCGGGTCGAGCCCGGCGAGGTCTACTACTCGATCGAGTCGCCGCGTGGCGAGCTCGGCTGCTTCGTCCTCGCCGACGGCTCCTCGAAGCCCTCGCGCGTCCACTTCCGCGACCCCTCCTTCATCAACCTGCAGGCCTTCAAGGAGATGGCGGTCGGCAGCTACATCGCCGACATGATCGCCAGCCTCGGGATGCTCGACCCGATCCTCGGGGGTGTCGACCGATGAGCCCCGTCGACGGCGCCGGCGCCGGCAACCCGAACCTCCCGGTCGACCGCGCCCTGACCGAGGGCCGCAGCTCTGACGGCCCCTCCGCGGGCATCCCCGAGCTGCACGAGGTCGACTGCCCGACCGAGCTGCGCGAGCGGATCGAGACCCTGATGGCCCGCTACCCCGACCGCCACTCGGCCTCGATCCCGGCGCTCTGGGCGGTCCAGGAGCGCTACGGCTGGTGCACGCCGGAGGGGATTCGCCAGGCCGCCGCGGTGATGCGGGTGACCCCGGGCTACCTCGAGTCGGTCGCCAGCTTCTACGACCTGCTCCACACCGAGGCGGTCGGCAGCCACCGGATCGAGGTCTGCACCAATATCAGCTGCTGGATGCGCGGCGGCGACGAGTTGCTCGACGCCTTCAAAGCCGCCGCCGGCGAGGACGAGGACTTCTTCGTCACCGGCTTCGAGTGCCTCGGCGCCTGCGACATCGCGCCGATGGCATCGATCGACCAGCGCTACTTCGGCCCGCTCGAGGCGGCCGAGGCGGGGGTCGCGATCGAGCAGATCAAGTCCGGCGCCGAGGTCCTGCCGGAGAAGAACCAGGCGCGGCGCCCGCTGGCCGGCGACACGCCGAACCCCGGAGGCTCGAATGCCTGATCCGCGCGAGACCCGCGTCCTGCTCGAGCACGCCGACGACCCGGCGCTGCGCACGATCGACGGCTACAGGCGCCTGGTCGGCGGCTACGCGACCCAGGAGCGCGCCTACCGCGATATGGAGCAGGACGAGGTCCTCAAGGAGCTCGAAGACTCGGGCCTGCGCGGACGCGGCGGGGCCGGCTTTTCGATGGGCAAAAAGGCCTCCTTCCTGCCCCGCGGCGAGATGGCCAAGTACCTCTGCTGCAACGCCGACGAGTCCGAGCCCGGCGCCTTCAAGGACCGCGAGCTGATGCAGCGCAACCCGCACCAGCTGATTGAGGGGATCGCGATCGCCGCCCTCGCCGCCGACGCCGGCCACGCCTTCATCTTCATCCGTGGCGAGTACGACGCCCAGGCCGACATCCTCGACGCCGCCGTCGCCGAAGCCTACGAGGCGGGCTACCTGGGGAAGAACATCCTCGACTGCCACCGCGACCTCGAGCTGGTCGTCCACCGCGGCGCCGGCGCCTACATCTGCGGCGAGGAGACCGCGCTGCTCGACGCGCTCGAGGGCAAGCGCGGCAACCCGCGCCTGAAGCCCCCGTTCCCGGCCGTCCAGGGCCTCTACGGCGGGCCGACCCTGATCAACAACGTCGAGACGCTCTCCAACGTGCCGCGGATCGTCGCCAAGGGGGCCGACTGGTTCAAGAGCTTTGGCACCGAGCAGTCGCCGGGCACCAAGGTCGTCTCGATCTCCGGTGGCGTCCGCCGTCCCGGCAACTACGAGGTCGAGCTCGGGATCCCGACCCGCGAGCTGATCCACGGCCTCGCCGGCGGGCCGCTGCCCGGCCGCGAGATCAAAGCCTTCTTCCCCGGCGGCTCCTCCTCGCCGGTGCTCACGGCCGAAGAAGGCCTTGACCTCCCCTACAGCTTCGAGGCGATGGCCGGGGCGGGCTCGATGCTCGGCTCGGGCTCGATCATCGTCGCCGACGACCAGGTCTCGATCCCCCACCTGGCGCTGCGCACCGCGCGCTTCTACCACCACGAGTCCTGCGGCAAGTGCACCCCCTGCCGCGAGGGGACCAACTGGACGGTGAAGATGCTGGAGCGGATGGTCCGCGGCGAGGCGACGCCGATCGACCTCGACATCGTCAGCGCGGTCCAGGAAAACATCATCGGCCACTGCCTCTGTGTGCTCGGCGACTCGATGGCGATGCCGGTCGGGGCGATGGTCCGCAAGTTCCGTCCCGAGTTCGAGGAAGTGATGGCCGCCGCCGGCTCGCCGCTCGACCACGAGCTGCAGGCGGTCGTCCAGGGCCCGGCCGAGACGCTGGGGGCATCGGTATGAAAGACGGAGCGCGCCAGATTGCGCTGACGATCGACGGCCGCGAGGTCAGCGCCGTCGAGGGCGAGATGCTCCATGACGCCGCCCGCAAGGGCGACGTCGAGATCCCGGTCTTCTGTTACGAGCCGAAGCTCGGCGAGCCGGTCGGCGCCTGCCGCATGTGCCTGGTCGAGATCGAGGGGATCCCGAAACTGCAGACCTCCTGCTCGACCCCGGTGCGCGAGGGCATGGTCGTCCACACCCGCACCGAGCAGGTCAAGCAGGCCCAGAGCGCGGTGGTCGAGTTCCTGCTTGTCAACCACCCTCTCGACTGCCCCGTCTGCGACAAGGGCGGCGAGTGCCCGCTGCAGGACATCACGCAGGGCTGGGGCCCGGGCAAAAGCCGCGTGATCGACGAAAAGCGCCACTTCCAGAAGCCGATCGAGCTCTCGCCGCTGGTCGCGATCGACCGCGAGCGCTGCATCCTCTGCTACCGCTGCGTGCGCTTCAGCCAGGAGGTCTCCGAAGACGCCGAGCTACAGCTGCTCGATCGCGGTGACCGCACCTTCGTCGGCACCTTCGACGACCGCCCCTACGTCGCCCCCTTCCACGGCAACATCACCGAGCTCTGCCCGGTCGGCGCGCTGACCTCCTACACCTACCGCTTCCGCGCCCGACCCTGGGACATCGAGCAGGCCGGCTCGGTCTGCACCCTCTGCCCGAGCCAGTGCAACGTCAGCTTCACGGTCCGCGACGAGAAGGTGAAACGCGTCCTCGGCCGCGACAACGCCGAGGTCGACGACGGTTGGCTCTGCGACCGCGGCCGCTACGGCTTCGAGATGTTCGGCGACGAGAAGCGGGTCGACGGCCCGCGGCTCAAAGGCGGCGCGGCGGCCGACTGGGAGACCGCGATCGCGAAAGCCGCCGAGGGTCTGCGCGCCGCCGGCGCCGGCAAGGTCGCGGCGATCGTCGGCGACGCCTCCAACGAGGAGGCGCTGATGGTCCAAGGCCTGCTGCGCGAGGCGCTCGGCTCCCCCCACGTCGACTCGCGCCCCTCGCGCGGCGCCGGCCGCGAGGCGATCGTCCGCCTCGCCCAGCCCGACATATCGGCCCAGGTCCGCGACATCGACAACGCCGAGGTGATCCTCGTCCTCGGCACCGACCCCCTGCACAGCTCGCCGATCTTTGACCTCCGGATCCGCAAGGCGATCCGCCGCAACGGCGCCCGCCTCGCGGTCGTGACCGAGCGGCCGACCGCGCTCGACGGCGGCGCCGAGGCGATCGCCCGCTTCGCCCCCGGCCAGGCCACCCACTTCACCGCCGATCTCACCGCCGCGC
>JACDGU010000136.1 GCA_013821475.1 Solirubrobacterales bacterium
CTCCGCTGCCGCGCTCGAGCGCTACGGCCCCAATTTCACCTACGGTCACAACATGGTCGCCCAGCACCTGGCGACCCTCGCCGCTCTCGGCGCGGGGATCGGCGCCCTGGCCCTGCTGTCGCCGCTGCCCCCGACCCGCAAGCTGCTGCTGAAGATCAAGCCCTCCGGCGCCGGCCCCGACGCGGCCGAGCGCGAGCGCAGCTGGTTCCGCGTCCGCTTCGTCGGCGAGGGCGGCGGCAAGCGCGTGGTGACCGAGGTCAGCGGCGGCGACCCCGGCTACGGCGAGACCTCGAAGATGCTCGCCGAGTCGGCACTCTGCCTCGCCTTCGACGAGCTGTCGCCGAGCGCCGGCCAGGTGACGACGGCGACGGCGATGGGTGACGCACTTCTCACAAGGCTGCAGAATGCGGGAATACCGTTCAGGGTGCTGCAGCCGGCGCAAGCCTGACCAAAAGGGAGTTGAACGGACTTGTCTGAACACGTCGATGTGCTGATCGTCGGTGCCGGCCTCTCGGGCATCGGCGCCGCCCATCACCTGCAGGAACGCTGTCCCGGAAAGAGCTACGCAATCCTCGAGGCGCGGGCGGACATCGGCGGCACCTGGGACCTCTTCCGCTACCCCGGGATCCGCTCCGACTCCGACATGCACACGCTCGGCTATCGCTTCCGCCCCTGGACCGACCCGAAATCGATTGCCGACGGCCCCTCGATCCTGCGCTACGTGCGGGCGACCGCGAGCGAGGGCGGGATCGACCGCCACATCCGCCTCGAGCATCGCGTGGTCAACGCCGGGTGGTCGAGCGAGGAGGCGCGCTGGAGCGTCGAAGCGCGGCGAGGCGAGGGCGGCGAGACCGTGACCATGACCTGTGGCTTCCTCTTCATGAACAGCGGCTACTACCGCTATGACGAGGGCTACACGCCGGACTTCCCCGGGCTCGCGGACTTCGGCGGCACCGTCGTCCATCCCCAGCACTGGCCCGAGGACCTCGACTACGCAGGCAAGCGCGTGGTCGTGATCGGCAGCGGCGCCACCGCGGTGACGCTGGTGCCGGCGATGGCCAAGGACGCCGCCCAGGTCACCATGCTGCAGCGCTCCCCCACCTACATCGTCTCGATGCCGGGCGAAGACGGGATCGCCAACTTCCTTCACCGCTACCTGCCCGACCGCGTCGTCTATCCGATCGTGCGCTGGAAGAACGTCGTCCTCCAGGGAATCAGCTACCGGCTCAGCCGCCGCCGCCCGGAGCTGATGAAGAAGCTGCTGCGGCGCGGGGTGATGAAGGCGCTGCCGCCGGGCTACGACGTCGACACCCATTTCAAGCCGCGCTACAACCCCTGGGACCAGCGCCTCTGCCTCGTCCCCGACGGCGACCTCTTCAAAACGCTGCGCGACGGCGACGCCGAGATCGTCACCGACCGGATAGAGAGCTTCACCGCCGCCGGGATCAAGCTCGAGTCCGGCGAGGAGCTGGAGGCCGACGTCGTCGTCACCGCGACCGGGCTCAACCTGCTCTTCCTCGGCGGCATGAAGGTCTCGATCGACGGCGAGGAGCCCGACATGGCCCGCGCTCTCACCTACAAGGGGATGATGCTGAGCGACTTCCCCAACTTCGCCTACACGCTCGGCTACACCAACGCCTCTTGGACGCTGAAGGCGGACCTCACCTCCGAATACATCTGCCGCCTGCTCAACCACATGGACGCCGACGGCCACCGGATCGCCACGCCGAAGGTCAGCGATCCCTCGATCACCGAGGAGCCGCTCCTCGACTTCAACTCCGGCTACGTCCTTCGCTCCCTCCACCGCCTGCCCAAACAGGGGTCGAAGGAGCCATGGAAACTGCGCCAGAACTACCCGCTCGACCTGCGCACGCTGCGCCACGGGCCGGTCGCCGACGGCATCATCGAGTTCTCCAACCCGGCGCCGCGGGCTCAGCCGGCGACCCAGGTCCTGGCTTCGTCCTCCTGATCCAACTCTTCCCTACGATCTCGTCCCCGGGGGAAGTCTAAATCGCCCGGGGCCGCCGTGAGGGAGAATCGTGCGGTGCGCGCCCGCCTGCCCTCCGTGCTGTTCACGGCCCTCGCCGCGCTCTGCGTTCTGATGACCGCGGTCACCGACAGCGCCTTCGCCGCGCCCTGGATCGGCGTCCGCGCCAACCACCTGGTCAACGGCCGGGGACAGACGGTGCGGCTGCTCGGGATGAACCGCTCCGGGCCCGAGTATGCCTGCCAGCAGGGTTGGGGACTGTTCGACGGGCCGATGGACTCGGCCTCGATCGCGGTGATGAAGAGCTGGCAGATCAACTCCGTGCGGGTGGCGCTGAACGAGACCTGCTGGCTGGGGATCAACGGCATCGATCCCGAGCTCGGCGGCGCCGCCTACCAGCGGGCAATTCGCGGCTATGTCGACCGGCTCGAGGCGGCGGGGCTTTACGTGATCCTCAACCTCGAGAACGCGGCGCCCGGCGACAAGCAGGGACAGGGGATCCCGCCGATGCCCGACGCCGACCACAGCCCCGACTTCTGGCGCAGCGTCGCCGCCGCCTACAAGGGCGATCGCTCGGTCCTCTTCGACCTCTACACCGAGCCCCACGACGTCGGCTGGGCCTGCTGGGAGAACGGCTGCCAGATCGAAGACGCGAACGTCGGCAGCTACCGGGCAGCGGGGATGCGCGAACTGGTGGCGGCGGTGCGCTCGACCGGCGCCGAACAGCCCGTGCTCGTCCCCGGCGTCGACTGGGCCCGCAACCTCAACCGTTGGCTGGCGCACCTGCCGCCCGACCCGGCCCACGCCGAGGTCGCCTCCAATCACACCTACAACTTCGCCGCCTGTTACTCGACCTGCCGCGCCGACCTCGGCCGGATCGCCGCCCGGCACCCCATCGTCACCGGCGAGCTCGGGGAGGGGGACTGCCGCGACGTCTACATCGACCCCTATATGCGCTGGGCCGACCGCCACGGCATCTCCTACCTGGCCTGGACCTGGAATGCGCACGGCGGCTGGACCTGCCGCAACGGGCCCAGCCTGATCTCCGACTACGGCGGCACCCCGACCGGGTTCGGGATCGGCTTCCGCGAACACCTGCGGGCGCTGGCCAACCAGGCGCTCGCGGACCCTGCCGCCCGGCTCAGCCGAGCAGCTCCAGCGATACGTCCCAGAGCCGCTCGGCATTGGCCGGGTCGAGCGCATAGGCAGCGACGCCGCCGAGGCCGCTGCCGCGTTTGGTCAGCGTCTCCGACTCGTTGCAGTCGTCGAAGTAGCGGCCGCCGATGCCCTCCAGCTGGGGCGAGGTGGCGAGCAGGACCGAGGTCGCCGCGCCCTGCTCGGGAGTCTTGAATTTGACCCCGGCATCCTTGAAGCGCTCGCGGGCTTGCTCGATGTAGTCGCTGCCGCCGACGTGGCGCTGCAGGTTGGTGAAGATCCCACCCGGCATCAGCGCGTTGGCGGTGATCCCGTCGCCCGCCCAGCGCCGGGTCGCCTCGACGGCGAAGAGCACGTTGGCGGTCTTCGACTGGCCGTAGGCGAGGAACGGCTCGTAGGGCCGGAAGTCGAAGTCGAGGTCGTCGAAGATCACCGGCGAGCGCAGGTGGCCGCTGGAGCTGACCGAGACGATGCGGGCGCTGCCGGCGGCGGCGAGGGCATCGTGGAGGCCGAGCGCCAGGGCGAAGTGGCCGAGGTGGTTGGTCGCGAACTGCATCTCGTGCCCGTCGGGGGCGATCGTCGGCTCCTGAATCGCCATCACCCCGGCGTTGTTGACGAGGATGTCGAGCGGGCCGTCCCAGGCGGCGACGAAGCCGTCGATCGAGGCGCGGTCGGTCAGCTCCAGCGGGGAGCTGGCGACGGCAGAGTTGCCGGTGCTCTCGACGACGTCGGCGGCGACCTTCTCGGCAGCGGCAGCGTCGCGGGCGGCGATCGTCACCGCGGCGCCGGCGGCCCCCAGGGCGCGGGCGGTCTCGATGCCGATCCCGGAGGCACCGCCGGTGACGATCGCCGCCTTTCCGGAGAGGTCGATGCCCGCGACGACCTCGAGTGCGGTCGAGTCGAACCCGAAGGGGGTCTTGATCAGTGGCAAGAGGTGTCGGCAGTCATGGAAGAAGTGTGAAGGAGGCGCACCGTCGGCAGAGCGGGCGCATCTCCGGACCCTCGTGCGGGCCCGCTGTAGGGCGGCGGGTAATCTAGGGCCATGGACGACCAGCAGGTACTCAGCCGCATCGACGACCTCGTCAAGGAAGAGGAGGAGCTTCTCCATCGCCATGAGGGAGAGGGCCTCAGCTCCGAAGACCACGCCCGCATGGAGGAGCTCAAAGTCCAGCTCGACAAGGCCTGGGACTACCTCCGCCAGCGCCGCGCCCTGCGCCAGTACGGCGACGATCCCGACGACGCCAGCGAACGTGACGGCGGCACCGTCGAGGAGTACGGCACCGTCACCCAGTACGACGACACCGACGCCGACGCGCCGGCCTAGCGCCCCCGACCCCGTCCCCGCCGGATCAACCGGGCGCCGCTAGTCTTCGTCCGCTTCCCGGCGCCTTGGCGGAGTGGCTACGCAGCGGCCTGCAAAGCCGTTTACACCAGTTCGATTCTGGTAGGCGCCTTTTTGATCTGAGCAGGGATTTTGGCTCTGTGGACGCGTTTGAGCCGCCTATTTCGCCGCTTGTCTTGTCCGGTTAGTTCCGGTTGAAACCGACTGTTTTCGGGTGGGACTGGGGCACGGTTGGGGCACGGCGACCGGCTGGCGCCTACAGGGAGGAGAGAAGTCCGACTCGTCAGTCGCAGAGCCGGATTTGGCTTGCTGATGCGGATCTCGTCCGGTTGTCTCCGGTTGTAGCCGGTGATTTCCGGGTCGCACGGGCGCACCACGGGCGCACCAGACTGTGCCGCTCGGCTGGACGGAACTACCCAAGGGCGTCGGCATCGAACCGAGTGAGTGGGAGAGCTTCGCCAGGCTCATCTCCTCAGAACGCCTCCACCAGGCGCGGCACACCTATGCGTCGTTCATGATCGCGGCAGGAGTCAACGCCAAGGCCCTCTCCGTCTTCATGGGGCATTCCTCGATCAAGGTGACCTTTGACTTGTACGGGCACCTGATGCCGGGCACCGAGGCGGAGGCGGCGTCGCTGCTCGACGACTTCCTTGAGGGCTCGGAGTGAGCAGAGGGCGAAATCCCACCAGTGAGCCTGGGACAATGGCTAGGCGATGAACCAGAGGTCATTGAGTTTGACCTAGATCTAGGTCATATGGCCTATATTTAGATCAATGGACGTAGCGCGCCCCTTCTCCGCTCTATCGACCAGCGTGGATGCTGACGTTCTCGTTGTGCTCGCCGGCTCGTCCGTTCCGCGGACGGGACGTGAGCTGGCGCGTCTGACCGGACGTTCCAATACTGGCGTCCAGCATGTACTGGATCGTCTAGTCGCCCATGGCCTGGTCGAACGGACGGAAGCGGGTCGTGCCTTCCTCTATCTCCTCAACCGAGATCATCTGCTTGCACCAGCCGTCGAAGAAATGGCGGAGGTCCGGGTGGCGCTGGTCAGCAAACTTCGGGAAGCGATGGCTGGCTGGGAGATCCCCGCCATTCACGCATCCCTTTTTGGCAGCACGGCAAGGGGAGACGGAAGCTTTGCCAGCGACATCGACCTCTTCATTGTGCGGCCCGCGGGTACTGACCCCGACGATCCAGGATGGCGGGCGCAGATTGAGGGGCTCGCAGAGCATGTCCGCCGCTGGACCGGTAACCATGCCGGCATCGCTGAGATCTCCGAGAAGGAATTGCCGCAGTTGCGGCGCGACCGACCGCCGGTGTTAGACGAGGTCAGCGCGGATGCGATCGACCTCGCTGGGCAGCCCGCCCGACAGATCCTGGCGAGGGCTTGATGGCAACGAAGCGAGGACGGACCCAGGCATGCGGCGCTCCCCAGGCTCGGCACCGACTCGTACAGGCGAGGAGCTACCTGGACGTGGCTGCGCTGACCGCCGATGAGAGCGACCCGAACCTCGAGTACGCGGGGGTAGCAGCGTCGGTCGCGATCCTCGCCGGCATCGCGGCGGCCGACGCGGCCTGCTGCCAGGCCCTCGGGCGCCGATCGCGCTCCGACAACCACCACGACGCCGAGATCCTCCTCGCCGAGATCACGCCCGGCGGGAAAAAAGCGGCTGGCCAGCTTCGCCAGCTGATCGACATCAAGGACACCGCCCACTACGGCTTCATCAGCGTCACGACCGCCCAACTCAAACGCGCCCTTCGACAAGCGCAGCATCTGATCCATTTCGCCGAGCAGATCCAGTTCCGCTGACGTTGCGAGAATGATGTTGTGCCAAAAGATGCAGTCGAATTGCTGCGGGCGGAATATCGGGCGGTAAGGGTTCGCTGGAGGGCGCTAGTTGTCTCGTTCTGGACGTGCGCCGTCGTCGGCACCGGCCTCATATTCGTCGGGGAGTTCTGGGTCGCGGCTGGCCTCTACCTGGGTGCCGCGCTGATCTGGATTCTCTGGATGGAGTTCGTACGGGGGCCATTGAAGACCCAGCGCGAGAATGCCCTGAAGGCGAAACGCGAGGCCGTCGCCCCGGAGTTCAGAAGGTGACCGCCATGCGTCGATAGATGCCTTCTGTTGTGGCATCCCGGTGGCACCGACTGTGGCACGGCTCGCTCAAACCGCTTGAACAAGCGGAAAACGAGCCCTCCAGACGCACCTGCAAAGCCGTTTACACCAGTTCGATTCTGGTAGGCGCCTCTGGCCTTGGTCCGTGGACAATGGCTTTTTAGACCCGTTCGCGGCCTATTCAAGAGCCGGCACCGTCCGGCTGGCTCCGGTAGTAACCGGCTGTCTTGGTGGGGCTGGGGCATCGCCCTCAAACGGCCGGTGGGCGGACGTCGCCGACGCGGGTGGACGCCGCCCCTACCGCAGCGCGATCACGCGGACGCCGACATTGTCGAAGGCGGGCGACGCGGCGTTTGTCGGGTTGCAGAATCGGATGGTCGCGTTGTCGGGCGAGTTGACCTTCAACAGCTGGAAGGTCAGGCCCTGGGGGACCTGGGTGTCTCCGACGAAGGTCAGAAAGAGGGCGTCACCGACCTTAGGAACCGGGCAGAAATTAGACGCAGGATTTGGGACGGACCCGTAGAACAATTGGGGCATGAGTGATGCCGAGGCTCAGATCGCAGAGCGCTTCCGGTTGGTGGGGTCCCAGCTGAACGAGCGCCAGC
>JACDGU010000137.1 GCA_013821475.1 Solirubrobacterales bacterium
CTTCCTGGCCGGCCTCGAACTCGGGTCCGCGGCCCGCTTCGACGGCGACGGCGCTCCCGTACCCGGCCGGGCCGCCCAGGGCGACGCCGCCGGCTGGGTCCCCGTTGCCGCCCGAGCCGCGGGGCTCCCGGCCTCCACTCCACCCGTCGCCTGGCGGCAGCGAGCCGACTACCAGGAGGGTGCGCCAGGCGAATACCTGGGCAACGCGATCGCCTCCGGCGACTCCTCGATCACGGCCAAGTTCGGGACGCCGCGGGGACTGGTCCGCCGGGCCCGCGATCCCGGCTCCGGGCTCGACTCGGCAGCGGCCTGGGCGGTGCGTCCCTTCCCGCAGCCGTCGCTGTTCCCGGCGGTACGACGCACCCTGCTCGCCCTTGCCGCGGACCAGACCCGCTTCGGGATCACTCCCGGCGAAGGCTGGGCGGGGGGCGCCGACCCCTGGAGTGCGCCGACCGCCTGGAGCGCCTGGAGCTTCGCCGCGCTTGCCGGCAGCGAACGGGCTCCTCAAAGCGCTCGCGCAGACCGCCGCGCGGCGCTGCGCCTGCTCGCCGACCTGCGCCGCGCTGCAACCCCGGCCGGGGCGATCCCCGAGCGCGTCGATGCCGCGACGGGCATCCCCCGCTCCACCACCCCACTTGCCTGGTCCCACGCCTTCGCGATCCTCGCCCTGCGCCAGCTCTGGCCCTCCCCCTAGAACCGGGACGAACGCCCTCAGCCTGGGGACGAGCTCCCCTCACCTCGGGACGTGTCTGAGCTTAGGGGCGCATATGACCCCGAAAGCTCAGACACGTCAAACGAGCGGGCCGCACAGCCACGGGTCGATGCCGGGCCGGTTCAGCGGGGGATCAGACGCGCCAGCGGGTGAGGCAGTTGTGCAGCGCCAGGCGGCGTCCCTCGCCGGCGGCGACGACGCGGAAGCAGTCGGCAGTGTCTGGGGCCTCGGCCAAAAGGCGATTGATCAGCTCCGCTGCGCCGGGCCCGCCGGAGCCACGCTGCAGCCACTCGTCGAAGTCGAGGTCGAAGGGGATCAGCCGCTCTAGGTCGAGGCGCAGGCCGGCCGCTTCGGCCATCGCCTGCAGCCGGTCCGGGGTCAGGCAGGCCCAGTGAGAGGGGTCGCGTAGGCGCTCGATCTGCTCGTGCCATGCCGCGGCGTCGCCGTCGGCGTCGGTGACGTGGTCGCCGACGATCACCCAGCCGCCCGGTCGCACCACCCGCGCCATCTCCGCCAGAACCCGCTGCGGCGCCGGGATGTGATGGAGGCTGAAGCGGGTGACGGCGCCGTCGAAGCCGGCGTCCTCGAAGTCCAGGGCGGTGGCGTCGCCGACCGAGAACTCGGCGTTGGCGATCCCCTCGCGCTCCGCCGCCGCCGCCGCCTTCTCGACCATCGCCGGGGTCAGGTCGACGCCGTGGATCGAGCCGACCCGGGCGGCCAGCGCCCGCGAGACCGCCGCGGGCCCGCAGGCGACCTCCAGCCAGCGCGCCTCGGGCTCGACGGGGACCAGCTCGACCAGCGCCCCGAGGGTCTCGGCGGCGCTCATCACGGCGGCGCTGGCGAAGGCGTCGGTCTGGTGCGTGAACTCGCCCCGGATCGACTCCTCGTACATGGGTCCCATGCTATGCCCGATCCAGACCTGCGCACGCATTTGTTCCCGGATACCGGGAAGAAAGGAGTTCGGGCCGCCTCAGAGTGCGGTGAGCATGGATGACGCCGGCCGCGCCTTCCCCGGCCCAGCCCCACAGACCACGGTCACCCCCGCTTCAGCCAACCGCCTCCCAACCTCCTCCGCCAACCGAGCGATCTCCGACCTGATCGCACCGACTGGCCCCGATCACCGCAACCTGAAGCGCCCGCACCCGTGAGCCCTGGGAGACGGTCGTCGAGTCAGGGGAGGGGGTCTCCCCGGAACCTCCCCGCAGTTCGTGACGGGGAGACCCCCTCCCCTGACTCGACGCCCTGCCTCCTCCTGGCTCACGACCGCGACCTTTTCATCTGCCCCATCAGCTCCAGCGCCCCCGCCTTGTGCAGCGGTTCATTCAGGTTCCCGCACTTCGGACTCTGCACGCACGACGGGCACCCGGACTCACAGGGACACTCGGCGATCAAGCGCTCGGCATCGTCCAGCAACCGCTCGAACTGCTCGTAGCCGCGCTGGGTGATGCCGACCCCGCCGGGATGGCCGTCGTAGATGAAGATCGTCGAGCGGCCGGTCTGGAAGTGGACGTTGGTCGAGAGGCCGCCGATGTCCCAGCGATCGCACATCGCGATCAGCGGCAGGACCGCGATCTGGGCGTGCTCGGTGGCGTGCAGGGAGCCGAGCAGGACGTCGGGCGGGAGCGCCCCGCTGAGCCGGTCGGGCAGCACGTACCAGAGCGCCTGGGTGAGGAAGTTCTGCTCCGGCAGCTCGAGCGCGACGATGTCGATCGGCTCCTGCTCGGAGATCGAGACGCGCTGGAAGGCGATCACCTGCTCGGTCACCGAGACTTCGCCGAAGTTGAGCTGCACCCCCGCGACCTGGCGCTGCTCGAGCGTGCGCTCGATGTAGATCTCGGTCTCCTTTTTCGGCCGCGTGTACCAGTCGCCGTCGAACTCGGAGACCAGCGCCCGGCGCTCGGAGATGTCGAGCCGCTCGACCTCGTAGGAGCGCCCGAGGTGGAGGTAGATCGCGCCGGGATGGATCGTGGTGAAAGCCCGCTCGGCCTCGACCAGGCCGAGCATCTCCCCCGCCTCGCGCTCGATCACCGCGACCGAGTCCGAGGAGGCCGAGCGCAGCGGGATCCGCGAGGCGACGAAGTCGCTGCGGCGCGGCAGCAGCCGGCCGGCGGCGGTGCGCAGCTCCCCCGCCGCCAGCAGCCGCTCCGCCCGCGGCCTGAAGCCGGGCCCGAAGAACTCCTCGTCGGCGTCGCTCAGCGGCAGCTCGTAGGCGGCTGCGATCAGATGCCGGGAGGCGATCTGGTCGTTGTCGTGGTCGAGGATCGCCGCCTCGACCGGGCGCTCGAGGAACTCCTCCGGGTGGCGACAGAAGAACTGGTCGAGCGCATCCTGGCCGGCGACGTAGACCGCCAGCCCGCGGCGGCGGCGCCCCGCCCGGCCCCACATCTGCCGCAGGCTGGCGACGGTGCCGGGGAAGGTGACGCAGATCGCCGCGTCGAGCTCGCCGACGTCGATCCCCAGCTCCAGCGCGTCGGTGGCGACCACCGCCAGCAGCTCGCCGGAGCTGAGCCGGTCCTCGATCGCCCGCCGCTGCTGGGGCGTGTAGCCGCCGCGATAGGGCGCGATCCGGGCCGCCAGCCCGGGCTTGCCGCGGCGCTCGAGGTTTTCGCGGGCGAAGCGCTGGATCAGCTCGATCCCGCGGCGGCTTTTGAGGAAGCAGATCGTCCGCACGTTCTGGGAGACCAGCTCGGCCAGCAGGTCGGCCGCCTCCGAGAGCGCCGAGCGCCGGGTCCCGTTCGCCTTGTCGAGCAGCGGCGGGTTCCACATCGCCACCTCGCGCCCGGCCCGCGGGGCGCCGTCGTCGTCGATCAGCTGGAACGGGGTGCCGACGAGCCGCTCGGCGAGCTCGATCGGGTTGGCGATCGTCGCCGAGGCGAGCAGGAAGCGCGGCTCGGAGCCGTAGGCGCGAGCCACCCGCCGCAGCCGCCGCAGCACGTTGGCGACGTGGGAGCCGAAGACGCCGCGGTAGGTGTGGGCCTCGTCGACGACCACCCAGCCGAGGTTGGCGAGGAAGTCCCCCCAGCCTTTGTGGTGGGGCAGCAGCCCGACGTGGAGCATGTCGGGGTTGGTGAGGACAAGGTTGTTGCGGCGCCGGATCGCGGGCCGCTCTTCCTTCGGCGTGTCGCCGTCGTAGATCGCCTCGCGCAGCCCCGGCGGCCGCAACTGCGCCAGCTTGCGCGCCTGGTCCTGGGCCAGCGCCTTGGTCGGGTAGAGGTAGAGGGCGCGGCGCTTGGGATCGCGGGCGATGCCGTCGAGCACCGGCAGGTTGAAGGCGAGGCTCTTGCCCGAGGCGGTGCCGCTGGTGATCGCCAGGTTCGAGTGCGCCGCCGCCTCGTAGGCCTCGAGCTGATGGGTGTAGAGCTTCTCGATCCCCCCCCGCCGCAGCGTCTGCGCAAAGGCCGGGTCGAGCGAGTCCGGCAGCGCCACCGGCCGCGCGCCGCGCTCCCGCTCGGAGCTCCCGGCGACGATCCGCCCATCGCGCCGCGCCGGCTCGATCGCGACCGACCAAGGGTTCTCCAAGAGGCTGGCGCCTGCCATCAGGCAACACTCCGCTGCGGTCGCGCAATCCGCCCGGCGATCCGCATCGCCTGCAGCGAGGAGCGATCGTGGATGCGAAGGACGTCGGCGCCCTCGCGGACCGCCAGTGCCACCGCAGCGACCGTTCCCCACTCGCGCTCCGACGGCGGCAGCCGTCCCTCCCACGACCCGGCCAGGACGGCGCCGATGAAGTCCTTGCGCGAGAGCGAGACGTATAGCGCCCGGCCCAGCGAGCGCAGCTCGCCGAGCCGGCGCAGGATCTCGAGGTCCTGCTCGGGACTGAGGTCGAAGTCGAGTCCGGGGTCGATCGCGATCTGCTCCTCCGCTACGCCAAGCTCGCGCGCCAGCTCGACTCTCCCCTCGAACCAAGCCTTGAGGTGGTCGACGACGTCGCCGTACTCGCGCCAGGGGCGGTCGACCCGAGGCGGCCCCTCGATGTGCATCAGGACGTAGCCGCAGCCGGTGCCGGCGACGAGGTCGAACATCTCCTCCGAGCCGCCGCCGATGTCGTTGACGGCGACGGCGCCCGCCGCCAGCGCCCGCCGCGCGACCTCGACCGAGAAGGTGTCGGCGGAGATCGGGACCCGACCCGCATCCCATGGTTCCCTTTGCACCTCATGCGTGTCAAAGGAACCACGCGATCGCCTCGCCAACCCTTCGATCGCCGGCACCAGCGCCGCCGCCTCGTCGTCGGCCGTCACCGGCGGGCCCGCTTTGGCGGCGACGGCGCCGACGTCGAGCATCTCGAACCCGGCCTCGACCAGCGCCAGCCCGTCGGCGACAGCCTGCGCAGGGGTGCCGCTGCGCGCCCCCTCGAACATCGAATCGACGGTGACGTTGACGATCCCGGCGCCGAGCGGCTGCTCCAGCTCGAGGGTCCTGTCAGTCAGCCGCCAGTTCATCGTCGCTACGGTAGCGACCGGGCCAATGCCACTCCGCTGCGTCTACACCGATCTCGACGGGACCCTGCTCGGCCAGGGCGGGGCGCTCTTCCTCGACGCCGACGGTGCCTTCTCGATGTCGCAGGCACGCGCGCTCGAGGCCTGCGCCCGGGCCGGAGCCGAGGTCGTGATCATGTCCGGCCGGCGCGAGCCCCAGGTCCACGAGGCGGCGCGGCTGATGGGCCAGCGCTCCTACATCTACGAGGCCGGCTCGGCCTTCGCGATCGAGGGCGAGACGACGTTGATGACCGGGGACATTGCACCCAGCGAGGAGGGCACGATCTACGAGCAGATCGAGGAGCGCGGGGTTCCGAAGCTGCTCTTCGACCACTTCCCCGGGCGGCTCGAATATCACTCGCCCTGGCACCACGGTCGCGTCCTCTCCCACCTCTTCCGCGGCAAGGTCGACATCGACGAGGCCAACGCCCTGCTCGGCGAGCACGGCGACGACGACCTGCGGCTGCTCGACAACGGCGCGATCGGCACGCCGATGCCGGCGATCGAGGGCCGCACCCACGCCTACCACCTGGTCCCGCGCCAGGTCAGCAAGGCCGCCGCCGTCGCCGCTCACGCCCGCGTCCGCGGCTACGACCCGGCCGAGTGCATCGCCGTCGGCGACTCGGTCGAGGACCTCGAGGTCGCCGCCGCGGTCGGCCGCTTCTTCGTCGTCGCCAACGGCCCCGAGCGCGACGCCGGGATCCGCTCGGCGCTCGGCAGCTGGGACAACGTCACCGTCACCGAAGGGAGCATGGGCGACGGCTTCTACGAGGCGGTCGTCTCGGCCTTGATGGAGGGCCGCTGAGGCAACCGCCGGTTAAGATCGCTGCTCGACCTGAGCTAGGAGGAATGGTTTGCCCGCGGAGACCGCGACCGTCGCTGAGCAGGAGTATCTGGAGACGATGTTCTGGCTGGAGGAGGCCGGGCTGCCGATGACCGGCGCCAACATCTCCCGGGCGATGCAGCTCTCGCCCCCGACCGTGCACGAAATGGTCGGCCGCCTCGTCGACGACGGCTACGTCGCCCGCAACCCGAACAAATCGCTCACCTTCACCGAGTCCGGCCGCGAGCACGCCAGCCACATCGTCCGCCGCCACCGGATGATCGAGCGCTTCCTCACCGACGTCCTCGGCATCCCCTGGGACGAGGTCCACGAGGAGGCCGAGCGGATCGAGCACGCGATGTCGCCGGTGCTCGAGGAGCGGATGCGCGCCGCGATCGGCGACGCCACCACCTGCCCCCACGGCCACCCGATCGTCGAGGGCATCCGCGAGCAGGGCTCGCTGCTGGCCGATGTCGCCGTCGGCGCCGACGTCACCGTGCTGCGCTTCGAGAACGAGGCCGAGGAGCTGCTCCACTACCTGCGCGCCGCCGGCCTCGAACCGGGGCTGGACGGAAAGCTCGAGAGCTCCGATCCCGACAGCGTCACGATCCGATCCGCCGAGGGCAACCACGAGGTCAGCCGCAGCGTCGCCGAGACCGTCTCGGTCCGCGCCGACCCGGCGCCGCCGCCGCGGGCGGCGATCCCGGAGCAGCTGGTGCTGTCTTCGGATCGTTACGGCCGCTAGGTGTCGTGCCCCAGGACGTCCCGAACGCGAGCCTGGGGCGTCCTCAGGACTGCTTGATCGGCACTTCGACGAGTGGCGCCGAGGTCGGCGCCCTGCTGCCCCCGGAGGGCTCGGTCGTGACCATCACCAGGTCCACCCCGTGCAGGTCGCCGAGCGTCGTCGAGGCTTCGCCTTCACCGTTGGGCACGAACAGCGCCTTCACCGGTTCGACCTCGCCGTCGCGGCGCACCCAGGCCTCGAGCACCCTGTTTTGAGGCAGGCTCTGCACGTCGGCGAGGCGGATTTCGCCCTTGTCGTCTTCCTTCAGCACCTTCGCGCCGACGCCGCTCGGGGTGGCGGGGACGACGGCGACCGTCCTGGGACCGCTGCTGCCCGAGCCGCTGGTGCCGATCTCGTAGCCGCCGAAGGC
>JACDGU010000138.1 GCA_013821475.1 Solirubrobacterales bacterium
GCGCAGGGCCGCGATCGCCCCCAGGGCGCCCAGCCCGGCGCCGATCCCGAGCGGCCACCAGTAGGTCCCGTGCGCCGGCTCGGCCTCGATCCGCGCCTCGGCGCCGAGCTCGGCGAAGCGCTCGACCAGCCACTCGGCGGCGCGGCGCTCACCCTCGGAGGCCGAGGGGCGGTCGATCCGCTCTAGTTCCTCGAGGCGCTCTCGCAGCCAATCCCGTTCATCCGCCATCAGCCGTGAACGTACCCGCTTACCATTGAGGAATGCTCGGAGGCGGCTCCTTCACTCTCTTTCACGTTCGCGGGATCAGGATCTCAGTCGACTGGTCCTGGTTCCTGATCTTCTTCTTCCTGATCCTGACCATGTCGCAGCGCTTCGGCGAAACGCTTGGCGAATCGAGCACCGCGGCGGCGCCGTTCGCGCTCGCCGTCGCCAGCGCCGTCGGCTTCTTCGGCTCGATCGTCCTGCACGAGCTCGGCCACGCCTTCGCGGCGCTGCGCAAGGGGATCGGGATCTCCAGCATCCAGCTCTGGATCTTCGGCGGCGTCGCCCGCATGGATCGTGAGTCCGACAGCCCGGCGACCGAGTTCGAGGTCGCCGTCGCCGGCCCGCTGGTGACGCTGGCGATCGTCATCCTCGCCAGCGCGATCGGCACCGCCGCCGCGGGCGTCGGCGAGTTCGGCCACGCGCTCCGGGTCGGGCTCGAATTCCACACCGCTGCCGGCGTCTCCGGGATCGTCTCGATGCTCGCCTGGCTGGCGGCGATCAACGCCTTCGTCCTCGTCTTCAACCTGCTGCCGGCCTTCCCGATGGACGGCGGCCGCATCGCCCGCTCCTTCATCTGGTGGCGGACCGGCAACCGCAACCTGGCGACCCGCTACGCCGCCAATCTCGGCCGCGTCTTCGCCTATCTCTTCATCGGCGCCGGCCTGCTGCTGCTCGCCAGCGGCGACATCTTCTCCGGCGTCTGGCTGGCGTTGATCGGGATGGTGATCAACGGCGGCGCCCGCGGCGCGGCGATGCAGACCGCGCTGACCGACCGCATCGGCGACGTCCTCGTCGCCGATGTGATGGACCGCGAGCCGGTCACGATCCCCGGCGAGATCAGCGTCGAGAAGGCACTCGACGAGTACTTCCTGCGCTACCGCTGGCCCTGGTTCCCGGTCGTCGACGCCGCCCACGGCTTCCTCGGCCTGCTCGAACGCGACCGCGCCGACGAGGTCCCCGAGGTCTCTCGCGCCAGCTCCAGCGTCTCCGATCTGGTCGACCACGACCGCGCCCTCTTCATCAGGGACGACACCCCGCTGGACTCGCTCCTCAACAACCAGAACCTGCGTCGCCTCGGCGCGCTGATGGCCGTCGACGCCGACGGACGCCTCAGCGGCGTGATCACCGTCGAGCAGGTCGGCCGCGCCCTCCGTGACGCCGCCGCAGCGTCGAACTAGCCCTCAGGGACGAACAGCAGCAGGTGGGGGGAGAGTCAGGGCGCGGTTGAGCTTTTCTTCGCTATGCGTGGAAAAGCTCAACCGCCCGGGCAGAGGCTCGCTGAGTTGGCGGCCCGCCAGCACGGTGTGGTTTCGATCCGTCAGCTTTGCGGCCTGGGCTACTCGCATGCGTCGGTCGAGCGTGCGGCGATGGCTGGGCGATTGCACCGACTGCACCAGGGCGTCTACGCCGTGGGACACACGGAGCTCTCGCTGCATGGTCGCTGCCTCGCGGGAGTTCTCGCCTGTGACTCGAACGCATTGCTGAGCCACTACTCCGCCGCCTGGCTGTGGGGCCTCCTCTCCACCCAGCCCGTCCCGGTTCACGTCACGACTTCCGTTCGGCGAAAGCGGCGGGCCCCGCTCTGCGTCCACCATTCACAGACGCTCACCGACGCCGACCGAGCCATGGAGGACGGGATCCCCGTCACCTCTGTCGCACGGACCGCGCTCGACCTGGCGCCCCGGATTCGTCCCGCGAGCCTTGAGCGTCTCCTGCAGCGCGCCGAGGAGCTGAAGCTGATCCACCTGCCGGAGTTCGAGTCCGTGCTCGCGCGTAACCGGGGACACCACGGTGCCTCCCGTCTTCGCCGTGCCGTCGATCTCTACGCACCGCCGGCGTTCACTCGCTCGGGACTGGAGCGGCGATTCCTGGGCCTACTCATCGAGGCCGGAATCGCGACCCCGGCCACCGGCTACAACGTGGCCGGCTTCGAGCTCGACGTCTACTGGCCGGACCTGCGTTTCGCGGTCGAACTGGACGTCTTCGAGACCCACGGGAGCCACCGTTCCTTCGAGGCGGACCGCTTGCGCGACGAGGACCTCAAGCTTGCCGGCGTCGAGCTGACCCGCGTCACCGGCTACAGGCTTGGGCGCGAACCAGATCGTGTGCTCGAACGCGTTGCCCGCCTGCTCGAGCAGAGAGCCGCAGGCCTCTCGGACGGGGAAGCTCGACCCGGGGCTAGGCGATCGCCGGCCGGTGGCGCTCGATGATCCGGCCGAAGTCGACGCCCGCCGGCAGCGTGCCGAAGGCCTGGCCCCAGTCGCGATCCAGCCGCGAAGCGCAGAAGGCGTCGGCCACCGCCGGGTCGCCGTAGCGGACGAGCAGCGATCCCTGCAGGGCGAGGGCCATCCTCTCGACGATCCGCCGCGCCCGGGTCTCGATCGTGGCTACGTCTCCCGGCACCTCGTCGCGCAGGTCGGTGGCGTATGCCGCGAGCCGCGGCTCGGACACCGCGCCCTCGCCGACCTCGGCGAAGAAGGCCTCGAGCGAGGCGGGACTCTTGATCATCGCCCGCAGGACGTCGAGGCACTGGACGTTGCCCGAGCCCTCCCAGATCGAGTTCAGCGGGCTCTCGCGGAAGAGCCGCGGCATCCCGGACTCCTCGACGTAGCCGTTACCGCCGAGGCACTCGAGCGCCTCGCCGGCGTGCATCGGCGCCCGCTTGCAGATCCAGTACTTGAGCACGGCGTTGGCGACCCGCTTCAGGTTCTGGGCCTCCTCGTCGCCGCCCAGCGCCTCGTCGTAGGCGCGGGCCAGACGCATCGCCGAGATCGTCGCCGCCTCCGACTCGACGCTGAGGTCGGCGAGGACGTTGCGCATCAGCGGCTGCTCGCTGAGCAAGGTGCCGAAGACGGAGCGATGTTCGGCGTGGTGGATCGCCTGCGCGACCCCGGCGCGCATCCCGGTCGCGCCGCCCATCACGCAGTCGAGGCGGGTGTGGTTGACCATCTCGATGATCGTCCGCACTCCGGCCCCCTCCTCGCCGACCAGCCAGGCCGCGGCGCAGTCGAACTCGACCTCGCTGGAGGCGTTGGAGCGGTTGCCGAGCTTGTCCTTCAGCCGCTGCAGGCGGAAGCGGTTGCGCTCGCCGTCGGGCGTCCAGCGCGGGAAGAGGAAGCAGGAGATGCCGCCGTCGGCCTGGGCGAGGACGAGGAAGGCGTCGCACATCGGCGCTGACATGAACCACTTGTGGCCGCTCAGCTCGTACTCGGAGCCGGGGCCGCCGCCGTTGACCGGGCGGGCGAGGCTGGAGTTGGCGCGAACGTCCGTCCCGCCCTGCTTCTCGGTCATCCCCATGCCCGCCAGGGCGCCGGTCTTGCCGGGGGCGGGCGCGTTGCGTGGGTCGTAGCTGGGGGAGAGGAAGCGCGGCTCCCACTCGGCGGCGAGCTCGGGCTGGGACCGCAACGCCGGGATCACCGAGTAGGTCATCGAGATCGGGCAGCCGATCCCGGCCTCGGCCTGCGACATGCACATGAAGGCGGCGCCGCGGGCGACGTGGGCGCCGGGGCGCGGGTCCTTCCAGGGCGAGCAGTGCAGTTCGTGCTCGACAGCCATCCCCAGCAGCTCGTGCCAGGCGGGGTGGAACTCGACCTCGTCGACGCGGTTGCCGAAGCGGTCGTGGGTGCGCAGCTTCGGCGGGTTCTCGTTCGCCTGCGCACCGAGGGCGCGGACCGGCTCGCTGCCGGCCAGGGCGCCGACCGCCGAGATCCGCGCCTGCGCCCACTCGGCCCCCTCGCGCCGCACCGCCTCGACCAGCGGCCTGTCGGCCTCGAAGACGTTGTAGTCGGTCAGCGGCGGTGGCTGGTTGGTGACCTCGTGGGTGGAGGCGGTGCGGGTCTCAAGCGTCGACAAGGGCTCTTTCCTTTCCGATTGCGCGTTCGCAGAACTCGACCAGGGCGGCGATCGTCGCCTCGGCCCCGTCGTCGCCGCCAGGTGCCGATAGCGGTCCGACCAGCGCCTCTCCGATCGCCCCGACCAGCGCCGCCGCAGCGACGTCCGGGTCCTGTGAGGGAAGCTCTCCGGCAGCGACGCCCTCGCGCAGGACGGCGGCCAGCTGGTCGCGGTAGGCGCGGCGAAAAGCGAGGCGCTCGGCCTCGACGCCGGCATCGATCGGCTCGGCCAGCAGCGCCCAGGCGAAGCGGCGGGCGCGCAGCGCGCGGCGGGCGAAGGTCTCGATCCCGGCGGCGATCCGGGCCGCGGCGGGCAGCTCGGCGCTCATCGCCGCCGCCATCGCGTCGACCTCGCGCTGGGAGGCCTCGCGGAAGACCTCGGCGAAGAGCTCCGACTTCGAGGGGAAGTGGCGGTAGACGGTGCCGACCGCGACCCCGGCTCGCTCGGCGACGCGGACGATCGTCGCCTCGCCGTAGCCGCCGCCGGCGATCAGCTCGGCGGCGGAGTCGACCAGGCGCGAGCGCACGGCGTCGCGGCGCGCTTCGGTCCGGGTCGTCGCTCGGTAGGCCACCAAAGGAGTGAACCACGGTTCACTCCTTTGCGCAAGGGAGTGCTCCAACATAGAACAGCGCCTCTGCGGTGGTCCGGGCTCGCCGTTTCAATAGTCTGCGGCCGTGGCCAAGATCCCGGTCAGGAACCCTGTCGTCGAGCTCGACGGCGACGAGATGACCCGCATCATCTGGTCGTTCATCAAAGAGCAGCTGATCCTTCCCTATCTCGACATCGAGCTCGAGTACTTCGACCTCGGGATCGAGGCCCGCGACGCGACCGAGGACCAGATCACCGTCGATGCGGCCAACGCGATCAAGCAGCACGGGGTCGGCGTCAAGTGCGCGACGATCACCCCTGACGAGGCGCGGGTCGAGGAGTTCGGCCTGAAGGCGATGTACCGCTCGCCGAACGGGACGATCCGCAACATCCTCGGCGGCGTCATCTTCCGCGAGCCGATCGTGATCTCCAACGTGCCGCGCCTGGTGCCGGGTTGGACGAAGCCGATCGTGATCGGCCGCCACGCCTTCGGCGACCAGTACCGGGCGAGCGACATGGTCGTCCCCGGCGCGGGCTCGCTGACCCTGACCTTCACCCCTAAGGACGGCTCGGAGCCGATCGAGCTCGACGTCTACGACTTCCCCAGCGGCGGCATCGCGATGTCGATGTACAACCTCGACGACTCGATCCGCGACTTCGCCCAGGCCTCGATGCGCTACGGCCTCGACCGCGGCTACCCGGTCTACCTCTCGACCAAGAACACGATCCTCAAGGGCTACGACGGCCGCTTCAAAGACATCTTCGCCGAGGTCTACGAGTCCGAATTCAAGGCCGACTTCGAGGCTGCCGAGATCGCCTACGAACACCGCTTGATCGACGACATGGTCGCCGCCGCTCTGAAGTGGGAGGGCGGTTACGTGTGGGCCTGCAAAAACTACGACGGCGACGTCCAGTCCGACACCGTCGCCCAGGGCTTCGGCTCGCTCGGGCTGATGACCAGCGTGCTGATGAGCGCCGACGGTAAGACCGTGGAGGCCGAGGCCGCACACGGCACCGTCACCCGCCACTTCCGCCGGCACCAGGAAGGCAAGCCGACCTCGACCAACCCGATCGCCTCGATCTTCGCCTGGACCCGCGGCCTCGCCGCGCGCGGGCGGATGGACGAGACCCCCGCGGTCACCGCCTTCGCCGAGACGCTCGAGCGGGTCTGCATAGAGACCGTTGAGAGCGGCAAGATGACCAAAGACCTCGCGCTGCTCGTCGGCGCCGACCAGGAGTTCCAGACCACGCAGGACTTCCTGGCCTCGATCGACGAGAACCTCAAGCAGGCGATGGCTTAGCGGTCCCAAACCCCAATTCCGAGGAGAACCCAACCGTGAGCACCCCCGTAAAGGTCACCGTCACCGGCGCGGCCGGTCAGATCGGCTACGCGCTGCTGTTCCGCATCGCCAGCGGCCAGATGCTCGGCCCCGACACTCCCGTCGAGCTCAGCCTGCTTGAGATTCCCGACGCCCTCAGCGCAGCCGAGGGCACCGCGATGGAGCTCGACGACTGCGCCTTCCCGCTGCTGCACCGGGTGGAGATCAGCGACGACCCCAAGCAGGCCTTCGACGGCGCCAACATCGCGCTGCTGGTCGGCGCCCGTCCGCGCGGTCCCGGCATGGAGCGCTCCGACCTGCTCGAGGCCAACGGCGGCATCTTCAAGCCGCAGGGCGAAGCGATCAACTCCGTCGCCGCAGATGACGTCAAGGTCCTGGTCGTCGGTAACCCGGCCAACACCAACTGCCTGATCGCGATGTCGAACGCGCCAGATGTCCCCCGTGAGCGGTTCACGGCGATGATGCGCCTCGACCACAACCGGGCGATCACCCAGGTCGCGAACAAGCTCGGCAAGCCGGTTACCGCGGTGACCAACATGACCACCTGGGGCAACCACTCGGTCACCCAGTACCCCGACCTGGTCAACGCCAAGGTCGAGGGCGACAGCGCCTGGGACGCGGTTGACGATGAAGCCTGGATCGGCGACGAGTTCATCCCCCGGGTCGCCAAACGCGGCGCCGAGATCATCTCCGCCCGCGGCGCCTCCAGCGCCGCCTCCGCCGCCAACGCGGCGATCGACCACATCCACGACTGGGTGCTGGGAACTCCCGAGGGCGACTGGGTCTCGATGGCGGTTCCGGCCGATGGCTCCTACGGCATCGGCGAGGGCGTCGTCTGCGGCGTCCCCTGCCAGTGCAGCGGCGGCGAGTGGTCGGTGGTCCAGGGCCTCGAGGTTCCGGACTTCTCCCGCCAACGGATCGATGCCAGCGTGATGGAGCTGCAGGAGGAGCGCGACGCGGTCGGCCAGCTGGGCCTGATCTAAGCGGTGCGAAAAGGGGCCCGGGGTGGGGTCTCCCAGACGCACTTCGTGCTGAGTGTCTG
>JACDGU010000139.1 GCA_013821475.1 Solirubrobacterales bacterium
CCCCGGCGCGGGTCGCCGCCGCGCTGCGGGCTTCGGCCGTGGCGATCGGCACCTCCGGCCAGTGCGCGGTCGGGGCCGGCCTGATCGAAGCCGAAGGCGCGGTCGAAACGCTGTTGCTGCCGGAATCGGAAGTCACCCCACTCGCCTGCGCCGCGCCACTGTCGCCGCCCGAACCCGAACCCAGCCCGACGCCGACTCCCCTCACCCCGATCGTGACGCCGACCCCGACGCCGACGCCGGCTGCGGCCCCGACCACGTCCTTCAAGTGGCACCCGCCGCGGCTGGTCCGCACCCGTGGGCGGACCGCCCGCGTGGCCTTCCGCTTTGCCTCCGATCAGTCGCCGGCGACGTTCCTCTGCGCGGTCGATCGCGGTGGATATCGGGTTTGCGGCGCCGGGCTGGCGCGCAGCTTCGCGATCGGCGCCCACATGGTCCGGGTCGAGGCGCGGAACGCGGCCGGCCTGCTCGACGCCACCGCCGCGGTCTTCAGCTTCCGGGTCAAGCCGGTCGGCTGACCTCGGCGTCGTCGGAGGCGGCCTGCCGGCGGACGATCCAGTTGCCGACGAAGATCAGCGCCAGCAGCGCCACGATCGAGCCGAGTACGAGCGGGTCGGTGAACTTCAGGCCTTCCAGCCTGGTCCCGAAGTAGACCGCCAGGGCGGTGACCGGCATGTACCCGACCAGGGTCGTCCAGACGAAGCGCCAGAGCGGCACCCGGGCGGCGCCCGCCGCATAACAGACGAGGCTGAAAGGGACGATCGGGATCAGTCGCAGCGCCAGCAGCAGGGGGATGCCGCCACGTTCGATCATGCGCTCGAAGCGCTCGAAGCGCTCGACCCCGAACCAGCGATCCAGCAGCGGCCTCGCGACCCTGGTGCCGACCGCGTAACAGAGCAGCGCCGAGAGCATCCAGGCGACGGTGACGATCGCAACCGCTGGGAAGAAGCCGTAGACGAACCCGGCGGCAGCGTTGACGATCTCGGCCGGATAGATCACCACCGAGTGGATCAGGGCGAGGGCGACGATCAGCAGCGGTCCGGCCACGCCGAGCTTGTCGATCTGGTCGTGGACTTCGGTCGAGTCGCCGTGCAGCGCCGCTTCGACCGCGTGACGCAGGGGCGGGATGCCGAGCACCAGCGCCGCCAGCAGGACGATCCCGGCGACCGTCATTCCGATCTCGAGCAGCGGCAGTTGCGGACGCCGGCGTGCCTCTTCCCGACCCTCCGAATCCCCGGCTTTGTCCTTGCTGCTCACCTGGCTACCGGCCAGGGTCCCACAACGCCGCCGCCTTACGGCGCGGCCGTCGCGGCGGCTTTGGCGAAACCGAGCACCTTCAGCGAGCCCCAGCCACCGGCCCAGTCGTAGTCGCCCCTGGGCGAGCGCGCAGCCGCTCTGCCAGTCCCGAGTGGCGGCCGCCGCCGTCGTCGCGCTGAACCGCGGTCCCGAGCGCCGCCCGGTCCCCGACCAGGACGCAGCTTTTGCGCGCCCGGGTGATCGCCGTGTAGAGCAGCGGCCGGGTCAGCATCCGCGAGTGCGAGCGGTGGCAGACGCCGACGACGACCGGCACCTCGCAGCCCTGCGCCTTATGGACGGAGATCGCGTAGGCGAGGCGTAGCGTCGCCGTCTCGCCGTAGGGGATGACCAGTGAGCCGCCGTCGTCGGTGTCGACGACGATCGCCTCTTCTTCCGGTTCGTCGCGGCGGAGGAAGACGATCGATCCGTTCATCAGGCCCAGCTCGTGCGAGTTGCGGGTCTGGATCAGGCGGTCGCCGATCCGGAAGCGGTCGTTCAGCGCCCGCTTGCCGTCGGCGTTGAGCCGCTTCTGCAGGCGCTCGTTGAGGGCGTCGATCCCGACCGCGCCGCGGTACATCGGCGCCAGCACCTGGACGTCGCGGATCGGATCGACGCCGAAGCTCTTCGGCGCCCGCTCGGCGACGACCTCGACCACCGTCTCCAGCGCCCGCTCGGGGCTGGGCCGGTCGATGAAGAAGAAGTCGCGGTCCTGGTCCTCGGCCGGCTCGAAGTGGGGGAGGCGGCCCTGGTTGATCTCGTGGGCGGCGGTGGTGATCATCGAGCGCGCCGCCTGGCGGAAGATCTGGGTCAGTCGCACCGCCGGCGCCGCGCCGGAGTCGATCAGGTCCTCGAAGGGCTTGCCGGCACCGATCGGCGGCAACTGGTCGGCGTCGCCGACGAAGACGATGTGGGTCGTCTCCGCGAGGCCGCCGAGCAGCACCTCGGCCAGGCGCAGGTTCAGCATCGAGGACTCGTCGACGATCACCAGCGAGGCAGGCAGCGGGTGGCCGGGACGGTAGGTCGGTTCGCTCCCGGGCCGCCACTCGAGCAGGCGGTGGATCGTCTTCGCCTCGTGCCCGGTCGCCTCCTCCATCCGCCGCGCCGCGCGGCCGGTCGGGGCGCAGAGGGCGATCGTCGCGTCGGCCGCTTCCGCCTCGGCGACGATCTCCTTGGTGCACTCGGTCTTGCCGACGCCGGGGCCACCGGTGAGGACCGAGATCCGAGCCGAGAAGGCGCCGCGCACGGCCGCCCACTGCTCGTCGGTAAGCCGGGCGCCCGGGTTCTCGCCGGGGTCGTGGTCGAGGTGGGGAGGAGCGGCGGTGCGCCGCATCAGCGTCGCCGCGACGGCGATCTCGCTCTCGCGGGTCAGCTCGCGGTAGATCCGGCCCTCGTCCTCGGTCAGGCCGCGTGCCTCGACCAGGACCTCGGGATCGGGCGCCACGCCGATCAGCCGCGCGGTGCGCCCGGTCAGCTCCTCGAGCGGCAGATAGCTGTTGCCCTGCTGTTCGGCCTCGACCAGCGCGTAGACGGCGGCCGCCTGGGCGCGGCGGCTCGACTCCGGCGGCACGTCGGCAGCGAGGGCGATCTTGTCGGCGCGGGCGAAGCCGACGCCGTCGATCTCGGTCAGCCGGTAGGGGTCCTCGTGCAGGATCGTCATCGAGCGCTCGGCGTAGCGGGCGTGGATCGGCGCCGCCAGGTGCGCGAGCCCGTGCGGCGCCAGCTGCACGTGGAGGTCGCGGACGGCGCGGCTGGCGTGCCAGGATTCGGTCGCCGCGGCGGCCTGGTTGGCGCTGACCCCGCGCAGCGAGGCGAAGGCGCGCTGCGGGTCGGCGGCGATCGTCTGCAGGACCCCCTCGCCGAGCTCGTCGACGAGCCGTTCCGCGCGGGCGGGTCCGATGTGGCGCAGCGAGGTGAGGTAGGCGACCTGGCCCTCGCGGTCGGCCGGATCGAGCGGCAGCGCTCCCTGCGCCCGCAGCTGGCGCCCGTAGCGGTTGTGCGTCTGCCACTCGCCGCTGACTTCGGCGCGGTCGCCGGCGCCGAGGTGGGCGACCGGGCCGACCAGGGCGAAGCCTTCGCCGGACTCCGTCTCCTGCACCTCGAGCACCGCGTAGCCGTCGTCCTCGGCGCGGAAGATCACCCCGATGACCTCAACCGTGCCCGTGTAGGAGGCCGCATCGGCGTCGAACAGGGTGGCGGTCGGGTTCACACACCAAAGCTAGCCGTCTCCAAGGCGGCAGCCGGCCCGGCGAACCGCGCAAATAGCATCCAAGGATCAGCGCTGCCCACGAACGACTGCCATACGTCGACGAACACTCAGTCGAGATCGCCGCACCCAGCCAGAAGGCATGGGACGCGCTCGCGCACGTGGTCGAGGCGACGGTCTCCTCCGGCACCGCGCCGCGGTTCGCCCGGCTGCTCGGCTGTGAGGACGTCGAGCCCTCGGGACCGCGCCCGCTGGCAGAGGGCTCGGCGCTGCCGGGCTTTCACGTCGCCGCAGCCGACGCTCCCACCGAGCTGGCGCTCGCCGGCAGCCACCGTTTCTCCAACTACGCGTTGATCTTCCGCCTCGATGAGATCTCTCCGCAGCGCAGCCGGCTGCGCGCCGAGACGCGGGCCGAGTTCCCCGGGCTGAAGGGAGCCGTGTACCGCACGCTGGTGATCGGCACCCGCCTCCACGTCCTCGCCACCCGGCGGATCATCGTCGCCGCCAGGCGCCGGGTCGAGGTGGAGCGGTGAGCGCTGGCGGCAACGGCCTCTGCGACCGCTGCCGCCACCAACGGCTGGTGCCCAACACCCGCGGCTCGGTCTTCTCGCTCTGCGCACGCTCGCGCAGCGACCCTCGCTACCGGCGCTACCCGCCGATCCCGGTGCTCAGCTGCCCGGGGTTCGAGCCGCCGCCGGAGGCGCAGCCGACCGAGCCGCGGCGGCCTTCCTAGCCGGCCGCCATCGGGTCGGGAACGCCGAGCTTGGAGATCTCCGAGGCCTCGTAGGCCGCGCCGGGGACGCCGCTGAGGACGACCATCCGCACTCCCTCGGCTCCTGGCCAGACCTTGCGCTTGGCCTCCGGGCCCACCCGGGCCATGCGCTCGGAGTCGAACGGGAAGCGCTCGCCGGCAATCTCGATCTCGCCGCCGCCGCGGAGGACGAGGAAGACCTCTTCCTGGTTGTCGTGGGTGTGGTCGTGCTCGGGGTAATGCTCGTACTCGGGTGGCAGGTCGATCACCTGCATCCCGAACGCCTCGACGCCGAGCTCGGCCCGGGCCCGCTTGAAGCCGCCGAGGTAGACGGCCTCCATCTCGTCGATCTTCATAACGGTGCAGTCGCTCATCGGTCTCTCCTCCGCTGTAGTGCCAGATGCTTTGCCCGGGCATCCTATGCGATTTGCACGAACGTTCGTGCTTTTCTATAGGATGACCCTGTGAGCGCGACTGCAGAGCAGGCTTCGAAGGGGGAGCAGACCCGCGCCGCGATCCTCGACCGCGCCGTCGACCTGGCCTCGGTGGAGGGGCTGGAGGGCCTGACGATCGGCCGCCTCGCCGCCGAGCTGCGGATGAGCAAGAGCGGTCTCTTCGCCCACTTCGGCTCCAAGCAGGAGCTGCAGCTGGCGACGGTCGGTGCCGCCGCCGAGCGCTTCCGCAGCGCCGTGATCGAGCCGTCGCTGAGCGCCCCCGACGGCGCCCCGCGCCTGCGGGCGATGGGCGAGCGCTACCTCGACCACCTCGATCTCTACGCCGGCGGCTGTTTCTGGGGGGCGACCTCGGCCGAGTACGACGACCGGCCCGGCCCCGTCCGCGACGCGATTGCCGCGATGCTCGACGCCTGGATCGCGGAGCTCGTGCGCCAGGCGAAGATCGCCGGCGTCGAGCAGCCTGAGCGCTTCGCCTTCGAGCTCTACGCGGTGGTGATGGGAGCCAACTCGCGCTTCCGGCTGAGTGGCGACAGGCGGGTCTTCGAGTACGCGCGGTCGGCGCTGGCGCGGCTCGAAGCAGAGCTGCCGGCGGCGGCACCCGGTCGGCTACCGTTGGCCTGACTCGATTCCCGACTTCAGGAGGACGTAGATGGACGTCTCGATCGGACTGCCCAACACCGTGCCGGGCACCAGTGGCGAGCAGTTGGTCGAGTGGGCCAAGCGGGCCGAGGGGCGGGGGTTCACCAGCCTCGGCACGATCGACCGGCTCGTCTACCAGAACTTCGAGCCGCTGACGGCGCTGACGGCCGCCGCCGCGGTGACCGAGCGGATCGGGCTCGTCACCAATGTCCTGCTCGGTCCGCTGCGCGCCAACGCCGCCGTTCTCGCCAAGCAGGCGCTGAGCGTGCACGCGCTCTCCGGCGAACGGCTGACCCTGGGGATCGGCCTTGGCGGCCGCGACGATGACTTCGAGTTCGCCGGCATCCCGCTCGGTCACCGTGGCGAAGAACTGGACGCGATGCTGGCGCGGATGAAGGAGGCCTGGGCCAGCGAGGAGATGGGGCCCAGGACCGACAGCCCGCCGACGCTCGTCGTCGGCGGCGCCGTTGACGCCTCCTTCGAGCGGGCCGCCAAGTTCGGCGACGGCTGGATCGCCGGCGGCGCTTCGTCCGAAGAATTCGCCGGGATGGCGGCGAAGGCGAGGGACGCCTGGGCCACGGCCGGCCGCGACGGCGAGCCGCGCCTGATGGGCCTGGCCTACTTCTCGCTCGGGGACGACGCCGAGGCCGACGCCAACGGCTACCTGACCGACTACTACGCCTGGCTCGGCGCGGAGGTCGCCGGCTACATCGCCGGCTCGGCCGCCAAGGATGGGGAGACGGTGAAGGGCTACCTGGCGGGCTTCGAGCGTGCCGGTTGCGACGAGCTGATTCTCTGCCCATGCGCGAGCGACCCCGGACAGGTCGACCTGCTGGCCGACGCCGCGGGCCTCTAGGGGTCGGACGGTCGGAGGTCCAGCGAGGCTCCGCCCCGATGGCCGACGAGCTGCCGATCATCCTCTTCGCGAACGCCGCCGAGTTCGAGGCCTGGCTGGGGAAGAACCACGCCGAATCCGAGGGCCTCTGGTTGAAGATCGCGAAAAAGGGCGCGCCGGAGCCGAGCGTGACCTACGCCGAGGCGCTCGAGCAGGCGCTCTGCTTCGGCTGGATCGACAGCCAGAAGCGCGGCCACGACGAGACCCACTTCCTGCAGCGCTTCACGCCGCGGCGGCCACGCGGCAGGTGGTCGCGGATCAACCGCGACAAGGCCGAAGCGCTGATCGCGAGCGCGACGATGCGGCCGACCGGCCGGGCCGAGGTCGAGGCGGCGAAAGCGGATGGCCGCTGGGAGGCGGCGTACGAGGGACAGCGCACCGCGAAGGTTCCCGACGACCTGCAGGCCGCGCTCGATGCCAGTCCGAAGGCGGCCGGGTTCTTCGCCGGCCTCGACAGCGCCAACCGCTATGCGGTCATCTACCGCCTCAACGACGCCAAGAAGCCGGAGACGCGGGGTCGGCGGCTGCGCAAATTCCTCGCCATGCTCGAGCATGGCGAGAAGATTCACTAGGCGAACTGGGGGCCCCCAACCCACCGGATTGAGGTTGAGCTTCTCCACGCATAGCGCAGAAAAGCTCTACCGCGATGCCGAGTGGAAGCTCTCGTCCCTCGGGTGCTTCTTCCTACACGGAGCTGCTCGACCTTGGGAAGTTCGGTGGAGAACTCATCGGAGGGGTCGGGTGTTCCTCCGAACGTTTTGTGCCGCTGGCCCAAAAGCCATCTCGGACGGCCCTAGGCGATACGGCCAGTCAGGCAAGTGAGGA
>JACDGU010000140.1 GCA_013821475.1 Solirubrobacterales bacterium
GGCGGCGCCCTGGTGATCGTCCTGCTCGCCATCTCGACCACCGTCGCCTTCGGCAGCATCGGACTCTTCGCCGCCCTGCGGACCGGCTCCGGCGAGGCGGTGCAGAGCCTCTTCCCGGTCTTCTTCGTCTTCCTCTTCCTCTCCTCGATGGCGCTACCGCTGGAACTGATCCAGACCGATTGGTATCGCGCAATCGCCACCGCCAACCCCGTTTCCTACCTGCTGCAGGCTTTCCGCTCGCTGCTGATCGAAGGCTGGAACCTGGGGGATCTGGCGCTCGGATTCGGGATCGCCGCGGCGCTGCTGGCGATCGGGATGTGGGCGGCCGGCGGCGCCCTGAAGACGAGGCTGGTGCGCACGTGAGCGAGCCCCGCACCCCCGGCCTGCGCACGATCGCCCTTGCGGTCGCCTGGCGCAGCATCCACAACTTCCTCACCAACCCCGCCTTCTTCCTGCCGGCGCTGATCTTCCCGCTCTTCTTCTTCGTCTCCTTCGCCGGTGGCCTCTCGGCGATCGCCAACGTCCCCGGCTTCGACTACCCGACCGGCTACACCGCCTTCCAGTTCGTCTTCGTCCTGCTCCAGTCGGCGGCCTTCGGCGGGGTCTTCACCGGCTTCGGCATCGCTCGCGACTTCGAGACCGGGTTCGCTCAGCGCTACCTACTCGCCGCCAGCAACCGCAACGGGATCGTCGCCGGCTACGCCCTGGCGGCGCTGGTCCGTGCCCTCGTCACCTGGACGATGCTGACCGTCGTCGCCATCGTCGCCGGGATGAACATCGACGGCAGCGGCGTCGACATCGTCGGCCTCTATGCGCTGGCGGTACTGATCAACGTCGCGGCGACGATGTGGGCGGCCGGGGTGGCGATGCGGGTGCGCTCGATCCAGGGCGGCCCGCTGATGCAGTTCCCGGTCTTCCTGATCCTCTTCCTCGCCCCCGTCTACGTGCCGCTGAGCCTGCTCAGCGGCTGGATCCACGCGGTCGCCTCGGTCAACCCGGTGACGGCGATGCTCGAGGCCGGGCGCGGCTTCATCGCCGGCGACCCGACGCTGATCGCCCTCGCCTTCGCGATCGGGCTGGCACTGCCGGTTCTCTTCGGCTTCTGGGCCCGCACCGGTCTCAGCCGGGCCGAAGCCGCCGGCTGACGGGGCACACGGATCAGCAGGTCTGGACGTGCGAGCTGAGCTCGCCGCCAGCACCGTGCCGGACCGCGCAGGCACACCTAAGTGACGAAAGTCACGCCATCGGGTAGGTGAGCCGACGAGGCTGGCGAAGCTGGCCCTCTGCAGTGCAAACCCGGCAATTTGAGATCGCTCCCAATCCACAAACTAAAGTGTCAGATGTGACGCAAAAGCCGCTGGAGTTGATCCTTGCCCGCAACCTGATGTCTGCGCTTTCCACGCCTGCCTTCCTCGTCGACGAGGGCGGCGTCCTCGTCTTCTACAACGAGTCGGCTGGGCTGCTGTTGGGCAAGCGCTTCGAGGAGCTGGGCACGGTCGGCCCTCAGGAGTGGGGTTCGATGTTCGGGCCCTTCGACGACAGCGGCGCGCAGTTGGTCTACGACGAGCTGCCGCTGGTCAAGGCGGTGCGCAACGGCCGCCCCGCCCACGCCGAATTCACGATCCGCTCGACCGACGGCAGCCTGCACGAGGTCGAGGCCGCCGCCTTCCCGATCCTCACCGCCCACGGCTCGCAGGGCGCGATCGCGCTCTTCTGGCCGACCGGCGGCGGGCAGAACGGAGCGGGGCCGGGATGAAGGCCAAGCTCTGGGGCACCCGCGGCTCGATTCCTGCCCCCGGGCCGGAGACGATCCGCTACGGCGGCAACACCTCCTGCGTCGGCGTCACCCTCTCCGACGGCTCGCTGCTGGCGCTCGACGCCGGCAGCGGCATCCGCAGCCTCGGCCTCTCGCTCGGCGACGAGCCGGCGCGGCTGCACATCCTCCTCACCCACCTCCACCTCGACCACATCCAGGGCCTGGTCTTCTTCGCTCCGGCCTTCCGGCCGCAGACCGAGATCGTGATCTGGGGGCCGGCCTCGCCCGAGGCCTCGCTGCGCGACCGCATCGCCCGCTACATCTCCGCCCCGCTCTCGCCGGTCGAGGTGCGCGAGTTGCCCTGCGACGTCTCCTTCCGCCACTGCCCGGAGACCGAGTGGGAGATCGGCCCGGCCCGGATCCGCGCCGCCTCGGTCTCCCATCGCGGACCGACGCTCGGCTACCGGATCGACGACGGCGACTCCTCGCTGGCCTACATCCCCGACCACGAGCCGGCGCTCGGCGCCGATCTCGACCAGCTCGAGGAGGACTGGATCTCCGGCTTCGACCTCGCCCGCGACGCCTCGTTGCTGATCCACGACGGCCAGTACTCCGATGCCGAGTACCCCGCGCACGTCGGCTGGGGCCACTCGGCCCTCTCCCACTCGCTCACCTTCGCCCGCCGCGCCGCGGCCGAGCGGACCGTCCTCTTCCATCACGACCCGATGCACTCCGACCAGTTCCTCGACGAGCTCGGCGCCCAGGCCAACCGCGACTGGGTCGACCTCGGTGGCCGCGACGGCGCGGTCGAGATCGGCGCCGAGCGGACCGAGTACGAGCTCGCGGCGCGGGCGCTGAGCCCAGCCGCCACCGCCTGAGCGTTACGCTTCCGCGCGTGCTGTCGACCACCCGGATCGAGGCGGCCGCGGAGCGCTCGCCGCTCGTCGGCGAAGCGTTCGAGACCGCCCGCACCGCACACGCCGGACAGATCCGCAACGGCAGTGGCGGTCGGCCCTACATCGAACACCCGATGGCGGTCGCCGAGCAGCTAGCCGCACACGACTTCTCCGACACGGTGCTGGCGGCGGCGCTCCTGCATGACGTCGTCGAGGAGAGCGAGACCGAAGTGGCGGAGCTGCGGCAGCGCTTCGGCGACCAGGTAGGCGACCTCGTCGCGGCGCTGACCGACGCCGAAGAGACCGAGGACTACGAACGGCGCAAGGACCTCCACCGGACCGCCGCACTGGCCGCCGGCCGCGACGCCCTGGCGATCTACGGCGCCGACAAACTCGCCAACATCCGCGCCCTGCGCCGCGTCTACGCCGACCAGGGCGAGTCGGTCGGCGCCGAGCTGAAGGCGCCGCTCGACGTCAAGGTCGCGGTCTGGGAGTCCGACGCCGAGATGCTGCGCTCCGAGTATCCCGACCTCGCCTTCCTCGGCGAGCTCGAGCAGCAGCTCAGGGGTCTTCGGGAAGATCGACTTGCGGCAGCCCCGCCGCTAGATACCTGAACCGGCGCCGCAGCGGCAGCGCCAGCCAGAAGACGACGAACATCGAGAAGGCGAGCGCGGTGGTGATCGCGGTCATCGTCGGGTCGAAGAGGACTTCGGTGATCAGCATGATCGCGCCGGTCATCGCCAGCGCCAGGAAGCCGAGTCCGGCGATCGCGAAGCGGTTGGCGAGGAAGACGAGCCGACGCTTGTGCTGGAAGTGGAAGGTCAGCCGGTGGTAGGCCGAGGGGGCGATCAGCATGATCGCCGCGGTCGCGGTCAGCAGCAGGGTCGCGAAGTACACGTCTCTCTCGAACGGCGTGATCTTGGTGAAGTTCTGCTGGAACGGCACCGCGAGGAGGAAGGCGAAGAGGACCTGGACCCCGGGCAGGGCGACGCGTAGCTCCTGCAGCAGCTCGCCGAGATTGCGGTCGAGGCGCTCGTCCTCGGTCTCGTCCCTTCCTGACGGCCGGTCCTCCATGCGGTCACGATAGGCGAAGTGAAGACCGCCGTCGTCCTCTTCAACCGCGACCTGCGCCTCGCCGACAACCCGGCCCTGTTCGCGGCGGCGTCGGCCGGGCGGACGGTGCCGCTCTTCGTTCTCGACGAGCGCCTGCTCGGCTCGCGCTTCGCGGCGCCGAACCGGGTCGCCTTCATGCTCGAGGCGCTGCACGACCTCGACGACGGGCTGCGCCGCGCGGGCGGGCGGCTGTTCATGCGCGTGGGAGACCCCGTCGCGGAGGCGCTGGCCGTGGCCCTCGAGTGCGGCGCGGAGGAACTGCACGTCAGCGCCGACTACAGCGCCTACGCCAGGGCGCGCGAGCGGCGCCTGGCAGCGGCCTGCAAGTCCGAGCGGATCGGATTCCACCTCCATCCCGGGACGACGATCGTGCCGCCGGGCGCGGTGACCCCGAAGGGCGGCGATCACTTCAAGGTCTTCACCCCCTACCACCGCGCTTGGAGCGAGCTGCCGCTGCGGCAGGGGCACGGGGCGCCACCCAAGCTGTCGGTTCCGAGCCGCCTCCCTGCCGGGCGGATCCCGGCCCTCGACAAGCTGACGAGCGGCAGCTGCTCGCCGCGGCGCGCCCCGGGCGGCGAGCAGGAGGGGCGGCGGCTGATGGGCACCTTCCTGCGCCAGCGCCTCGGCGAGTACGACGAGCGCCACGACGACCTGCCCGGCGACGCCACCTCGCGGCTCAGCGCCCACCTGCGCTTCGGCTGCCTCTCGCCGCTGGAGCTGATGCGGGAGGCGGCCGACCGGCCCGGCGCTGGGCCCTTTGTCCGCCAGCTCTGCTGGCGCGACTTCCACCACCAGGTGCTGGCCGCCAACCCGTCCCTGCCCCGGCGCGATTACCGTCCGCGCGGCGACCGCTGGTCGCGCTCGCAGCGGACGCTGGAAGCCTGGCGCCAGGGCCTGACGGGCTACCCAGTGGTGGACGCGGCGATGCGTCAGCTCGCGGCCGAGGGGTTCATGCACAACCGGGCGCGGATGACCGTCGCCTCCTTCCTGACCAAGGACCTCTACGTCGATTGGCGGGCGGGCGCCGCCCACTTCTGGGACCTGCTCGTCGACGGCGACATCGCCAACAACGCCGGCAACTGGCAGTGGGTGGCCGGGACCGGCAATGACACCCGCCCCAACCGCGTCCTCAGCCCGCTGCGCCAGGCCGAGCGCTTCGACCCCGAGGGCGACTACGTCCGCCGCTACCTGCCGGAGCTGGAGGGCATCGAGGGCAAGGCGGTCCACCGGCCCTGGCTGCTCGACGGCTTCGCCGGGCTCGACTACCCGGCGCCGATCGTCGACCACGACGAGGCGGCGGCGGCGTTCAGGGCCCGGCGCGGCGCCTGAGGCCCGCCGATGTCGCATTCTTGCCGGTATGCGGCAACGGATACGACATCGATCCGGGGTGAGGGCGCGTAGGATCGATCGATGGGACGACTGGCGGTGATCCTCGGCAGCAACGCGCTCGGCCCGGGCGGGGGCGAGATCGCCGCGGCGGCGGCCGAGCACGGGGCGGCGATCGTGCAGCGCCACATCGCCAGTGACGATTACGTCCTTCCGCACCGGATCGACCACGTCGCCAACCTGCGACCGCTGCTCGAACAGGGCTGCGACCGGGTCCTGGCGATCTCCTCGGTCGGCTCGCTGCGGGCCGAGCTGCCGGTCGGCAGCCTGGTCTGCCCCGACGACTTCATCGCCCTTCACCTCCGGCTCTCGATCTTCGAAGACCAGCGCGCCCACACGGCGCCGGCGTTCGACGCCCGCTGGCGAGGGGAAGTGATCGCCGCCTGGGGGGCCGGCGGCCAGGCCCCCCACGACGGCGGCGTCTACTGGCAGACGATCGGGCCCCGCTTCGAGACCCCGGCCGAGATCCGGATGATGGCTCCGCACGCCGCCGTGGTCGGGATGACGGTCGCCTCCGAGTGCATCGTCGCCGGCGAGCTCGGCCTCGACTACGCCGCCCTCTGCATGGTCGACAACCTCGCCAACGGGCTCGGGCCGGAGGCGCTCAGCGTCGCGGCGATGGACCACGATCGCGCCGCCAACGCCGCGCGGCTGCGCGAGGGCCTCACGGCGGTGCTGCCAAGGCTCGGGGCGGTGGGCCGGTAAGCCGGTGGTTCCTTTTGCACGCCAGGAGTAAGAAAGGCACCGCGCGACGGGGAGGGACGCCAGCGTCGACGCCGCGTGGTTCCTTACGGACGCATGACGTGCAAAAGGAACCATGCGATGGGGGTGGGGCGTGAGTTTGGCGGTGAGGAACGCGGTGCTCGACGACGAACGGGTTGGGCTGCGCTGCGTAGATGGGCTGATCGCGGCGATCGGGCCGGGAGTCGAGCCGCAGCTCGGTGACGAGACGATCGAGGCCGACGGCGGCGCCCTGGTCGCGCCGCTGGTCAACGGCCATACGCACGCGGCGATGACGCTGTTCCGCGGCAGCGGCGGCGACCTGCCGTTGATGCCCTGGCTGGAAGAGCGAATCTGGCCGATCGAGGCCAAGCTCGAGGACGAGGACGTCTACTGGGGCGCGCGGCTCGCCTGCGCGGAGATGATCCGCACCGGCACCACTCGCTTCTGGGACATGTACTGGCAGCCGGAGGCGACGGCGCGGGCGGTCGCCGACGCCGGCATCCGCGCCACCATCGGGGCGCCGCTGTTCGACCACGACGGCGACGTCGAGCGTCTGCGCGGCTCGGCCCTGGCGAGCCTCGCAGCCCTCACCGCGGCCGACCCCCTCGTCTCCCCCGCCCTCGCTCCCCACGCGATCTACACGGTCAGCGAGGACTCGCTGCGCTGGATCGCCGCGCTCGGCGCCAAGTGCCAGGTGCCCATACAGATCCACCTCTCCGAGACCGAGGGGGAGGTCGAGGAGTGCATCGCCGCCCACGGCGTGCGCCCGGCCGCCTACCTCGACGGCCTGGGGATGCTGAACGAGCGCACCGTCCTCGCCCACGGCGTCTGGCTCGACCCCGAGGAGCTGGCGCTGATCGCCGCCCGCGGCGCCACCGTCGTCACCAACCCGGTCGCCAACATGAAGCTCGCCGTCGGCGCCATCTTCCCCCACCCGGCCGCCCGGGCCGCCGGGGTCGCGGTCGGGATCGGCACCGACGGCGCCGGCTCCAACGACTCGCTCGATCTGCTCTCCGACCTCAAGCACTTCGCCCTGGCCCAGAAGCACGCCGCCGCCGACCCGACCGCGATCGACGCCGCCGAGGCCTGGGCGATCG
>JACDGU010000141.1 GCA_013821475.1 Solirubrobacterales bacterium
GCCGGGAACCTTCCCCCGCCGCAGCCGCGAGCTCGCCGTCGCCGAGCTGCGCGCCGTCGCCCCCGCCGGCCACAGCTTCGGCCGCCGCGGGCGCTGAGCGGACCGAGCCCGGTTATCGTGGCGCGATGAGCACCGAGGACGACGTCCGCGAGCTGGCGCTGGCGCTGCCGGAGACGACCGAGAAGTCCTCCTACGGCACCCCCGGCTTCCGGGTCAAGGACAGGCTCTTCGCCCGGATCCGCGAAGCGGGGGTCCTCGTCGTCTGGTGCGAGAGCCTCGAGGAAAAGGAGTTTCTGCTCGAAGGCGATCCGGGCAAGTTCTTCACCACCCCGCACTACGACGGCTATCTCAACGTCCTCGTCCGGCTCGAGGCCGTCGACCGTGGGGAGCTGGCCGAGCTGCTGGCGGAATCGGTGCGGATCCGCAGCGCCGATTAGACGACACGGATGACGATCTTGCCGCCGGAGTGACCGGCTTCGGCCAGTCGGTGCGCCTCGGCGACCTGGTCGAGGTCGAAGACGCGATCGACATGGACCCGCAGGTGCCCGGCCTCGATCAGGTGGCAGAGGCCGGCGAGGCCGACCGGGTCGGGCTCGACCAGGAAGCCGGTCGCCCGCCGCCTGGCGGCCCTGGCGGCGTCGAGGAGATCCTGGGAGACGCCGCTCGGCACCGAGACCAGCATCCCTCCGGGGCGCAGGACCGGCAGCGAGCTCTCGCCGTAGCTACCGACGAAGTCGATGACCGCATCGAGGTCGCCGAGCAGCTCCTCGAAGCGCTCCTCGCGGTAGTCGACCAGGCGGTCGAGGCCGAGCGCGGCCAGCTGATCGGCCTGCTCGGAGCGCGCCGTGCCGATCACGTTGGCGCCGCGTGCTTTGGCGACCTGGATCGCGAGGTGGCCGACCCCGCCGGCGGCGCCGTGGATCAGCAGGTCGTCTCCCTCCTGGATCTGGATCGTGTCGACGATCACCTGCCAGGCGGTCAGCGCCGCCAGTGGCAGCGCCGCCGCTTCCTCGTGGCTGAGGACTGCCGGTTTGCGGGCGAAGTGTCGGGAGGGGGCGGTCACGTACTCGGCGTAGGCCCCGGCCTGGCGTGGGAACCACGGCATCCCGAAGACCTCCTCGCCGACCTTGAAGCGGGTGACGCCGGGGGCCACCGCGGTGACCACGCCGGAGACGTCCCAGCCGAGGCAGAAGGGCGGCTCGCCCAGCACCCTCGATACCCCGCGGCCGGCCCGCGACTTGGTGTCGACCGGGTTGACGCCGGCGGCGTGGACGCGGACCTGGACCTCGGTCGGGATCGGCTTAGGCACCGGGACGTCCTCGATCGCCAGCACCTCGGGCCCGCCGAACTCGTGCTGGAGGACCGCCCGCATCGGCCGATCATAGGCACTCGCCGGGTTCGGATCCTGTCGCTCTTCTCAGTCATCGGCGGTGCCTTCGCCGATCGCTTCGGCCGCCGCCACACCCGCTCGCGTTGCTACCTTCGGCCGCGTGGACCGGATCAACATCGCCGCCCCGGCCTTCGAGTACGACGCCGAGGACCCCGAAGGCTTTCGCGCCGGCCTGGCGCGCCTGGGCAAGCTGCTCGGCGCCAAGGAGTCCGGGATCAGCGTCTACGACCTGCCCCCGGGCCAGGCGGTCTGTCCCTACCACTACGAGTGCGGCGAGGAGGAGTGGCTGCTGGTCCTCGCCGGCAACCCGACCCTGCGCCGCCCCGGCGGCTCCGAGCGGCTCGAGCCCTGGGACGTCGTCTGCTTCCCGCGTGGCCCCGAGGGCGCTCATGGGATCCGCAACGAGACCGGGGAGCCGGCCCGGGTGCTGATGTTCTCGACCGTCGTCGTCCCCACCGCCACCGTCTACCCCGACAGCGACAAGGTCGGGATCTGGACCGGCGACGAGGAGACCGACGTGCTCGTCCGCCGCGAGAGCGCGGTCGGCTACTACGACGGCGAGGTCTGAGCGGCGGGATGGAAGAGGCCGCCTTCGAACGCCTCGTCGGCCCGCACCGGCGTGAGCTGCACGCCCACTGCTACCGGATGCTGGGCTCCCTGCACGATGCTGAGGACGCCCTTCAGGAGGCGCTGCTGCGAGCCTGGCGGGGGATCGACAAGCTCGGCGACGGGGCGGCTCTGCGCGCCTGGCTCTACCGGATCGCCACCAACGCCAGTCTCGACCTGATCGCCCGCCGCAAGCGCCGCCTGCTGCCGCTCGACTACGCGCCGGCCGCCGACCCCAACCTGCCCCCCGGCGAGCCGGTCGCCGAGGCGGTCTGGCTCGAGCCCTACCCCGACGAGGCCCTCGGTGTCGAGGACGGCTACGCCTCCCGCCGCCAGCTACGAGCAGCGCGAGGCGGTCGAGCTCGCCTTCGTCGCGGCGATGCAGCACCTGCCGGCGCGCCGGCGCGCGGTCCTGATCCTGCGCGAGGTGCTCGGTTTCTCGGCCAAGGAGGTTGGCGAGACGCTGGAGACCTCGGTGCCCTCGGTCAACAGCGCCCTGCAGCGCGCCCGCAGGACGCTCGAGGAGCGGATGCCCGAGCGCAGCCAGCAGCACACCCTGCGCTCACTCGGCGAGGCCCGGCTGCGCGAGATCGTCGAGGAGTACATGGACGCGATGCGCCGCGGCGACGTCAGCCGGGTCGTCTCGATGCTGACCGAGGAGGCCGCCTGGTCGATGCCGCCGCTGGCCAGCTGGTACGGCGGCATCGGCGAGGTCGAGGTCTTCCTCCGCAAGGGCCCGCTCAACGGCGAGTGGCGCTGGCAGCACCGGCCCGGCCACGCCAACGGCCAGCTCGCGGTCGGCACCTACACCTGGATCGAGGCCGAGCGCGCGCACCTGCCGTTCTCGCTCGACGTCCTCACTCTCGAGGGTGAGCGGATCGCCGCGGTGACCGCCTTCGTCGTCCGTGTGGCGGACACCCCGGACGGTTATTCTCGGTGGCCCGAGTACGCACCAAGTCCCGATCGTGTCCAGTCCGTCTTCGAGCGCTTCGGTCTACCCGATCGCATCGACCGAAACGGCGGCGATGAGTTCTCGCCCGCCGGGGAGTCTCCACTCATATGAACGCCATCGCCGAACAAAACACTGACCGCACCCGCTGGCTCGCACTCTACGTGCTCTGCGCGGGGATGCTGATGATCGTCCTCGACGCGACGATCGTCAACGTCGCGCTGCCGACGATCCAGACCAGCCTCGGCTTCTCCCAGAGCAAGCTGGCCTGGGTCGTCAACGCCTACATGATCCCCTTCGGCGGCCTCCTCCTCTTGGCCGGTCGGCTCGGCGACCTCGTCGGCCAGCGCCGCATCTTCCTCGTCGGCCTGGCGATCTTCACCTGCGCCTCGCTGCTCTGCGCCGTCTCCCAGAACCAGGAGATGCTGATCGGGGCCCGCTTCGTCCAGGGGATCGGCGGCGCGCTCGCCTCGGCCGTGATCCTGGGGATGATCGTGACGATGTTCCCCGAGCCGGCGCACCAGGCGAAAGCGATCGGGGTCTTCGGCTTCGTCGCCTCGGCGGGCGGCTCGATCGGGCTGCTGCTCGGCGGCGTCATCACCGAGGCGGTCAGCTGGCACTGGATCTTCCTGATCAACCTGCCGATCGGCATCCTCGTCGCCTACCTGGCGACGCGCCTGGTCGAGGCCAAAGAGGGGATCGGGCTGCACGAGGGCGCCGACTTCCCCGGTGCCGCGCTGATCACCGCCGCGCTGATGCTCGGCGTCTTCACCATCCTCCAGGTCAGCGAGTGGGGCTGGGGATCGGCCAAGACGCTCGGCCTGGGTGCGGTCTCGGCGGCTCTGCTCGCCGTCTTCATCCTCCGTCAGTCGCGGATCGCCAATCCGCTGATGCCGCTGCGCCTGTTCAAGTCGCGCAACGTCGCCGGCTCCAACGCGCTGCAGGCGATGCTGATTGCGGGTATGTTCGGGATGTTCTTCCTCGGCGCCCTCTACCTGCAGAAGGTGCTCGGCTACAGCACCCTCGGGGTCGGCCTCGCCTTCCTGCCGACGACCCTGGTGATGGGGACGCTCTCGCTCGGCTTCTCGGAAAAACTGATCATGCGCTTCGGGCCGCGCAAGACGCTGATCCCCGGCGTCTGCATGACCGTCGTCGCCCTGCTGCTCTTCGCCCGCACCCCGGTCGACGGCAACTACCTGACCGACCTGCTGCCGCCGTTCCTGCTGATCGGCATCGGCATGGGCTCGGCCTTCCCGGCGATCATGACCCTGGCGATGTCGGGGGCGACGCCGGAGGACGCCGGCCTCGCCTCCGGCCTGGTCAACACCAGCATGCAGGTGGGCGGCGCGATCGGGCTCGCCGTGCTCGCGACCCTCTCCACCCAGCACACCCAGAATCTGCTCGGCAGCGGCGTCTCGAACGCCTCGGCGCTGACCTCCGGCTACCACCTCGCCTACCTCGTCGGAGCCGGGCTGGCCGCCATCGCCGTCGCGATCGCGGTCTTCGTCCTCCACGACGTGCCGCTGCCCGGCGCAGGCCCGGTGCCCGAGCCCGGCGAGGCACAGCCCGAGGCCGACCAGGCACGGCCGGAACCCGCCTACTCGGAATAGGTCGGGCGCGGCCGGCGCTCAAACTTTCGGCCCAGCAGCCGATCATGGTCTCTCGCGATCGGTATGGCGCTGACGATCCCAGCGATCGGCCTTGCCCTCTACCTCAGCGGCGGATCCCTCAGCTACATCGAGCCGCTTCTGGTCTGCCCGCTGCTGTACGCGGCCTTCTTCTTTCCCGCCAACTGGGCCTGGCCGCTCTCGATCGAGCTCGTGCTCGTCTACCCCGAGGACGGCGAGGATGCTCAGCCTCAAGCGGGACGGGCCGTAAACGCGGGGGAACTCGCAAAGTTGAAGCCTTATAGGGGCTATGGCACCACCAAAGCTTCAACCTTGGTCGGCGAGGGCTTGGGCGCTCGCACGGAAGCAGCACGGGGTTGTCACTCGGGAGCAACTGTTGAAGCTGGGGATGGGAGCCGAAGCGATCCGCCATCGCCTGCGCAGCGGGCGACTGCACAAGCTGGGGTCTGGGATCTACGTCGTCGGGAGACCGGAGTTGAGCGAGCGAGGACGCTGGATGGCGGCGGTGCTCGCCTGCGGTCCTGATGCGCGGCTCAGCCATCGCAGCGCCGCCGCGCTGTGGGGCATCCAAGGTCCGCCACCCGGAGCGCCCCCGCCACCCGGACCGATCGAAGTGGTTGTCCCTTCCCACATCTCCCGGCGCCGTCCTGGGATTCGGGTGCATCGTCAGGCCAAGCTGGACCCAAATCGTCGCCGCATCGTCGAGAACATTCCCGTCACCGATCCGGTCTCGACCCTGGCAGACCTCGCTGCGCTCCTTCCAGACGGCGAACTCTCAGCGGCGATCAACGAGGCCGATCACCTCGACCTCGTCCGCCGACCGCAGCTGCGCCGGCAGTTGGACGCGTTGCCCCAGCGCCCGGGGGTCGGTCGCCTCCGCGCGCTCTTCGCCCGGCAGGAACTGGCGCTGCCCGCCACCGTCCTCGAGCAGCGCTTCCTGCGCATCGTTCGGTCCGCGAAGCTGCCGCTTCCCGAAACTCAGGCCTCGGCCAACGGCCATCGGGTCGATTTCCGCTGGTCCCGGCCGGGGCTGGTGGTCGAGGCCGACAGCCTGCGCTACCACCGCACGCCCGAACGGCAATCGGCCGACATGCGCCGCGACCATGCGCACGTCAGCGCCGGGCTGACCACGCTGCGCTTCAGCCATGAGCAGATCCGCTACGAACCCGACTACGTGCGGCGGACGCTCGCCGCCAACCTCGCACGCCTGCAGCTTGGATCGGCAGGCGCCGCCTAGCGGTTCATCGAGGCTGACTCGAGCACGCCGAGCAGCTGACCGACCCGGCAGACGAGCAGGCGCTCCTCGTCGATCTCGACCCAGACGCCGGCGGCAGCGGGGAAGACGACATGGTCGCCGGGCTGGACCGGCATCTCGACGCCCGCCTGCGCCCACCAATCGAGGCCGGGGCCGACGGCGAGGACGATGCCCTGTTCGGGCGGCGGCTCGTGCGTTCCCGGCGGCACGACCAGCCCGGAGCGACGGACGCGGTCCTGGTCGAGCTCCTTGATCACGATCTGGTCGAACAGCGGCCGCAGCTGGTGGCGCATGCCGGACTCGGTCGGGTCGGGGATCTGCGCGGTGCCCATCCCCTAAGTCTGCCGCATCCGCCTGCGGGCGCCCACGGCGAGCAGCGCCAGCGCGGTGACGGCGAGCAGCGCGTACCCGATCGGGCCGCTCAGCCGTTCCCAGCTGCTGCCCGCGATCAGCCCGAAGCTGGGAGACTGTGAAGGAAGATAAGCATGGTTATTAGTTAAGCAACCTTACATATGCCCGCTCCCCCCAGGCCCCAGACCGACGCCGCCGAGGCTCTGGCGGCGGTCGCACCGCTCGCCACCCGCTGGATCGAACGCCTTCTCGCCCAGGGCGAGACGCCGCTGACGATGACCCAGTACCTGGCGCTGCGGGCGATCGCCCGCGAGCAGATCTCGAGCGCCGAGCTCGCCCGCCGCGCCGGCGTTACCCGCCAGACCATGCACCGCGCCGTCACTCAACTCGTCGACGAGGGACTACTGGTCAGCACGCCGGGACCGGGATTCCCCCGCAGCTCCCTGATCGAACTCACCGCCGCAGGTCGAGAGCGTCGTGACATCGCATCGGGAATCCTTCGCGACTTAGAACATGCTCTTGCCGGTCGGCTGGGAACCGGGACGCTGGCGGAGCTGCGGGAGAGCCTGACGCAAGCCTGGCCGGGGTGAGGCGCCCTCAGGCTGCTGCGGCGTTGCCTCAAATAGCCCCGTCCACAACGGACATAAGCGGGCTCGGCGGCGCGCGGCGCGGGAATCACCGGCCGACGCGGTGATCGCTACAT
>JACDGU010000010.1 GCA_013821475.1 Solirubrobacterales bacterium
GGACATAACTGCGAACTCGATCAGGCCGGGTCGATGAGGACGCCGGGGTTCAGCATTCCTGCCGGGTCGAGCTCGGCCTTGGCGGCTCGCAGTGCCGCCGCGAACGGGGCCGGGCGCTGGCGGTCATACCAGGGGCGGTGGTCGCGGCCGACCGCGTGGTGGTGGGTGATCGTGCCGCCGCCGGCGATCAGCGCCTCGGAGACCGCGGCCTTGATCTCGTCCCACTGCTCGACCTCGCCGCCACGGACGGCGGGCGCCAGCACCGTGAAGTAGGGGGCGGCGCCGTCGGGATAGACATGGGTGAAGCGGCAGCTGACCCGCGGCGCGCCGGCCCCCTCGCGGGGCGAGCCGGTGACCTCGGCCACAGCCGTCCGCGTCGTCTCCATCACCGTCGCGTGGAACTCCTCCAGCCGGTCCCAGGTGATCGCCGTCTCGAAGGTCTCCGAGAGGACGCCGCAGGCGACGAAGGTGTCGCGCAGGTAGGGCGCCAGCAGGAACGCACCCCGCCAAGCGCCGACCGCGTCGCCGCTGCCATCGCCGCCCTCCTCCTTCGAGCCGGCTGCGGTTTCCCGCCCCGACGGTCCCGACTTGACGGTGCCACCATGCTCCCTGGCGATCTCTAGCGCCGTCTCCATCGCCGCGTCAACGGGATGGTGGGCCGACTCGAAGCCGAGCACCAGCAGATCGGCGCTGCCGTCGCCGGCTCCGGTCAGCTCGGCCTCGGAGGCGTCGAGCAGTCGGCAGTTGGACGGAAACAGGCCGGACTGGGCGATTCCGCGGACGGCCCCGGCAGCGGCGATGAAGTCATCGAACTCGACCCCGGCCGAGAGCTTGAACTCGGGCCGGGGGCGGACCCGCACCCAGGCCTCCGAGATCGCGCCGAGGATCCCCTCTGAGCCGGCCAGCAGGCGGTCGGGCGAGGGCCCGGCGCCGGAACCCGGCAGCCGCCGACTCTCCCAGGTGCCGCGCGGGGTGATCGCCCGCGCCGACTCGACCAGGTCCTCGATGTGGGTCAGCAGGGTCGCGAAGTGGCCGCCGGCCCGGGTCGCGATCCAGCCGCCGAGCGTCGCGTACTCGAAGGACTGGGGAAAGTGGCGCAACGTGAGGCCGTGCTCGCGCAGCTGCTCTTCGAGCCGCGGCCCGGTCGCCCCGGCCTGGATCCGCGCCGCCAGGGAGGTCGGATCGACCTCGAGCACCCGGTCGAGTCGGCGCAGGTCCATCGTCACCACCGGCCGCTCCCCCAACCGGGCCTCGACCCCGCCGACGACGCTGGTGCCGCCGCCAAAGGGAATCACCGCCGCTCCCTCGGCCTCCGCCCAGCTGAAGACGGTCTCGATCTCGGACTCGTCGCGCGGAAACGCGACCAGGTCCGGCGGATTCTCGAACTCCCCCCTGAACCCCCGCACCACGTCCCGATAGGCCTTCCCCAACGCATGCGAGACCCGCTCGAAGTGCGCATCCGAAAACAGATCTCCGAACGCCTCCGGCGCCCCCAGTCGCGCCTTGCGGATCTTCACGTCCTTCAGCGCGACTGGCTTCTCAACCTCGCCCCCGAAGCCAAACCGCGCCCTGATGCCTTCGCCGGCCTCCCGCAGCTGGGTAGCTGTCGGGGCCTGGTCCTCATACCCCCACCCCCAGTGCTTGAGCCTGCGCCCGGTCATCGCCAGCAGTCCCTCTGGAGCCGGCGAGCGCCCGCTACCAGTGCACGCCTTTCATCAGATGCGCGAACGCGACGGCCTCGGTCGACGGGGGCTTGTCGCGCCCCTCGTCCCCTTTCCCCTTCGCCGCCTGCGAATCGGGGAACAGCTTGTAGGCCGTGTTGAGGATCTTGTCGTTGGCCTTCGGCGCCACCGCGTAGAGCAGCTCGCCGAAGTTACCGAGTCTGGTCGCGACCTTCTTCGGTTTGTTGACCATCGCCTTGGCGATCATCTCGGCGGCCTCCTCGGGCGTGATCGCGGGGAACATGTCGTACATCCGCGTCGGCGCGATCATCGGCGTCCGCACCAGCGGCATGTTGATCGTCGTGATGTGGACCTTGTCTTCGACCATCTCCGAGGCGATCACGCGGCTGAAAGCGTCAAGCGCCGCCTTCGAGGCGACGTAGGCGGAGAAGCGCGGCGGGTTGGTCTGGGTGCCGATCGAGCTGATGTTGATGATGTGCCCCGACTTGCGGGCCCGCATCGCCGGCAGCAGCGCCAGGATCAGCCGCAGGGCGCCGAGGTAGTTGAGCTGGATCGTGCGCTCGTAGTCATGGAAACGGTCGTAGGAGAGCGCCACCGAGCGGCGGATCGAGCGACCGGCGTTGTTGACGAGGATGTCGACGTGGCCGTGGTGGGCGAGCACCTCCTCCGCCATCCGCTCGATGTCCTCGATGTCGGCGAGGTCGCAGCGGTGGATGTGGGCGGAGCCGCCGGCGGCGAGGATCTCCTCCTTGGTCTGCTCGAGCTTCTCGACCGAGCGGGCGACCAGCAGTACCGTCGCGCCGGCATCGGCGACCTTGACCGCGGTCGCTTTGCCGATCCCCGAAGAGGCGCCGGTGATGAGGACGATTTTGCCCCTGACTGCGCCCGCCAGCGAGCGGTCCTTGAACAGGTCGGGGTCGAGGTTGCGCTCCCAGTAGTCCCAGATCCGGGTCGCGTAGGTCTCCAGCGGCGGCACCTCGATGCCCGACCCCTTGAGCGCCTTCTGCGCCCCCGAAGAGTTGAAGCGGGTCGGGTAGTCGACGTAGGTGAGAACCGAGGCGGGCAGGCCGAGCTCGCCCGAGATCGCCTTCACCACCCGCTTCGCCGGCGGGAAGAACTTCAGCGCGCTGCGGATCGCCCCGCTCGCCGGCTCGGTCAGGCCGGTGCCGAGGCGGACCGACATCTGTGGCGCGTCGGCCGCCTTGGCGAAGAGGTTGATCACCTCGCCCGCCGTCTTCGGGTCGGGGTCGGTGAGGTGGAAGGCGCGGCCGTCGAGCTTCGGCTTGTGGGCGATGTGGTCGATCGCCGAGGCGACGTAGTCGACCGGGACGATGTTGATCTCGCCGCCCTCGATCCCGATCGCCGGCAGCCACGAGGGCAGGACCCGGCGCGCCCGCTGCAGCGCCTTGAAGAAGTAATAGGGCCCGTCGATCTTGTCGATCTCGCCGGTTCGCGAGTCGCCGACGACGATCCCCGGCCGGTAGACGCGCCAGGGGCGCGGGCACTCCTCGCGCACCAGCCGCTCGGATTCGTGCTTGGTCCGGAAGTAGGGGTTGTTGTCCAGCCGCTGCGCCTCGTCGAACATGTCCTCGCGCCACTCGCCGCGGTAGAGCCCGGCGGCGGCGATCGAGCTGACCTGGTGGAAGCAGCCGGCCTCGACCGCGCCGGCGAGCTCGATCGCGTGCCGGGTCCCCTCGACGTTGGCGATCTGCTGGGTCTCGGCGTTGGCGGTGATGTCGTAGATCGCCGCCAGGTGGAAGAAGTGATCGATCTCGCCCCGCATCGCGACCAGGTCCTCCTCGGCGACGGCAAGGCCGGGCTGGGTCAGGTCGCCGGCGATCGGCACGACGCGGGCGCCGTTCGGCCCCCAGCCGTTGCGCAACTCCTCCAGCCGACCGCGCGATCCGGCCCGCACCAGAGCGTAAATCGTGCCCTCGCGCTGCAGCAGTCGCTCGACCAGATTGCGGCCGATGAATCCAGTTGCGCCGGTAACGAAATAGCTCATCGGGTACCAGAGTATCTCGACCGGCTGCCCATACGTCGGGTTTCATAGACTTCAACGAAGAAATGCCAGAGACGGCCACCGTGCAAATAGCCATGCCAGAGATGGGGGAGTCGGTGACCGAGGGCATCGTTCTCGAGTGGCACGTCGCCGAGGGCGACTACGTCAACGAGGGCGACACCGTCGTCGAGGTCTCCACCGACAAGGTCGACGCCGAGGTTCCGGCGCCGACCAGTGGCGTGATCACCAAGCTTGTCGCGGCTGTCGATGACGAGGTGCCGGTGGGTTCTCCGCTCGCGGAGATGGAGGCTGGTGGCGCCGAGGGTTCCAGTGCAGACCCCGGGGGACCGCAGGGGGAGACTCCTGCGGGCGAGGACGTGGCTCCGTTCTCGGAGGCTCCCCCTGCGATCCCTGGCGCCAGCGCTGGAAACGGCGGCGGGACGAACGGCGACACCGGCAACGGGGCCGATGTCCGGGCAACGCCGGTCGCGCGAAGGGTTGCTGCTGGGACCGGGGTGGATCTTGGCGCGGTGAGCGGTAGTGGCCCAGGGTCGAAGGTGACCAAGGGGGACGTGCTCTCGGCCGGAAACGGCGGTGGGAACGGAACCGCTGCGGTGGCTGCCGGCGTCGAGAAGCAGTTGCGCGGGCCCGCGGCGATGCTCGCCAAAGCGATGGACGAAAGCCGCGAAGTGCCGACCGCGACCTCGTTCCGGACGATCGCGGTGGACACGCTCGACGCCAAGCGCAAGGCGATCAACCCGCTGCTCAAAGAGCGCGGCTTGAAGGTCTCCTTCACCCACCTGATCGCCTGGGCGATCGTGCAGGCGACCAACGACTTCCAGGTGATGGTGCGGACCTTCGAGGTGCGCGACGGCAAGCCCTTCGCGATCGAGGGCGGCCCGACCAACCTCGGCATCGCCGTCGACGTCGAGAAGAAGGACGGCAGCCACAGCCTGATGGTGCCGGCGATCAAGGGCTCCGACAGTCTCGACTTCGCCGGCTTCCACTCCAGCTACGAGGACCTGATCGCGAAGACGCGCGAAAACAAGCTCACCGCTGACGACTTCCAGGGAACCAACATCTCCTTGACCAACCCCGGCGGCATCGGCACCGTCGCCTCCGTGCCGCGCCTGCTCAGCGGCCAGAGCGCGATCATCGCCACCGGCTCGATCGCCTACCCGCCGGAGTGGCTGCACGCCTCGCCGGAACGGCTCAAGCAGCTCGGCGTCTCGAAAGTGATGACGCTGACCTCGACCTACGACCACCGCGTCATCCAGGGCGCCGAGTCGGGCGCCTTCCTGCGCCGGGTCGAGGAGCTGCTGCAGGGCGAGGACGGCTTCTACGAGTCGATCGCCGTTGATCTCGGGATCGAGGCCGCCGGCATCACCTCGGCCCACCCGGCCTCGGCCTCGGCGCCACCGCTCGGCGCCGGTGCCCCCAGCGCCGAACCGACCACCGCCCCCGGTGAGGTCGACGAGGAGCTGCTGCAGGCGGTCCAGGCCGCGACCTCGCTGCTCAAGGCCTACCGCACCCACGGCCACCTCGCCGCCCACCTCGACCCGCTCGGCTCCGAGCCCAAAGGCGACCCGGCCCTGCAGCCGGAGAACGTCAACCTGACCCCGGAGCTGATGGAACGGATCCCGGCGCACATCCTGCGGATCGGCGTCCCGGGCGAAACCCTGCTCGAGGCGCTGCCGCGGATGCGGACCGCCTACTGCGGCACGATCGGCTACCAGTTCGAGCACCTCTCCTCCCACCAGCAGCGGATCTGGCTGCGAGAAATGATCGAGACCGGCGCCCACCGCCAGCCGCTCTCCGACGAGGAGAAACACCGCCTGCTGCACCGGCTGATCGACGTCTTCCAGTTCGAGCGCTTCCTCGAGAAAGCGTATTTGGGGCAGAAGATGTTCTCGATCGAGGGGCTCGATGTGGTCGTGCCGATGCTCGACGAGCTGGTCACAATCTCCCATCGCGGGGGTGCCGAGGAGGTCGTCTTCGGGATGGCCCACCGCGGCCGGCTCAGCGTCCTCGCCCACAACCTCGGCCGCTCGGTCGAGTCGATCCTGGCCGAGTTCGAGGGCTCCAAGCAGCTCGGCGCGGTCAAAGCGGTCGCGGCGATCCCCCACGGCGGCACCGGCGACGTCAAGTACCACTACGGCCACCGCGGCGTCTACGAGACCTCCGACGGCGAGAAGATCTCGGTCCGTCTCTACCCGAACCCGAGCCACCTCGAGTTCGTCGACCCGGTGGTGACCGGCGGCACCCGCTACCTGCAGTCCGAGTTCAACGGCGCCGAACTGACCCAGGACCCCAAGCGCGCGGTCCCGGTCCTGCTCCACGGCGACGCCGCCTTCCCGGCCCAGGGGGTCGTCGCCGAGACGCTCAACCTGCAGTCGCTGAAGGGCTACAGCACCGGTGGCACGATCCACATCATCCAGAACAACCAGGTGGGCTTCACGACGGATCCCGAGGAGGCGCGCTCGACCCCCTACGCCGCCGACATGGCAAAGGGATTCAACGTGCCGATCATCCACGTCAACGCCGACGACGTCGAGACCTGCACCGCCGCGGTGCGGCTGGCCATGTCCTACCGCGAGCGCTGGGGCCGCGACGTCGTCATCGACGTCATCGGCTACCGCCGCTTCGGCCACAACGAGACCGATGAGCCCGCCTACACCCAGCCGGTGACGGCAGCGAAGATCAAGGCCCACAAGCCGGTCTCGGAGATCTACGCCGAGGAGCTGATCGGCGAGGGCGCGGTCAGCGCCGAGGACGTCGAGCGCGAGTCGACCCAGCGCAAAGAGGAGATGTCGGCGGCGCTGAAGGGGCTGCGCGAGAAGATGGAGGCCGGCGACTACGAGGACCCGACGGTTACCGGCATCACCACCAGCACCGGCGAACTGCTCGACCGCACCGCCAGCCCGCCGGTCGACACCGCCGTTGCCGCCGACAAGCTGCGCTCGCTCAACGAGGAGCTGCTGAAGACGCCGGAGGGCTTCAATGTCCACCGCAAGCTGCGGCGCCCGCTCGACCAGCGGGTCGACGCGCTCGAGAACGGCGGCGTCGACTTCGGCCAGGCCGAGGCGCTCGCCTTCAGCTCGCTGCTGACCGAGGGAGTCCACATCCGCCTCACCGGCCAGGACACCGAGCGCGGCACCTTCTCGCACCGGCACCTCGTCCTCCACGACGAGAACACCGGCCTCAAGTACACGCCGATGAAGAACCTGGCCGAGGCCTCGGCACCGTTCGAGCTCTACAACAGCCCGCTCTCGGAGATCGCCTGCCTCGGCTTCGAGTACGGCTACTCGGCGGCAAACCCGAGCGCGCTGATCCTCTGGGAGGCCCAGTTCGGCGACTTCGCCAACGCCGCCCAGGTGATCGTCGACAGCTTCATCGTCTCCGGTGAGTCGAAGTGGGGCCAGACCAGCCGTCTGACGATGCTGCTGCCGCACGGCTACGAGGGCTCGGGGCCGGAGCACTCGAGCGCCCGGATCGAGCGCTTCCTCGCCCTCGGCGCCGAGGGCAACATCCGCATCGCCTACCCCACCACCGCCGCCCAGTACTTCCACCTGCTGCGCCGCCAGGCGCTGATCCGCAAGCCGCGGCCGCTGATCGTCTTCACCCCGAAGGGGCTGCTGCGGCTTGACCGCGCGACCGCCGACCTGGCGCAGCTGACCGAGGGTGAGCTGCACTTCATCCTCGACGACCCGACTGCCGCCGAGCGGCGCGAAAGGGTCGAGCGGCTGGTCCTCTGCACCGGCAAGGTCTACTTCGACATGGACGCCAACGAACGGCGCGAGGGCGCCGAGAACGTCGCCATCGCCAGGGTCGAGGTGCTCTACCCCTTCGCCAAGGAAAAGCTCGAGGACGTGATCGCCGGCTACCCGAACCTGAAGGAGATCGCCTGGGTCCAGGAGGAGCCGCGCAACATGGGCGCCTGGAAGGTGATGTCACGCCGCATGCCCGACGTCCTGCCCGAGGGAGTCGACCTCACCTACATCGGCCGCCCCGGCCGCGCCAGCCCGGGCGAGGGTTACTCCGGTGCCCATGCGCTCGAGCAGGAGCGGATCGTGCTTACCGCTCTCACACCCGGCGCCTAGACAGCTATGGCGTGGCGGCCGTTCGAGAAGCCCGTCCCGGGGCGCTTGTTCGTCTGGGTGAAGCGCTTCTCCTGGTTCGAGCTGGTGATCTTCTCGGCGCTGATCGTGTTCTGGCTGGTCCCGGGATTCGAAACCGAGACGATGATCTTCGGTTGGGCGCACGGGATCGGCTTCGTCGCCCTCTGTGTTGTGATCTGGATCGCCTGCGTGCGTCACGAGGCGCCGTACACCCTGCTTGCCGCGACCCTTACCCCGGTGGGGCCGGTCGGCAGTGTGATCGGGATCGAACTGATCGAACGCAAGGGCTGGGGAATCGCCACCCCGGACACTCGGGGGGTAGATCCCGCGCAAAGCGGGCCCGACGGAACCCAAGGCGGTTAATTGTGCTTGACCGCATGGAGTCGAGGCGGTATAGCTAATTGCTGACTGTTCCTTTGGGCAGTCCCGTCCAGGGGAACGGCCGCGTCGGCATCCCTCCCTGGCTACCGACGCGCAGGTGCAGTGAGGGTCGCGCGGACCCCCTGCCTCCCGCGGCCCCCACTGCGCCTACCCTTTTAGGTTGCGCAGCACGGTCTGCAAGATACCGCCGTTTCTGAAGTACGTGACCTCGTTCGGGGTATCCAGGCGTACCTTCGCGGTGAACTCGACCGGCGCTCCGTCATCGCGCACGGCGCTGACGGTGACCGACTTGGCGCCGCCGTCCTCGAGGTCGCCGACGTCGAAGGTCTCCTCACCGGTGAGGCCGAGGGACTCGACGCTTTCACTGTCCACGAACTGCAGCGGCAACACACCCATCCCGATCAGGTTGGAACGGTGGATGCGCTCGAAGCTCTCGGCGATAACGGCCCGCACCCCGAGCAGTTTCGTACCCTTCGCCGCCCAGTCGCGGGAGGAACCGGACCCGTACTCCTTGCCCGCCAGTACGACCAGCGGCACGCCATCCGATGCGTAGGACATCGCCGCTTCGTAGATCGGTATTTCTGCCTCACCGTCAGGGAAGTGTCGGGTGAAGCCCCCGGCCCGCTCGACCATCTGGTTGCGCAGGCGGATGTTGGCGAAGGTGCCGCGGATCATCACCTCGTGGTTGCCGCGGCGGGCGCCAAAGGAGTTGAAGTCGCGCGGCTCGACCCCCTGCTCGACCAGCCAGCGACCGGCCGGGCCGTCGCGTTTGATCGCTCCCGCCGGCGAGATGTGGTCGGTGGTGATCGAGTCGCCGAGAACGGCCAGCACCCGGGCGCCGGCGATCGGCTCGACCCCGGGCGGGTCGGCCGGCATCTGCTCGAAGAAGCTCGGCTGGCGTACATAGGTCGAGTCGGGCCAGGTGTAGCGGTCGCCGGCGGGGATCTCGACCGCCTCCCAGGTCTCGTCGCCGGAGAAGACCTCGGCGTAGTTGCGGGTGAACATCTCCGCCGCGACGGTGGCGCCGACGACCTGCTTGATCTCCTCGGCGCTGGGCCAGACGTCCCGCAGGTAGACCGGCTCGCCATCGGAGCCCTCGCCGAGCGGCTCGTTGGCGAGGTCGATGTCCATCCGGCCGGCGAGCGCGTAGGCGACGACCAGCGGCGGGCTGGCCAGGTAGTTGGCCTTGACGTCCTGGTTGATCCGGCCCTCGAAGTTGCGGTTGCCGGAGAGGACGGCGCAGACCGCGAGGTCGTTCTCGGCGATCGCCGCCGAGATCTCCTCGGCCAGCGGTCCTGAGTTGCCGATGCAGGTGGTGCAGCCGTAGCCGACCAGATTGAACTGCAGGGCGTCGAGGTACTCGGTCAGGCCGGCGCTCTCGAGGTACTCGGTGACCACAGTCGAGCCCGGCGCCAGCGAGGTCTTGACCCAGGGCTTGCGGGTCAGGCCGCGCTTGACGGCGTTGCGCGCCAGCAGCCCGGCGCCGACCATGACGCTCGGGTTGGAGGTGTTGGTGCAGCTGGTGATCGCCGCGATCACGACCCGGCCGTGATCGAGCTCGGCGCTGGTGCCGTCGGCCATCACCACCTCGATCTCGTCGCCGGAGCCCTGCTTGATCGTCGCCGTCGGGCCACCGGTCAGCGCCGGGCGCGGCTTGCCGTTCTCGCCGTCGTGGTCCTCGGCCGGCGGGTCGGAGGCCGGGAAGGACTCCTCCATCGCCTCGTCGCGGCCGTCGCCCATCTGCTCGGCGGCCTCGGGGTCGAACTCCTGCATCGCCTCGAGGAAGGACTGCTTGGCCTCCGAGAGCGGCACTCGATCCTGCGGGCGTTTGGGCCCGGCGATGCTGGGCACGACCTCGCTGAGATCGAGCTCGAGCAGCTCGGAGAAGACCGGGTCCGGGGTCGACTGGTCGTGGAACATCCCCTGCTCGCGGGTGTAGGCGTCGACCAGCTCGATCGTCGCGGTCGGGCGGCCGGTGAGTTCGAGGTAGCGCAGCGTCTCAGCATCGACCGGGAAGATCGCGCAGGTCGAGCCGAACTCCGGCGACATGTTCCCCAGCGTTGCCCGGTCGGCGAGGCCGAGGGTCGGCAGGCCGGGGCCGAAGAACTCGACGAACTTGGAGACGACGCCGCGCTCGCGGAGCATCTCGGTCACGGTGAGGACGAGGTCGGTCGCGGTCGCTCCCTCCGGCAGCTCGCCGTCGAGCTTGAAGCCGACGACCTGCGGCAGCAGCATCGAGATCGGCTGGCCGAGCATCGCCGCCTCGGCCTCGATCCCGCCGACGCCCCAGCCGAGCACGCCGAGGCCGTTGACCATCGTCGTGTGCGAGTCGGTGCCGACCAGGGTGTCCGGGTAGGCGCGCAGGACACCGTCGGTCTCGCGGCTGTAGACGACCTGGGCCAGGTGCTCGAGGTTGACCTGGTGGCAGATCCCGGTCGCCGGCGGCACGACGCGGAAGTTGTCGAAGGAGTGTTGGCCCCACTTGAGGAACGAGTAGCGCTCGAGGTTGCGGTCGAAGTCCCGCTCGGCATTGAGGGCGAAGGCGCGCTCGTTGCCGAAGGCGTCGACCTGAACCGAGTGGTCGATCACGAGGTCGACGTCGACCAGCGGGTTGATCGCCGCCGGGTCGCCGCCGATCTCCTCCATCGCGTCGCGCATCGCCGCCAGGTCGACGACCGCGGGAACACCGGTGAAGTCCTGCATCAGGACCCGCGCCGGCTGGAAGGGGATCTCGATGCTGGGCTCGGCTGCAGCGTCCCAGCCGGCGATCGCCTCGACGTCGTCGGCCGAGACCGAGACGCCGTCCTCCAACCGCAGGACGTTCTCCAGCAGCACCTTGACCGAGTACGGCAGGCGGGCGACGTCGAATCGCTCCTGCAGCGTCTCCAGCCGGAACACCTCGTACTCGCGCCCGCTCACCTCGAGGGTGGAACGGGCGCCAAAGGAATCGCTGCTGCTCATCTTTCGTCCTCCAAAGTCGTGGTTTCAGTGGCCAGCCACTTACCTCTTGTCCTTCGGGTGCCCGGCAGATACCTCGGCCGCCGCCTTCTGTCCCGCCGCTCCGCTCGCGGCCCGCACCGCGACTCCGGGGCTGGCGAGGCTGAAGTGGGCGAGGAACCGCTGCTGCAGGGGCGCCACGGCCACCTCCACCTTGTTGCCGTCGATCGCCTTCAGCGTCCCGTGCGCAACCTGCTCCGGGGTCGCGGTGCCGAGGCCCGCCGGAGCGCTCGCCCCTGACTCGGCGAACATCCCCGCATCGCGGATGAAGCCGGGCGAGACGATCGAGACGCCGACTCCCTGCGGGTCGAGGTCCGAGCGCAGCCCCAGAGCGAAGCCGCGCAGGCCGAACTTGGTCGCGTTGTAGATCGAAGAGTGTGGGCTCGGCGCCTTGCCCGAGAGCGAGGCGATGAAGACGAGGTGCCCGGACCCCTGCTCCAGCATCGCCGGGTAGAGCGCCTGGGCCAGCAGCATCGGCGCCTCCAGGTTCACCCGCAGCGCCCGCTTCACCTGGTCGGGGCTGAAGTCCTCCATCCGGCCGGAGGCGGGCAGGCCGGCGTTGGCGACCAGCAGGTCGACCGGCCCCGCGGCGACGGCAAGTTGCTCGGCGGTGTCGGGCTCGGCGAGGTCGGCGGGTAGGACGCCGTGGCCGTCTCCGGGGAGCTCGGCGGCGAGCTGCTCCAGCGCCTCCGCTTTGCGTCCGCTCAGCATCAGGCTGACTCCGCGACCGGCGAGCGCCTTGGCGATTGCCCGCCCGAGGCCGCCCGTGGCGCCCGTCAGCAGTGCTTTGCGGCCGTCGAGATCCATCCCAGGGCCAAGCTAGCAGCCGTGCTGGCCCGCGGGAATCTGGGACGCAAGTGCGAAACGCGACTAAATGTTTGCGTTTTATGAGCAAAGCACGGGGCGATGCTCTATGCTGCCGCGAGTTCGTAGAACCGAAACGCCGAGTCCCGAGCGCCACAGGGTGCCTAGGGAACGGGGGAACCACGTTTTCGGGGCTAACCCGCCTGACTCAGGTGGGAGCGCAGGCTCCTTTTCGCGCTAGCCCGTCAGCTAACCCCGTAGGCCGACAAAGGAGATCGGTTTGCTTCGCAAGTTCAAGCTTCAAGCGGGTTTGGCGCTACTCGTGGCCCTCGGCGCGATCGCCGTCGCCGCTCCCGGCAGCGCCTCCGCCAGGTGCACGACCGGCGGCGTGACGCCGGCAGAAGTCGATATCTGCACGCCGACCGCGAACGCGCGTCTGCTTCCCAACGGGATGCTGATCCCGCCCAAGAGCGCTCCCGCCCGGGTCAAGTCGGTGATCGCCGCGGCCAACAAGATCCGCTCGAAGCCGTACATCTGGGGGGGCGGCCACGCCCGCTGGTGGGACGCCGGCTATGACTGCTCCGGTTCCGTCAGCTTCGCCCTCCATGGCGGCGAATTCCTCGAAAGCCCGCTCCCCTCCGGCCCGATGGAGTCCTGGGGCCTGGAAGGCGAAGGCCGCTGGATCACCATCTACGCCAACGCCGGTCACGCATACGCAGTGATCGCGGGGGTTCGTCTGGATACTTCGGGCGACGAAGGTGGCGAAACCGGGCCGCGCTGGCATACCGAACTTCGCGACAACGTCGGCTACACCGCGCGTCACCCGGCTGGTTACTAGAGGCCGCTGTTGGATGGGAGGGGCGGGGGCCCCCTCCGAACGTTTTGTGCCGCTGGCCCAATAACGCCCCCTCGGACGGCCCTAAGCGACCCAGCCAGTCAGGCAAGTGAGGAGGGGGCACCCGCCCCTCCCATCCAAGCTCGGTCTAGGAACCACCCGACGGCAGTACTACGCACTGTCCAACCGCGGTCGCCCGGGTTGTCCTTGCTCTCTGGGCCACCTCGGATAAGGTGCCCCGGGTAGCTGCCTCACCTCCCGACATCCGTCTCGCAGGTCTGACCAAGCACTACGGCGGGGTGGTTGCCGTTGCCGGCATTGACCTCGAGATCGAGCGCGGCGAGTTCTTCACGATGCTCGGCCCATCCGGCTCCGGGAAGACGACGACGCTGCGGATGATCGCCGGCTTCGAGGACCCCAGCGGCGGCACGATCGAGCTCGCCGGAGAGGATGTCAGCGGAATCCCTCCCTTCGACCGCGCCGTCAACACTGTCTTCCAGGACTACGCCCTCTTCCCCCACATGACGGTCGGCGACAACGTCGCCTACGGGCTGAAGGTGGCCAAGGTGGACAAGGCCGAGCGGGCCGGCCGGCGGGACGAGGCGCTGGAGATGGTCCGCCTGCCCGGCTACGCCGACCGCAAGCCGGGCGAGCTCTCGGGCGGCCAGCGCCAGCGCGTCGCCCTGGCGCGGGCGATCGTCAATCGGCCCAAGGTGCTGCTGCTCGACGAGCCGCTCGGCGCACTCGACCTGAAGCTGCGCGAGCAGATGCAGGTCGAGCTGAAGACGATCCAGGGCGAGGTCGGGATCACCTTCGTCTACGTCACCCACGACCAGGATGAGGCGCTGACGATGAGCGACCGGATCGCGGTCTTCAACGAGGGGCGGATCGAGCAGGTGAGCCCGCCCCGCGAGCTCTACGAGCACCCCGTGAACGAGTTCGTCGCCGGCTTCGTCGGCGTCTCGAACGTGATCGAGCGCGACGGCGAGCGGCTGACAATCCGGCCGGAGAAGATCGAGCTGCTCGACCCGGCGGCCGCTCCCTCCGACCTCCACAGGGAGCGCGGCAGGGTTGTCGAGGTCTCATACGCCGGGATGGTCACGCGTTACACGGTGGCGCTCGACGCCGGCGGCAGCCTTCAACTTGTCAGGCAGAACCTGGACAGCGCTTCTTCGCAGGCGCCGCCCGAGCAGGGGAAGGAAGTACTCGTGGGCTGGCGGCCCGAACATGCGGCTGCCGTTCGCGGCAAATCGACCAACGAGGAGGAAGCACCATGAGGAGAAGGAAAGCTCACCCCGCCCGCACGGCGTGGCTCATCGTCGGGGGCTTGGTCGCATTCATGCTCGTCCTCGCCGGCTGTGGTAGCTCCAGCAGCAGTAGCAGCAGTAGCAGTAGCAGCAGCGGCGAAGGCGGCGAAGGGCTCCAGAAGCTGGGCAAGAGCGAGGGTGAATTGAACCTGATCTCCTGGGCCGGCTACGTCGAACCCGAATGGGCGAAGCCCTTCGAAGTGAAAACCGGCTGCAAAGTCAACGACAAGACCGCCGGCACCTCCGACGAAATGGTCGATCTGATGAAAACCGGCCAGTACGACGGCGTCTCGGCCTCGGGCAACGCCACCGCCCGCCTGGTCGCGGCGGGTGAGGTCGAACCGGTTAACGTCGCCCTCGTCCCCAACTACAAGACCGTCTTCCCGGACCTCAAGAACCAGCCCTACAACACCTTCGAAGGTGTCAACTACGGGATTCCCCACGGTCGTGGCGCGAACCTGCTGATGTGGAACCCAGACGCGGTCAAGTCCGCCCCGACCTCCTGGGACGTGACGATGGACCCGAAGGTCGCGGCGCAGTACAAGGGCAAGATCAGCCAGTACGACGATCCGATGTCGATCGCCGAAGCGGCCGTCTACCTCAAGTTCCACGAACCGTCGCTGGAAATCGAAAACCCCTACGAGCTGAACGAAGAACAGTTCGAAGCGGCGGTCGGCCTGCTGAAGGAACAGCAGCCCAACGTCGGCGAATACTGGGCCGAAGCGGCGAAGCAGATCCAGGCATTCGGCAGCGGCGACGACGAGATCGGGACCACCTGGCAGTACCAGTACTTCGCGCTCCAGGAAGAAGGCGTGCCGGTGGCCGCCAGCCCGGCCAGCCAGGGCTTCCTGCCGAAGGAGGGCGCGACGGGATGGTCGGACACCTGGATGATCAGCTCCAAGGCAAAACATCCCAACTGCATGTATATGTGGATGAACTACATCATCTCGCCGCAGGCCAACGCCGAGGTCGCCGAATACTTCGGTGAGGCACCGGCCCAGAGCCTCGCCTGCGACAAGACCAAGAACAAGAATTTCTGCACCGAATACCACGCCGACAATCCCGCCTTCTGGAAGCGGGTCTACTACTGGGAGACCCCGCTGGCGGAATGCGGCAACGGCGAAGAAGATTGCATGGACTACAACGCCTGGGTCAAAGCCTGGACCGAAATCAAAGGCTAGGCATGCCGATCACGCCCAATGACGACTGAAGGCGTCGTCTCGAAGAGGCCGGCGCGCCGCAGGTTCGCCGGCCTCTTCCACGGGCGTCCCCGCCTCCAGGTGGCGGCGCTCCTCGCCGGGCCCAGCGCCTGGCTGGTGGTCCTCTACCTGGGATCCCTGGTGGTGCTGCTGATCACCGCCTTCTGGACCGTCGACGCGCTCAGCGGCGAAGTGATCCAGGGCTTCAGCTTCGAAAACATCGAAGCACTCCTCAACGAACCCGTCTACCGGACGATCGTCTGGCGCACGGTCCGGACCGCGATCCTCGTCACCCTCACCGACGCCGTGATCGCCTTCCCGATTGCCTTCTACATGGCCAAGGTGGCGAGCCGGCGCGGCAAGGCGCTGCTGGTGATCGCCGTCCTGATGCCGCTCTGGTCGAGCTACCTGGTCAAGGTCCTCGCCTGGCGCACGATGCTCTCCCAGGACGGGGTGATCAACTGGGCGCTGAACCCGCTCGGGCTGCACGGGCCGGGCTACGGCCTGACGGCCGTCTGGCTGGTGCTCAGCTACCTCTGGTTGCCGTACATGATCCTGCCGATCTACGCCGGCCTGGAGCGGATCCCGGACTCGCTGATCAGCGCCTCGGAGGACCTCGGCGCCGCCCCCTTCACCACCTTCCGACGGGTGATCTTCCCGCTTGCCTTCCCCGCCGTCGTCGCCGGCTCGATCTTCACCTTCTCGCTGACCCTGGGCGACTTCATCACCGTCCGCCTGGTCTCCAACAGCCAGTTCATCGGCACCGTGATCGCCTCCTCGATCACCAACGACCTGCCCTTCGCCGCGGCGCTGGCGCTGGTCCCGATCGTCGTCATGATCGCCTATCTCGCCGTCGCCCGGAAGCTCGGCGCCTTCGAGCACGTCTGATGAGGCTCTCGCGACGGGCAAGAGGGCTGCTGCGGTTCGGGGTCGGGGTCGGCATGGCCTTTATCTACCTCCCCCTGCTGGTGATCTTCATCTACGCCTTCAACTCGAGCAAGATCCTCAAATGGCCGCCGCCCGGCTGGACCTTCGAATGGTTCAGCAAGGCGTTCGAAAGCGAATCGGTCCGCGAATCGCTGCTGACCTCGGTCGAGGCCGGCGCCGCGGCAACCGCGATCGCCCTGCTGCTCGGCACGCTGGCCGCGATCGCCGTCGCCCGCCACCGCTTCTTCGGCCGCGAGACCGTCTCCTTCTTGGTGATCCTGCCGATCGCCCTGCCGGGCATCGTCACCGGCGTCGCCCTCAGCAACACCTTCACCCAGGTGCTCGGCATCTCGCTCAGCCTGCTGACCGTGATCGTCGGCCACGCGACCTTCTGCATCGTCGTCATCTACAACAACGTCGTCGCCCGCCTACGCCGCACCTCCGGCTCCTTCGAGGAGGCCTCCGCGGACCTCGGTGCCAGCACCTGGCAGACCTTTCGCTTCGTCACCTTCCCGAGCATGAAAACCGCCCTCGCCGCCGGCGCCCTGCTCGCCTTTGCCCTCTCCTTCGACGAGATCATCGTCACCACGTTCACGATCGGCGCCGGCGAAGAAACCCTGCCGATCTGGATCTTCCGCAACCTCTTCCGCCCCAAAGAGCTGCCGATCGTCGACGCCGTCGCCGTGATCGTGATCCTGATCTCGATCGTCCCCGTCTATCTGGCCCACCGCCTCAGCCAGGAGTCGGGCGGAATAGCGGCAGGCAAAGGCGGTGGGGCTGCCGAGGTGGCAGAGGTGACGGCGGCGCCGTAGCCGGGATCCGGAGGGGGCGGGTGGGTGCCCCTCCTCTCTTGCCTGACTGGCTGGATTGCTGCGAGCCGTCCGAGATGGCTTTTGGGCCAGCGGCACAAAACGTTCGGAGGGGCACCCACCCGCCCCCTCCAGCGCAGCTGACCGCTCCGGCGAGGAGCTTCGAGGTCGTTCCCTCAGCATCGAGCGCGGTAGAGATTTTCCTCGCTATCCGGGGAAAAGCTCAACCGCCCTGTCAGTGCGGCGGCTTGAAGTTCCGCCGGTCCGGCTTAGCCTCGTCGCGCAGGGCGAACCTTCCCCAACCGAGCCAGCCGAGGAACGACGCAACAGGGTCCCCGACCAGACCAAATACTGCGAGCACTATTTCGAACACCGACCAAGCCCACCGCCCCTCCAGCTCCCGGAACTCCACTCCAGGACCCGTGAGGAGGGTGTCGGTGGTCCTCCGAACGTTTTGTGCCGCTGGCCCGACAGCCTCCCTCGGACGGCCCTGAGCGACCCAGCCAGTCAGGCAAGTGAGGAGGACCACCGACAGCCTCCTCGCCGTCCCTAAAGCGGAATATTCCCGTGCTTGCGCTTAGGCTGCGCCACCCGCTTGTTCTGCAGCATCCGCAGCGCCCGGATCAGCCTCGGCCGCGTCTGCCGCGGCTCGATCACGTCGTCGATGTAGCCGCGCTCGGCCGCCGAGTACGGATTGGCGAAGTGGGCTTTGTAGTCGTCGATCAACTTCTGGCGGCGCTCGTCGGGAGTCGGCGAGTTGGCGATGTCTTTGCGGTAGATGATGTTGACGGCGCCCTCGGGGCCCATCACCGCGATCTCGGCGGTCGGCCAGGCGACGTTGAAGTCGGCCAGCATGTGCTTGGAGGCCATCACGTCGTAGGCGCCGCCGTAGGCCTTGCGGGTGACGACGGTGAGCTTCGGCACGGTCGCCTCGGTGTAGGCGTAGAGCAGCTTGGCGCCGTGGCGGATGATTCCGTTCCACTCCTGGTCGGTGCCGGGCAGGAAGCCGGGGACGTCGGTGAAGGTCAGGATCGGGACGTTGTAGGCGTCGCAGGTGCGGACGAAGCGGGCCGCCTTCTCGGAGGCCTCGATGTTGAGCACGCCGGCAAGGAAGGCCGGCTGGTTGCCGACGATCCCGACCGGGAAGCCGTCGAGCCGCGAGAACCCGCAGACGATGTTCTTGGCGAAGTGTTCGTGGACCTCGAAGAACTCTTCGTCGTCGACGATGCGGGCGATCACGTCGCGCATGTCGTAGGGCTTGGAGGGGTCGTCGGGGACCAGCGAGTCGAGCTCCTCGTCTTCGCGCTCGGGGTCGTCACCGGGCTCGAAACGGGGCGGCAGCTCGAGGTTGTTCGAGGGCAGGAAGCTGAGCAGATAGCGGGCGTCCTCGAGGCAGCTCTCCTCGTCCTCGGAGGCGAAGTGGGCAACACCCGACTTCGAGTTGTGGCTCATCGCGCCGCCGAGCTCCTCGAACTCGACCTCCTCGCCGGTCACCGTCTTGATCACGTCCGGCCCGGTGATGAACATGTGCGAGGTCTCTTTGACCATGAAGATGAAGTCGGTCATCGCCGGCGAGTAGACGGCGCCGCCGGCGCAGGGACCCATGATCAGGCTGATCTGCGGGATCACACCGGAGCATTTGACGTTGCGGGCGAAGACGTCGCCGTAGGCGCCGAGCGAGACGACGCCCTCCTGGATCCGGGCGCCGCCGGAGTCGTTGATCCCGACCACCGGCGCGCCGACCTGGGCGGCGAGGTCCATCACCTTGCACATCTTCTCCGCCATCACCTCGCCGAGGCTGCCGCCGAAAACGGTGAAGTCCTGGGAGAACACGAAGACGGTGCGGCCGTCGATCGTGCCGTGGCCGGTGACGACGGCGTCGCCCCAGGGCCGTTTTTTCTGCATCTCGAAGTCGTAGGTGCGATGGCGGACGAAGGTGTCGAGCTCCTCGAAGGAGCCGGGGTCGAGCAGCTTCTCGACCCGCTCCCGCGCGGTCAGCTTGCCCTTCGCGTGCTGCTTCTCGACCGCCTCCTCGGAGGCCGAGTGGATCGCCGCCTCACGCAGCTCGCGCAGGTAGGCGAGCTTCTCGTCGTGGGTGATGGGGTTTTTCTCGCGCATGGAGGATGTCCGGACGGGTCGACCCCGGGGACGGCGCGGGATTCTATTTACGCCGGCAACGCGGCGTCCCCAGACAGCCGAAGGGCCCGCCGGAGCGGGCCCTTCGGACACCCAGGATGCTGCGGTGTTACGCCTAGAGTTCGGGGCAGACTGCGTAGGCGACGACCTGCCAGCTGGCTTTTTCGTCGCCGACCTCGCGGCCGCCGGCACTCCAGCCGACGCGCCCGTTGTTGGCGGCGACCAGCGGTGCCAGATGTTCACTCGGGGAATTGCGGAAGGCTCATGGGAGGCGGCTCAGCTGAAGGGTCGGCGCAACGGTTCCGCCAGGCGGTCGAGGACCGCCTCGAGGTCAGCCACGACGAGACCAGAGTGCTCGTCGGCGCGGATCTGGACGCGGGTTCCGAAGCCCTTCTCGGCCATCGTCACCTCGAGGCCTTCGACGGCCTCGACCAGCTCCGCCAGCTCGGGCTCGGACTTCATCAGCGTCCTCGATACCTCGATCATTAAGGCCCGCTTTCCACCACGGCGGGGACGTTCCTGCCCAGATCCACGCCTGGGAAACTCCGTTCAGCGAGCGGGCTGGCGCTTTTGCCCGCCATCCGGACAGAACGGGCCACAGGCCTAGCTAGAAGAAGGCGCCGCCCTTGTATTCGCCGAAGACGTCGCGCATCGCGCCGCAGACCTCGCCGATCGAGGCGTCGGCGGCGAGCGCGGTGCGGATCGGATGCATGAGGTTGCCATCGCCGTGGGCGACTTCGCGCAGGGCCTCGAGCTTGGCCTCGACGTCAGCCTGGTCGCGGGCCTCCTTGAAGGCCTTGAGCCGGGTCAGCTGGCGCGCCTCGGACTCCGGGTCGACCTTGAGGATGTCGACGTCGTCGACCCGGTCGGTGACGAATTTGTTGACGCCGACGATGACGTCCTGGCCCGACTTGTAGCGCTCGTGGTAGCTGTGGGCGGACTCCTCGATCTCGCGCTGCATGAACTCCAGCGCCTCGACCGAGCCGCCGAGCTCTTCGACCTTGTCCATCAGCTCCCAGGAGCGCAGCTCGATCTCGTCGGTCAGCGACTCGACGAAGTAGGAGCCGGCGAAGGGGTCGACGGTGTCGGCGACCCCGGACTCATAGGCGAGCACCTGCTGGGTGCGCAGCGCGATCCGCGCCGAGCGCTCGGTCGGCAGCGCGAGTGCCTCGTCGAAGCCGTTGGTGTGCAGCGACTGGGTGCCGCCACTGACCGCGGCGAAGCCCTGCAGGGCGACGCGGACGATGTTGACCTCGGGCTGCTGGGCCTGCAGGGTGACGCCGCCGGTCTGGGTGTGAAAGCGGATCTTCATCGAGTTCGGATCCTTCGCCCCGAAGCGCTCCGCGACGATCTTGGCCCACATCCGGCGCACCGCCCGGAACTTGGCGATCTCCTGGAAGACGTTGTTGTGGCAGTTGAAGAAGAAGGCGAGGCGAGGCGCGAACTCGTCGATCTTCAGCCCTCGGTCGAGCGCCGCCTCGACGTAGGCGATCGCGTTGGAGAGCGTGAACCCGACCTCCTGTACGGCCGAGCAGCCCTTCTCACGGATGTGGTAGCCGGAGATCGAGATCGTGTTCCATTTCGGCACGTTTTCGTGGCAGTACTCGAAGAGGTCGGTGGTCAGGCGCATCGTCGGCACCGGCGGGAAGATGTAGTTGCCACGCGCCATGTACTCCTTCAGCACGTCGTTCTGGACGGTGCCGCGCAGCTTCGCGGAGGGGACGCCCTGCTCCTCGCCGACCAGCTCGTAGAGCAGCAGCAGGACCCCGGCGGGGGCGTTGATCGTCATCGAGGTCGAGACGCCGTCGAGCGGAATCTGGTCGAAGCAGATCCGCATGTCCTCGATCGTGTCGATCGGCACCCCGGTGCGGCCGACCTCGCCGTTGCAGAGCGGGTCATCGGAGTCGCGGCCGAGCTGGGTCGGCAGGTCGAAGGCCATCGAGAGCCCGGTCGAGCCGTTCTCGATCAGGTAGCGGTAGCGCTCGTTGGTGTCCTCGGGAGAGGCGAAGCCGGCGTACTGACGCATCGTCCAGAGCCGGTCGCGATACATCCCACCGTGGATGCCGCGGGTGAACGGCGGCGCGCCGGGCTCGCCGAGCCGGTCGCCGAGATCGGGGGCGACGTCGTCCTCGCCGTAGAGGCCCTCGATTTCGATCCCCGAGTCGGTGAAGACGCGCTCGTCGTCAGGGCCGACCACCGGGGCGATCGTGCGATGGGCCTCCTCGGCCGCGGAGTGGTCGGTGCTCGCCATCCCCCGAGAGGATATTGGGGCGGGGAGCCCGCGGGGCCCGACGGGCGTCGAGAGCGTGGCCGTGCAGCCCCGTCGTGCCCGGGCCCTACCGGAACAAAGCCCATAGAGTCGGGTTGTGATGTGTGCCGACCGGGAATACTCTTGGTCGTAAGTCGAAATCGATTTGTCGCAAGTCGCCCAAGGGGACCGCAGGGGGCGGCATCAACGGAGGAACCATATGACTGATGTATCCCAGCCTCGAATGGCTAGGGGAACGAAGCTGTCCGCCGGGATCCTGGCGTCAGCGCTGTTCGCGCTGCTGGCGTTCGCTCCTTTCGCTTCTGCCGCGTCCGATCCGGTCGCCAGCGGAACCACTACGGTGACGCTCAACAAGAGCTTCACGAAATACCTCGGCACGTTCGGCATCAAGGTGTCGAAGGTCTCGCCCGCCAAGGTCAAGGGCAGCAAGGCCACCTTCACGGTCACCGGCGGCACGATCGATCCGACCACCGGCCTGGGTGAAGTCACCCTCGGCGGCGGCCTCAAGATAAAGGCCGGCAAGAAGTCGACGACGATCAAGGCGCTGGTCCTCGACACCAGCAAAAAGGCCCTCACCGGCAAGATCGCCGGCAAGAAGACCAAGGTCGCGACCATCGCCGGCTGGTCATTCGCCCGCAACGGCTTCGGCGTCAACCTGACGATCAAGAAGCTGAAGCTGAACGGCTCCGCCGCCACCGCCCTGAACAAGAAGCTCGGCTTCGCCAAGGGCACGCCCAAGCCCTTCATCGGCGGCAAGCTGATCGGCACCGGCGCCAGCGAAACCCAGCCCAGCACCGTGACCGTCAAACCGGGCGGCCTGATGACCCTCGCGGCGGACGCCACGACGTTCAAAAAACTCTCGGACGTCAAAGTCAAAATCCCGGTCTCCGCACCCACCACGGAACCGAGCCTGGGCACCTTCGCCTTCCCGATCATCGGCGGCACCGTCGGCCCGACCGGAACGGCCGGAGTCGTGCAGTCGGCCGGCGGCCTACAGCTGCTGCAGAAACTCCCGACCAGCGCGACGACGTTCATCGAAACCGAAATCAACCTCGGCAACGTCTACGCCGACCTGGCAGCGAAAACGCTGACGGTCGAAGTCGTCGCAAAATCGACGGCCAGCCCGTCGCTGAACCTCGGCAACCTCGGGCGCAGCTCGATCGCCGACATCACGGTTCCCGGCGTGGTCGCCGACCCGGCGACCCGCACGGTCACCGTCACCAACGCCCCGGCGACCCTGCAAGTGGTCTCGGCGGAAGTCCTCGAGGGCTTCGTCAAGGTCTACCAGGGCTACGTTGAAGGCGGCAATACCAAAGCGTATTGCGAAAACCCCGTGGCATCCCCCGGGGGATGTGCCACGGCGCCCGAACTGGAAACAGCCAAAGCGTTCGGCAAAGTAGAAGGCGAAAAAGCAGTGAAAGACGACCACATCGCTGCCGGCAATCCGCTCGGCACCGTCTCCTTCACCGCGCAGGGCGAATAGTCCCAGCCAGAAGGAAGCACTTGCAAAGGGCGGCCTCCAGGCCGCCCTTTTCTTCGCTCTTAAGCGGGTCCGGCGCTAGTCCGAGGCGCCGACGAGGCGCTCGATGCCGGTCTGCTCGATCGTCTTGCGCAGGCCGTCGACAAGCTCGATCGAGGGCTCCCAGCCGAGCAGGTCGCGGGCGCGGCCGATATCGGGCCGGCGCTGCTGGGGGTCGTCTGTCGGCAGCGCCTCGAAGACGATTTCCGAGCGGGAGTCGGTGACCTCGATCACGGCTTTGGCCAGCTCCAGCAGGGTGAACTCGTTCGGGTTGCCGATGTTGACCGGGGTATGGACCTCGGACTGGGCGAGCGCGACGATGCCGCGGATCAGGTCGTCGACATAACAGAAGCTGCGCGTCTGACTGCCGTCGCCGAACACGGTCAGCGGCCGGTTCTGCAGCGCCTGGCGCAGGAAGGTCGGGATCGCGCGGCCGTCGTGCGGGCGCATCCGCGGTCCGTAGGTGTTGAAGATCCGCACGATCGCGGTGTCGAGGCCCTGCTGGCGGTGGTAGGCCATCGTCAGCGCCTCGGCGTAGCGCTTGGCCTCGTCATAGACGCCGCGCGGCCCGATCGGGTTGACGTGGCCCCAGTAGTCCTCGGTCTGCGGGTGGACCTGCGGGTCGCCGTAGACCTCGCTGGTCGAGGCGATCAGGAACCGGGCGCGCTTGAACTTGGCGACGCCGAGCATGTTGTGGGTCCCCTGGGAGCCGACCTTGAGCGTGTGCAGCGGCAGTCGGAGGTAGTCGATCGGGCTCGCCGGCGAGGCGAGGTGGTAGACGAAGTCGACGTTCTCAGGCACCTCGACGTAGGAGGTGATGTCGAGGTTGCGGAACTCGAACTCCGGCTGGCGGATGTGGGAGATGTTCTCCAGCGACCCGGTCTCGAGGTTGTCGATGCAGATCACCCGGTGCCCCTTGCCCAACAGGTGCTCGCAGAGGTGAGAGCCGAGGAAGCCGGCGCCGCCGGTGACTACGCAGGTCGTCATCGCGACGATGCTACCGGGGCCACAGAGGGCATGGATACGCCGACTTCCATGCAATTTCCAAGAATCTGGGGCAAAATCGAACCAAAAGGGGGGAGAGATCCAAAACGAACAGCACTTGTCCTGGCATAATTTGATCTAGGAACTTGCAACGGGCAGGGGAGAGACAGCGGTGAGTCCGAGTGGTGGGGAAGAACGGCCCGCGGTGACGGCTGGGGTGGATGCGGCCAGGAAGCGAGCCGCCGTCGAGACCTACGTCCGTCATCGGGCGGCGCTCCGCCGCACGGCGCGCCGCTACTCGATCTGCGAGGACGATGCCGAAGACGCGCTGCAGCGCGGTCTCGAGATCCTGCTCAGGAAGGCTCCCTCCGAGGACCCGAGGGAACTGATCCGCTGGACCCAGACCGTGGTCAAGCACGAGGCGCTCGCCGTCCGCCGCGAACGCGAGCGCATCCTCAGCGGGCCGGCCGCCATCGCCACCGAGCCGGGGAAGGAGGACTGGGTCGCGCTGCTCCCCGCCGACGGCGACGGGCCGCCCGAGCTCGCCGAGCGCCGCGAAGCCGTGGCCCGCAGCCGCGAGGCGCTGCAGTCCCTGAAGCCCCAGGAGCTGCGCGCTCTGACCCTCCTCGCGGAGGGCTACTCATACGCGGAGATCGGCGAGATAACCAACTACAGCGCGACGAAAATCAATCGCTGCCTGGCGGAGGGACGCGAGCGCTTCCGGCGCCTGGTCTCCCGCAGCGAGGGCGGCCAGCGTTGCGCCGAGATGGCGCCGCTGATCTCCGCCTTCTGCGACGGCGAGGCCGGCGACGACGACGTCGCCACGTTGCGGGAGCACCTGCGGGCCTGCCAGCACTGCCGATCGACGCTGAGGGCCTACCGGGCGGCGCCAGGGGCAGCGGCCGCGCTGGCCCCGACCTTGCCTGCGAGTCGCGGGCTGTTCGATCGCGCCCACGACGCAGTCACGGGCCTGCTCGGCCGGGTCGGCGGCGGCGGCTCGTCATCGGACTCGGCGCTCTCCCAGCTCGCCGCGGCCGGTGGCACGCGCGGTGCCGGGATGGCGGCGCTCGCCAAGACGATGGCGATCTGCATCGGGGCCGTCGGCGGCGCCGCCTGTGTGGCCACGGGAGTCGTCGCAACCCCGCTTGTGGCCGACGCCGACCAGGCAAAGCCGGCCAAGGTCGAGCGCCAGTTCAAGCCCCTCGCCGAGACCGGGCCCACCGAACGGTCGATCGAATACGAACCGGCCCCGCCACCTTCGCCGACGCCCCAAGAAACAGCGACCACTCCCCACGAAGCGCCGCCGCCGGCGCCGACGCCGACGCCGGTCGAAAGCACGACTCCGGAAGCAGCGAGCGGGGCCGTCGAATACACGCCATCAGCCCCTCCGGCCGCCCAGCCGGCGAGCTCGAGCGGTGCCTCCTCCGGTAGCGCGGCAGGGGAGTTCGGCCCGTGACGCGCCTGCGCTCCGCGTTCTTCGTTCTGCTGGCCGCAGCCGCCACCTCGCTCGCGACCCCCGCCGCGTCGCCTGCAGTGCCGCCACCGGTCAAGGTGACGGTCGACGGTGGCGAGGAATCCTGGCACCCCGACAACGGCTTCCTGTTGGAACTCAGGGAAAACCCCGATCGCGAAGCCCACTGCCTGGTTCGGGACAGCGGCGGGCGAGTGGTCGTCAGAGAAGAAGAGTTTTGGAACGACCTGAGGATCAACCTCCCCGAACAGCCCGGTGTCTACACCGCCGAAGTCTGGCTCTCAGAAGGAGCGGTGGCGGGTCCCCGCACCAACGTGCTGCTGCGCTTCGACAATGTGCCACCAGCGGCGGCCCGGCCGCTTCCTTCGCCGGGCTGGATCCAAGGGGCCGCCACCGCCGCGGTCCAGATCGGATCGGCTCAGCTGCAGCCGGTCTCTGGGATTCGCGGCTTCGCGGTATCGATCGACCGCTTCCCGGGGCGGTCTCCCTGCGTCAGCGTCGACCGCTGCACGGTGGCAGAGACCGACCTGCTGTCCGGCGCCGCGGGCGGTCCGCTCTCGCTGGGGCGCCTCCCGCAGGGCATCAACTACGCCCATATCGTCGCCGTCTCCGGCTCGGGAATGAGGTCGGAAGCCGTCGAAGACGTCGAGCTGCGCGTTGACGGCGAACTACCCCAGGTCGCCCTCTCCGGCGCACCGCAGGGCTGGTCGAACCGGCCGCTGAGGCTGACCGCGACCGCGACCGATTCCCAGTCGGGAATGGCCCCCGACGGTCCGGCGGGTCCGTTCACCGCGATCGCCGTCGACGGCGGCGTCCCGTCCGTCGCCGCTGGCGGCTCGGTCGCCGCGGTCGTGCGGGGAGACGGCGCCCACCGAGTCGAGTTCTACGCCCGCGACGCGGCCGGCAACGTCGCCGACGGCCAGGCCTTCTCGGCCCCACCGGCCTCCGCCACGGTGTGGATCGACGAAGGCTCGCCCCGCGTGGCCTTCTCGAAGTCACAGGACCCCGCCGAACCCGAGCGGATCGAGGCGGCGGTGAGCGATCCCCTCTCCGGCCCGAATCGCGCGCAGGGCTCGATCGCGGTCCGACCGGAGGGATCGCAGCGACCGTTCGAGCCGATCCCGACCACCGTCACGGCCGGCAGGCTCAGCGCCCTCTGGGACTCTGACGCCTACCGTCCCGGCGGCTACGAATTCAGGGCGACGGGCTACGACGCCGCCGGCAACCAGACCAGCACCGAACGCCGCACCGACGGCGCCCGGATGGTGCTTGCCAATCCGCTGAAGAAGACCGTCGCGCTCGAATTCGGCTTCGGCGCGAAGCAACTCGTCTGGCACCGCTGCGCGCGGGCCCGGGGGCAGCTCCGCTGCCACCGCCACCTGATCGAGGCCTTCGACCCGCGGCCGGCAAGGAGGTCGGTGCCCGCCGGCCGGGGAGTGCCGGTCGGAGGTCGGCTTGCCTCGCAGACGGGCTCGCCTCTGGGCGGAGTCCCGGTCGAGATCGTCGAGACCTTCGAGCCAGGGGCGGCGGCGACCCGGCGCGTAACCACTGTCCAGACCGCGCCCGACGGCAGCTTCCTCGCCCACCTCCCGCCTGGCCCCAGCCGCGAAGTCCAGGTCGGCTTCTCCGGCAGCCGGCTGCTCAGCCGCGCCTCAGGCCGGCGGCTGAAGCTGGGTGTCCGCACTGCGATCCGAATGCGCGCCTCCTCGGGCAACGCCACGATCGGGGGTGGGCCCGTCGTCTTCAGCGGCGAGGTCGGGCATTTCGAAGCGGCGATCCCCTCCACCGGCCGACCCGTCGAACTCCAGTTCCGCCTTCCCGGCTCGACCTGGAGCGAGTTCCGCACCGTCCAGACCGACGCCCAAGGCCGCTTCCGCTACCCCTACTCGTTCAGCGACGACGACAGCCGCGGCGTCCGCTTCGAGTTTCGCGCCGTCGCCCCCTCCCAACCCGGCTGGCCCTACGAACCCGGCATCTCCAGGCCCGTAGCCGTCACCGGACGCTGACCGGGCGGTAGGGGCGTCCAGAACCAAGCGGGGCGACAATGAAAACGGGCCCGCATGGTGGTGCCATGCGGGCCCGTTTGAGGTGGCGCATCCGCGCCGAGTATGGGCGCCCCTACCTGATCGAAGAGATTTGGTCGGTGACCTGATCGACCAGACCCTGGGCACGGGAAGTCTGCTCGTCGATCACGCTGCGGACGCGCTGCTCGACCTCGGTGCGGCGGCTTTTCAGCGTGCTCTCGACCGAGCGCTGGTGCTTGCGGGCCTCGCGCTCGACGCGGGTGCGCGTCTTGCGGGCCTCGGTGGTCGCTTTGCGGCGGGCGCTGGAGCCGCGGCGCTCGGTCCGTTTCAGCGATTTGCGTAGCTGGGTGCGGTAAGCCTTGATCTGTTTCTCGGCGCTGTTGCGGCCGGTCCAGGGCTCGACCAGATCGGAGATCCGGTCGCTGACGGAGAGGGCGACGCCGACCGGGAGGTCAACGGCGACCTCGGCTGCGGCCTGAACCTGGTTCTTCTCCGCGATCACGGTCTTGGCGGCAGCCTGTTTGGTCGCGCTGGCGGTTGCGCTGGCGGATTTTTTGGCTTCGGTGGTGGCGCGTTTGGCCTGCGTTTTGGATTTGCTGCTGTTGTTTTTGGTGCTCTGCGTTGCCATGAAGTCGTAGTCCCTTCGATTCTGGTTTGGCCTGCCTCGGCGTTTTCGAGGATAGCGAACGTACGTTCTTTTACGAACACACGTTCTTAAACCCTCTTTGCCGAGCGGTTACACCGAGTTCCGGGAAGGGCTCAGGCGGACTGCGCGCTCAGGACCGTCGCCAGGCCGGCGGCGTCGCGGGCGGCCGCCATCGGGTAGCGGGCGTCGAGATCGAGTGGCGCGGCGCTGAGATCGGTCGCGCCGAAGGCAACGGCGCCCCCCGCCTCGCGGACGAAGAGCTGGGCGGCGGCGGCGTCGACCGAGCGGCAGGGCCTGAGGCTGAGCATCGCGTCGAAGCGGCCGTTGCCGACGTAGGCGGCGGTGATCGCGATCGAGCCGACGACCCGCAGCCGGTAGGCCTTGCCCTCGAGGGCTCGCAGCGCCGGCTGCGTCCACTCCGGCTCGGCCGACTCGAGTCCGACCACTTCCAGCTCCTCGGCTGTGGCGGCGACGCGGGCCGGCTTGCCATCGAGGCTTGCACCCTTGCCGCGCACGGCGAGGAACTCCTCGTCGGCACCGAAGTCGTGGACGAAGCCGAACTCGACGTCGGCCATCGAGGTGCCCGAGGCGACGGCGATGCTGAGGCTGTGCGATGGAATCGTGCGGCGGGCGTTGAGCGAGCCGTCGATCGGGTCGATCACGACCCGGGCGCTGCCACCCGAGCCGAAGCAGACCTCGCCGCGCTCCTCGGATATGGCGACGAAGGGCGCCCCTTCCGCCGCCAGCGCGTCGAGCTCGGCGAAGACCACGTCCTCGCACTGGCGATCAATCACCAGGGTGTGGTCGCCTCCCTCCCCCACCCCCTCGTAGACGGTCCGTTCCTCGCTGCCCGCGGTCGCCTCGAAGATCGCCCGCTGGGCGACGACGATGCGGCGGCAGATTCCCGGCCAGTCTGCGGAGAAAACGTCCATTGGCCCGGAGACTATGGCGCGCTAGCGTTGGGCGATGCCCGAGCAGCAGTCCATCGCGCAGCCAGAAGCGGATCGGCGCCGGCGCGCTACCGAGCACGGCGAGGGCCCGCTGCTGGTCCTCGGTGCTGCCGGCACCGGCAAGACCGAGCTGCTGGCGCGGCGCCTCGCCCACCTCGTCGCGGCCGGGGTCGCGGCCGAGCGGGTGCTGGTGATCGGATCGACGCGGGCGACCGCGCGGCTTCGCGAGCGCTCCGAGGCGCTGCTCGAGGGCGCCTACGAGGAGCTCTGGATCGGCAGCTGGGAGACGCTCGGCGAGCGCCTGCTCCGCGAGCACTCCGAGGCGGCCGGGCTCGACCCCTTCTTCGACGTCCTCGGGCCGGCCGAGCGCCTGGCGATGCTGCTCGACCGGCTCGACCAGTTGCCGCTGCGTCGTCACGAGATCCGCGGCAATCCGGCCGGCCTGCTGGCCCGCCTGCTCTCCCGCGTCGACTCGCTGAAGGCCGATCGGGTCGGGGCGACCAGCCTCGAGGAGCGGGCTCGGAGCCGCGAGAGCGGCGGCGCCGAGGAGGCCGATCGGGAGTCGATCCAGCGCGAACTCGAGTTCGCCGAGTTCTACACCGCCCACGACCGCATCCTCGCCGAAGCCGGCAGCCTCGACCAGGGCGACGTCTTCCTCGCCCTCGACTGCCTGCTCGCCGAACGCCCCGACATCCGCCGCCAGATTGCCAGCCACTTCCAGTACCTGATGGTCGACGAGCTGGAGGAGTCGAGCAAGGCCCAGCGAGCCCTGCTCGAGGCGCTCGCGAGCGACAACCCGAATCACCTCTACGCGCTGGAGGGTGGCGAGCTCGACGGCTGGTTCGCCAACCTCCACCCGGCCGGCGAGACGCTCGAGCTCGAGCAGCGCTTCCGCAACCCGACCATCCGTTTCTGGCGCTGCGGCAACGAGCGGGCGCAGGCGCAGGCGGTCGCCCGCGAGGTCGAGCACCTGCTCGCCGGCGGCGCCGACCCCGAGCAGGTCTGCGTCCTCTTCGCCGACCCGGCCAACCAGGGCGGGGCCGTGGCCGGTGCGATGGAGGAGCGCGGCATCTCCTTCCACCTCTCCGGCCCGACCGCACTGCTGCAACGGCCCGAGGTGCGCGACGCGATCGCCTGGCTGCGCGTCCTCGCCGATCCCGACGACTCCGCCGCGGCGGCGCGGGCCCTCACCCGGCCGCCGATCGAACTCCGCCCCGGCGACCTCGCGCGGCTGACGACGATCGCCCGCCGGCGCAAGCTCGACATGGTCGGCGGCTGCGAAGCCGCGCTCGACAGCCCCCAGTTCCAGCCCGAGGCGCGCGAGCGGATCCAGGCCTTCCTCAAGCTCTACGGGGCCGCCTCGGCGGCGATGGAGGAGCGCCGCGCCGACGTCTTCGTGCGGCGGCTGATCGAGCGCGTCGGCCTGCGGCGCCAGCGCCTCTTCGCCGCCCAACCCGAGGTCGCCGAGCGGCTGCTCGGCCTCTCCCGCCTGGCCGAGCTGGCGACCGCCTGGACCCGCCGCGAGACCCACGGCTCGACCCGCGGCTTCGTCGCCTACCTCAGCGCCGTCGCCGAAGCCGGGGTCGAGCCGGCCGGTGGCGAGGAGCCGCCCTCGCCGGGCTCGGTGCAGGGAATGGCGGTCGAGGCGGTCAAGGGGATCGGCTTCGACCACGTCTTC
>JACDGU010000142.1 GCA_013821475.1 Solirubrobacterales bacterium
GCCCTGGTCGCCGCCTCGCGCGGGATCGCCTCCGACCCCGATCCCGCCGCCGCCGCCGAGCGCCTGCGGGCGACCGTCTGGGACGTTTCGACCGCCTGACCGCCACCGCCGCGACTACGATCATCCGCTCGCGATCGATTCGCCCGAGTCCGATGAAAAAAGCCAACCGCTACCTCGCCCGTCTGCTCGCCGCGTTCGCCCTCGTCGCGGCCGTCGTCGCGGTCGTGGTGATCGTCTCCGCCGGGCTGAATGAAGACTCCTCCTCGTCCAAGGGGAAGCACTCGGGGACGGCGGCGAAGGAACAGCCACAGCATCACCGCACCAAGGCGGCGACCTACGAAGTCAAGACCGGCGACACCCTCACCGCGATCGCCCACCAGACCGGCGTCCCCGTCTCCGAAATCCTCGCGCTCAACCCCGAAGTCGATCCGCAGATCCTGATCGCGGGCCAGAAGCTGAAGCTGAAATGAGTCGGCGCAGGGTCGGCGGCGCCGCTCCGCTGGCGGCCCTGCTGGCATGCGCCCTCTGCTTCTCGACGGCGCCGGCGGCCGAAAAGCAGCCGCCGGCGAAGCCGATCGTCGGTCCCAAGATCGAGGCCCGCTCCTGGGCCCTGATCGACGCCCGCACCGGCGACGTGATCGTCTCCCACGCCGGCGCCAGGCACCTGTCGATCGCCAGCACCACGAAGCTGATGACGGCCTATGTCGCGCTAAAGGAGGAGCCGCTCGACAAGATCGTCAGGGGACAGCCCTACGAACCGGAATACGGCGAGTCCCTGATGGGGTTGCGGGTCGGCCAGAAGATCAGCATCCGCGATCTCCTCTACGGGCTGATTCTGCGCAGCGGCAACGACGCCGCCAACACGCTGGCGATCGACGTCGCCGGCTCGGTGCCGCGCTTCGTCGCCGAGATGAATCGCTACGCGGCTGCGCTCGGCCTCTCCGACACCCACTACGCGAACCCGGTCGGTCTCGACCAGAAGGGAAACTACTCGAGCGCCCTCGACCTGGCGACGCTGACCCAGCACCTGCTGCGGATCCCCGCCTTCGCCAAGATCGCCAACTCCGAAAGCGCCGAGCTCGAGAGCGTGCGGCCGAAACGGCGGATCACGACGATCAACGAGCTGCTCTCGCTGGCCCCTTGGATCAACGGCGTCAAGACCGGCCACACCTTCGGCGCCCTCTACGTCCTGGTCGGCTCTGGGCGGCGCAAAGGGGTCGAGCTGATCTCCGACGCAATCGGCGCCCCCAGCGACGAAGACCGCTTCTCCGACAACCTCGAACTGCTCGATTACGGCTTTCGCCAGTACAAGCAACGGCTGCCGATCCACGCCGGCCAGGACCTCGCCGATCCCTCGATCCGCTACTCCGGCGGCGAGCTGCCGCTGCGCGCCGCGCGCCCGCTCGCCGTCGGCCTGCGCCGCGGCCAGACGCTCAGCCTCGAGGTCAGGGCGCCGCACGAGGTCCGGGGTCCGATCCGGCGCGGCGCCGTGCTCGGCCACGCGACCGTCTTCGTCGACGGCCTGCGGGCGGGAGCGGTGGCGCTGCGGGCCGGGCGCTCGATCCCGAAGGCGAGCGCCTTCGACCGCGCCCGCGGCTTCGTCGGGGACCACCCGATCCCTATCGCGTTGGCGGTGTTCGTGATACTCATGGGAGCGTTATTTCTCTACCGTCGGCTGTCCCGCAGAACGAACAAGAGGAATCGAACCGGGTGACCGCCAAGTGATCCTCACCGTGACGCTCAACGCGGCCGTCGATCGCACGGTCGCCGTCCCGAACTTCCGTCTCGCGCGCCGCCATCGCGCGGTCGAGAGCCGCACCGTCGCCGGCGGCAAGGGGATCAACGTCGCCCGCGCCCTCAGCCTGCTGGGCCGGCCGGTGATCGCGGCCGGCTTCGTCGGCGGGCCGACCGGGACCCGGGTGCTCGAACAGCTGCGCGAGGAGTCGGTGCTGACCGACTTCACCCGGATCGCCGCCGAGACGCGCATCAACCTCGCCGTGATCGACCCGACCTCCGGCGATCAGACGGAGATCAACGAGCGCGGGCCGGCGGTCAGCCCGGAGGAGGTCAAGACGCTCTTCGAACGGATCGGGTACCTGGCCAGTGGCGCCAAGATCTGCGTTCTCGCCGGCTCGCTGCCGCCCGGGGCGGGCGACGACCTCTACGCCCGCCTGATCGCCGACCTCGGACGCCGCGGCGTCCACGTGGTGCTCGACGCCGAGGGCGAGGCGATGCTGCTCGGGGTCCGCGCCGGCGCCTCGATGGTGACGCCGAACGAGCGCGAGGCCGAGGAGCTGGTCGGGCAGGAGTTCGCCGATCGCGGCGATCTCGCCCAGGGGCTGAAAGAGCTCGTCCGCCTCGGCGCCAGCGAGGCGGCAATCACCCGTCCCGAAGGCTGCGTCGCGGCGGTCGGCGAAGGCGCCGAGCGGCGCCTGCTGGAGATCCACACCGAGCCGCTCGAGCCCGTCTCGACGGTCGGCTCCGGTGACGCCTTCCTGGCCGGATACGTCGCCGCCCGCTACGAGGGGCGCTCGGCCGAGGACTGCCTTGCCTACGGCGTCGCCTGCGGGGCCGAGTCGACCCAGCACTTCGGTGCCGGCACCGTGGATCGCAACCAGGTCGAGCGCCTGCTCGGCGACGTCGCGGTGCACGATTTGGAGGTCCCGGCCGAAGTGTAGGCTGGACGTTCAACGCCAGCCCCTGGAGGACTCACTTGGAAATCGAAATCGGTCGCGGCAAGAAAGGCCGGCGCGCCTACGGATTCGACGACATCGCCATCGTCCCTTCCCGCCGTACGCGAGACCCTGACGACATCGACATCACCTGGACCCTTGGCCCGTATCGATTCGATCTGCCGCTGGTTGCCTCCGCCATGGACGGGGTGGTAAGCCCGGGCACGGCGACGCTGGTCAACGAACTCGGCGGCCTCGGAGTCCTCAATCTAGAAGGCATCTGGACCCGCTTCGAGAACGCCGAGGAGCTGCTGGAGAAGATTGCCTCCGCGCCCAAGCACCTGGCGACGGAGATCATGCAGGAGATCTACACCGAGCCGGTCAAGTCCGAGCTGATCGGTCGCCGGATCGAGGAAATCAAGGCCAGCGGCGCCGTCGTCTGCGGCTCGCTGACTCCGCAGAAGGTTCGCGAGCATTATGAGGCCGCGGTCGAGGCGGGGCTCGACATCCTCGTCATCCAGGGCACCGTGATCTCCGCCGAACACGTCTCGACCACGGTCGAGCCGCTGAACCTGAAGGAGTTCATCGCCGAGGTGCCGGTGCCGACCGTGGTCGGAGGCTGCGCCTCCTACTCGACCGGCCTGCACCTGATGCGCACCGGCGCGGTCGGCGTCCTCGTCGGGGTCGGTCCCGGCGCCGCCTGCACCACCCGTGGCGTGCTCGGGATCGGCGTTCCCCAGGCGACCGCGATTGCCGACGTCGCCGCCGCCCGGGCCCAGCACATGCTGGAGACCGGCGAATACGTCAACGTGATCGCCGACGGCGGCATGCGGACTGGCGGCGACGTCTCCAAGGCGATCGCCTGTGGCGCCGACGCGGTGATGGTCGGCTCACCCCTTGCCCGTTCCAAGGAGGCGCCCGGCCGTGGCTTCCACTGGGGGATGGCGACCTTCCACTCCTCGCTGCCGCGCGGCACTCGCGTCTCGACCAAGCAGGACGGGACGATGGAGGAGATCCTGCTCGGCCCGGCCAAGACCAACGACGGCACCTTCAACCTGATGGGGGCGCTGAAAACCTCGATGGCCACCTGCGGCTACGAGGACATCCGCTCCTTCCAGCGGGCCGAGGTGATGGTCGCCCCGGCACTGATGAGCGAGGGCAAGAAGCTCCAGAACGAGCAGTCGGTCGGGATGGGCTCCAACGGTCATGCGGCGGTCGCCGCCGGGGTTGCCATCGCGGATGATTGAGGAGGAGATCGTCGCCCCTGTCGTCCCCGAGTTGCCGGGGGACGATGTGCGGGCGATCGAGGAGGTGCTGGTTCTCGACTTCGGGGGCCAGTACTCGCAGCTGATCGCGCGCAGGATCCGCGAATGCGGCGTCTTCGCCGAGCTGCTGCCCTCGACCACCTCGGTCGAGAAGATCCGCGAGCGGGCGCCAAAGGCGCTCGTCCTCTCCGGCGGCCCGGCCTCGGTCTACGAGCCGGGGGCGCCGCCGTTCCCGACCCAGCTGCTCGATCTCGAGATCCCGATGCTGGGCATCTGTTATGGGATGCAGGCGATGGTGCTGGCCCTCGGCGGCCGGGTCGAGTCGGCCGAGTCGGGCGAGTTCGGCCGCACCGACCTCGTCCTCCGCGAAGGCGGTGGCCGCCTGCTCGGCGGGCTGCCCGAGGAGCAGAGCTGCTGGATGAGCCACCGCGACGCCGTCTTCGAGGCGCCCGAGGGCTTCACCGCCCTCGCCTCCAGCCCCAGCTCGCCGGTCGCCGCCTGCGAGTTGCCCGACCGTGGCCTCTACGGGATCCAGTTCCATCCCGAGGTCGTCCACACTCCCTACGGGACCGAGATCCTGACCCGCTTCCTGCGTGACGTCGCCGGCTGCGAGCAGCAGTGGTCGCCGAAGTCGGTGATCGCCGAGCAGGTCGAGCGGATCCAGGACCAGGTCGGCGACGGCAAGGTGATCTGCGGCCTCTCCGGCGGCGTCGACTCCTCGGTCGCGGCGCTGCTCGTGCACAAGGCGGTAGGGGAGAAGCTGACCTGCGTCTTCGTCGACCACGGCCTGATGCGGCTGAACGAGGCCGAGCAGGTGGTCGAGGCTTTCGAGCAGTTCGGGATTCCGTTGGTCCACGTCGAAGCTGAGGAGCGCTTTCTCGCCAAGCTGGCCGGGCAGGACGATCCCGAGACCAAGCGCAAGATCATCGGCGCCGAGTTCATCCGCGTCTTCGAGGAGGAGGCGGAGAAGATCGAGGACGTCAGCTTCCTGGTCCAGGGCACGCTCTACTCGGACGTGATCGAGTCCGGTGGCTCCGACCACGCGGCGACGATCAAGTCCCACCACAACGTCGGCGGCCTGCCCGACGACCTCGAGTTCGATCTGGTCGAGCCGCTGCGAATGCTGTTCAAGGACGAGGTCCGCGCGGTCGGCGCCGAGCTCGGTCTGCCGGAGCGCATGGTCTGGCGGCAGCCGTTCCCCGGCCCCGGGCTGGGAATCAGGATCGTCGGCGGCGAGGTCAACCGCGAGCGCCTCGACATCCTCCGCTCGGCCGACTCGATTCTGCAGGAGGAGATCCGCGCCGCCGAGCTCTACCGCCAGCTCTGGCAGTCCTTCTGCGTGCTGCCCGTGGTCCGCTCGGTCGGGGTTCAGGGCGACGGGCGCACCTACGCCTACCCGATCGTGATCCGCGCCGTCACCTCCGACGACGCGATGACGGCCGACTGGGCACGGCTCCCCTACGACCTCCTCGAGCGGGTCTCAAACCGAATCATCAACGAGATCCCCGACGTCAACCGGGTCGCCCTCGACATCTCCTCGAAGCCACCAGCGACGATCGAGTGGGAGTAGCCACCGGCGACCACGGAGTTGGCGCCTTTCGTCGTCTATGAGATAACGAGAACAAGTCTCAATATCGTGTAGGCTGGCGGCGGATGACGCCCCACACCAGAAATTTTCTCTACCCAGCTCTCCTCACGGTCGCCCTGCTGGGTCTCTCGCTTGCGGGCTGCGGCGGCGGTGGCGCCGGCGCAGCGGGCGGCTCCTCCGGAAAGCTCAGAGTTGTCGCCGCCGAGGACTTCTGGGGCAGCATCTCCGCGCAGCTCGGGGGAGACCGGGTCGAAGTCACGAGCATCATCACCAACCCGGCCGCAGACCCCCACGACTACGAACCGAGCAGCGAAGACGCCCGCACGATGGCCGGTGCCCAGGTGGCGATCGTCAACGGCATCGGTTACGACCAGTGGGCATCGAAACTGCTCGCAGCCAGCCCGGCTGCGAGCCGCGTCGAACTGAACGTCGGCGACGTGCTGGGGCTGGAAGACGGCGACAACCCCCACCAGTGGTACTCGCCGCGCTCGGTGCGGGCGGTGATCGCGGCGATCTCCGCGGCCTACGCGAGCGCCGATCCCGGCGACCGGCCCTACTTCGAGAAGCGGCGCAAGGAGTTTGAAACCAAGGGTCTGGCCGAATACGACGCCCTGATCGCCGCGATCAAAGCCAGGTACTCCGGCACCCCGGTCGGGGCCTCGGAGAGCATCTTCGAACCGCTGGCGCCGGCGCTCGGACTGCGGCTGATCACCCCGCAGGGGTTCATGGACGGGATCGCCGAGGGGACCGAACCGACCCCGGCCGACAAGGCCGGTGCCGACGAGCAGGTCGCCAAGCGGCAGATCGAGGTCTGGGTCTACAACAGCCAGAACGCGACCCCGGACGTCCAGCGCCTCACCGATGCCGCCAGGGCCGCCGGGATCCCGGTCGCGACCGTGACCGAGACCCTCACCCCCGAAGGCGCCAGCTTCCAGGATTGGATGTCGAGGCAGCTGCGTGCCCTGCGGGCAGCTCTCGCCGGGGTGGAGGGAAAGTGAGCGAAGCCGCCGCGATCCGGCTCGAGGGTGCGAGCGCCGCCCGCGGCGGCGGCCCGATCTGGTCGGGGTTCGACCTGACGATCGAGCCGGGCGAGTTCGTCGCCGTCCTCGGCCCCAACGGCGCCGGCAAGTCGACCCTGCTCGACGTCGTCCTCGGCCTGCTGCCGCTGCGGGGCGGCCGGGCCAGGGTCTTCGGTGCCGCGCCGGGTTCGGCCCGCGGCGAGATCGGCTACCTGCCCCAGCGGCGGAGCTTCGACGCCGGCACCCGGATCCGCGGCCGCGACGTCGT
>JACDGU010000011.1 GCA_013821475.1 Solirubrobacterales bacterium
GTTCGCGCAGGTGGGTCCCACCCGACCCCGGCACCCACCTCAAGCAGGCGACAAGGACCGGCCTCTCGGCCGATCCTCGCTCTCCCGCCGTAAATTTTCGCTATTTGACGTGGACGCCCGAGATAGCGCGCGAGATAACCAGGCGCTGTATCTCGGAGGTGCCCTCGAAGATCGTGTAGATCTTCGAGTCGCGGTGCATCCGCTCAACCGGGAACTCGCGGGTGTAGCCGTTGCCGCCGAGGATCTGAATTGCCCTCTCGGTCGCCCAGACGGCGACCTCTCCGGCCTTCAGCTTCGACATCGAGCCCTCGGCGTTTTCGAAATTCTGTCCCGTCCTGCCCATCCAGGCCGCGCGCCAGACGAGCAGGCGGGCGGCGTCGATCTCGAGCTTCATGTCGGCGAGGGTGAAGGCAATCGACTGGTTCTCGATGATCGCCTTGCCGAACTGACGGCGCTCTTTGGCGTACTCGAGCGCGTACTCGTACGCAGCGCGGGCAATACCGAGCGCCTGGGCGCCGACCGTCGGCCGGCTCGCCTCGAAGGTCTGCATCGCCGCCTGCCCTTTTGATTTCTTGCCCTCGCGGACTCGGGCGAGGCGTTCGTCGAGCTTCTCTTTGCCACCCAGCAGGCAGGAGCCGGGCACACGACAGTCGTCGAGGTGGACGTCAGCGGTGTGCGAGGCGCGCAGGCCGTGCTTCTTGACCTTGGCGCCCTGCTCGCAGCCCTTGGTGTCGGGCGGGATGACGAATGCGGCGTGGCCGCGCGAGCCGAGCTCGCGGTCGACCGAGGCGATCACGACGTGGACGTTGGCGATGCCGCCGTTGGTCGCCCACGCCTTCTGGCCGTTGATCACCCACTCGTCGCCGGCCTCGTCGTACTTGGCAGTGGTGCGTATCGCCGAGACGTCGGAGCCGGCGTCGGGCTCCGAAGCGCAGAAGGCGCCGAGCTTGACGTCGTCCGGCGTGCCGAAGCACTGCGGGATCCATTCACCCATCTGCTCCGGGGTTCCCTGCCCGAAGATCGCGGCGACCGCGAGCGAGGTGCCCATGATCGCCATGCCGATGCCGGCGTCCCCCCAGAAGAGCTCCTCGTTGGCGATCGGCAGCGTCAGCCCGGTCTCGTCGGACCAGAACTGACCCATCGCTTCGAAGCTGTAGAGGCCGATCTTCGCCGCCTCCTGGATGACGGGCCAGGGCGTTTCCTCGCGCTCGTCCCACTCCGCGGCGGCGGGCCGGACGACGCCCTCGGCGAAGCCGTGAACCCACTCGCGGATGTCCTTCTGGTCCTGGTTGAGCTCGAGCGTGAACTTGGGACCGCTGGGCTCGGCCTCTGAGCCGCTGCCGGCCAGCTCGGTCAAAACCTGGTCTGCGTCCACCTCTGCAACCCCCGCCGTCTCCGTCACGGCGCGCATACTACACGAAATTATGTCGTTGTCAGAGGTCTCGCAGGTCGAAGGCGCGCAGGCCCTCGAAGCCCTGTTCGGTGCAGTCGAAGAAGCGGCGGTTGACGCAGCCGTAGGACTCGCCGGAGCCCTCGTAGGCCTGCTCGACCGAGAACGGACAGTGCGGCAGCGGCGTGCCTGTCATCTTCACACCGCCGAAGCCGCCGGGCTGCTGCACCGCCTCGAGCTCGACCTCGGCGCCGTAGACCTCCTGCATGCAACCGACGTACTGGGTGCCGGTCAGCCGGTCGACGTAGCTGTAGACGAAGCGGCAGCCGAGTTCGATGCAGCCGCGCGGCTCGATCATCTTGTCGCAGAAGGAGCGGCACTGGCGGCACTCGCCAACCTCGGTGCGCGTAGCGGTCATATCGGAAGTCTAGGGACGTGAGACCGCGGAACCAAGCGGTTTGGACGATTCAAGCGGCGATCGCGTCGGGCCCGAGCAGCTGCCCGATCTCGTAACGCAGCCCGGTCGAGGGCTCGACCCGGTAGTCGTCGCCGATCTTGAGCTTCCTCGGGCCCTCGCTGGTCTGCATCACGAGGTGGACATCGGCCTCGCCCTTGTGGTCCTCGAAGAGCGACTTGAGCTCGTCCATCAGGCCCGGGACGCCGAGCTTGTTGACGTCGATCTTGAGCTCGAAGGGGCCGCCGTGGACGACCGTCACCTTCTTCGCCGCGCCGGCGATCTCCTCGGCGTCGGGTTCGAAGCGCTGTGCCTCCTGGACCACGAGCTTGGTCTCGCCGCGGTCCTTGTGGTCGAGGCGGCCGCGGACGAGGACGATCGCATCGGGGGCGATCACCGTTGCGCTCTCGGCCTGGTCGGCCTTGAAGACGAGGATCTCGACCTGGCCCTCGACGTCGTCGAGCGTCGCGAACATCATCTGGCTGCCGCTCTTGGTGCGGATCTTCTTGCACTCGGTGACGATTCCGCCGACCGTCACCCAGGAGCCGTCGGCCTTGCCGGCGAGCTGCGCCAGGCTGCAATCGACCCGCGCCCGCAGCGCCGGCCCGACTTCGGTCAGCGGGTGCGAGGAGAGGTAGGTGCCGAGCGTCTCCTTCTCCAGCACCAACAACTCGGCGCGGTCGAACTCGGCGGCCGAGATCGGCGGCCGGTGGTGAGCCTGGGACTGGGTCGCCCCTCCCCCACCCACGTCGTCGCCGAAGTCGAAGATCGAGCCCTGGCCCATCTGCGCGTCCTCCTGCGCCTTCTGGCCCGCCGACTGCGCGGCCGGCAGTGCCTCGAGCATCCCTTTGCGGGTCGCGCCGGTCGAGTCGAGGGCGCCGCACTTGATCAGGCATTCGATCGCGCGTTTGTTCACCGCGCGGGAATCGACCCGCTCGCAGAAGTCCCAGATCGTCGCGATCTCTGCGTCCTCACGGGCGCGCAGGATCGCCTCGACCGCCGAATGGCCGACGTTCTTGACCGCGTCGAGGCCGAAGCGGATCGCCTTCTCGTTGACGACAAAGCTGTGGTCGGAGGTGTTGACGTCGGGCGGCAGCACTTCGATCCCCATCTCCGCGCAGCGGTTGACGAAGAAGGGGACCTTGTCTTTGGTGCTCATCACCGAGGAGATCACCGCCGCCATGTACTCGGCCGGGTAGTTGGCCTTGAGGTAGGCGGTGCGGTAGGAGATCAGCCCGTAACAGGCGGCGTGGGACTTGTTGAAGGAGTAGTCGGCCGCCGCTTCGTTCAGCTTCCAGAGGTCCTTGGCGACGTTCGGGGCGGTGTTGGTCTCCGCCAGGCCTTCCATGAATTTGTCCTTCATCGTCGCCATCAGCTCGCGCTTCTTCTTGCCGATCGCCTTGCGCAGATCGTCCGCCTGCGCACCGGAGAAGCCGGCCATCGAGCGCGAGATCTCCATCAACTGCTCCTGGTAGATGACGCAGCCGTGGGTCTCCTCGGTGATCGCCCGCAGGCGCGGGTCCGGGTAGCGCACGGTCGAGGGATCTTTCTTGCCCTTGGCATAGGTGGGGATGTAGGCCATCGCACCCGGGCGGTAGAGGGCGCCGAGCGCGACCAGGTCGGCAAACTCGGTCGGCCCGACCTTGCGCAGCGCATCGCGCATCCCCTCCGACTCGAACTGGAAGACGCCGGTCGAGTCGCCGCCGGCGAGCATCGCGTAGGTCGTGGCGTCGTCGATCGGGATCGACTCCATCTCGATCGACTCGCCGCGCGAGCGCTGGATGATGTCGATCGCGTCCTCGATCACGTCGAGGTTGCGGAGGCCGAGGAAGTCCATCTTCAGCAGCCCGATCTCCTCGATCGGCCCCATTGAGTACTGGGTCACGATCTTGTACTGGCGCTCGGCTTTGGCCGAGCCGTTGCCATTCGGATTCGGCCCCGCCGGGGCGCTGCGGTCCTCGGCCAGCTGCAGCGGCACGATCTCCTGCAGCGGGCGGTCGGCGATCACCACCGCGGCGGCATGGATCGAGTTGTTGCGGACGATCCCCTCGAGGCCCTGGGCGACGTCGATGATCTTCCTCGAGTCGGGCTCCTCGTCGTAGGTCCGTTTCAGCTCCTGCCCCTTCTTCAGGCATTCGGCGAAGGAGGGGCTGCGGCCCATGATCGGCTCCGGGATCTGCTTCGCCAGGCGGTCGCCGGTGCCGTAGTCGAAGCCGAGGACGCGGGCGGCGTCACGGGTCGCGGCGCGCGGCGCCATCTTGCCGAAGGTAATGATCTGGGCAACCGATTCGCGGCCGTATTTCTCGCCGACGTAGCGGATCATCCGCTCGCGACCGCGGACCGAGAAGTCGATGTCGATATCCGGCATCGATTTGCGACCGGGATTGAGGAAGCGCTCGAAGATCAGGCCCTCGGCGAGCGGGTCGAGATCGGTGATCTTGAGGATGTAGGAGACGATCGAGCCGGCCGCCGAGCCGCGGCCCGGTCCGACGGCGACGCCGCTCTCCTTCGCGTAGCGGACGAAGTCCCAGACGATCAGGAAGTAGGAGGAGAAGCCCATCTCCTCGATCACGCCGAGCTCGAACTCCATCCGCTCGACCGCCGCGGCCGGCGGTGGGTCGCCGTAGCGGGCGCGCAGGCCCGCGTCGGCGATCCGGCGCAGCATCGCCTCCGGCTCGGAGCCGTCCTCGGTCGGGTAGCGCGGCAGCAGCAGGCTGCCCAGCTCGATCTCGAGCGAGCAGCGCTCGGCGATCTCCAGCGAGGTCGGGACCGCTTCCGGCCACTCGGCGAAGGACTCGATCATTTCCTCCGAGCTCTTGATGTAGAACTCGTTCGTGTCGAAACTCATCTTCGGCAGCGCCAGGGTCGACTTGGTCTGCACGCAGAGCAGCGCCGCGTGATGTTCGAAGTCCTCGCGTCGCAGGTAGTGGACATCGGCGGTGCCGACCAGCGGCCGGCCCAGCTCGCGGGCGTAGCGGGCGATCCCCTGGTTGGCCTTGTCCTGCTCTTCGATCCCGTTCTTCTGCACCTCGAAGTAGACCTGGTCGGCGCCGAAGGCCTGGATCAGGTCGTCGAGATGGGAGCGGGCGTCGTCGAGGCGCTCTTCGACCAGGCGCCGGCAGAAGCGCGACTGCAGGCAGCCGGTGAGGACGATGACCCCCTCGGAGTGCTGCGAGAGCAGGTCCATGTCGACGTTCGCCTTGCCGCGCGAGAAGCCCTCGAGGAAGCCGGCCGAGGTGAGCTTGACCAGGTTCGCGTAGCCGCTGTCGCTTTCGGCCAGCAGGGTGAGGTGGTTGCGCTCGTAGCGCGGCTGTTCCTTGATCGTCTTGCGATCCTCGACCAGGTATGCCTCGAGCCCGACGATCGGCTTGATCCCGTGCTGGCGGCAGGCCTTGAAGAGCTCCACCGCGCCGTTCATCACGCCGTGGTCGGTCAGCCCCAGAGCCGGCTGCCCGAGCTCCGCCGCCCGCGCCGCCATCGCGTCGATCTTGCAGGCGCCGTCGAGCAGCGAGTACTCGCTGTGGGCGTGTAGGTGGACGGCGGCAGGGGAACTCACGGGTGGCAACGACTATGCCAATCGGGGCAGATGGCAAGAGGGGCGTAATCCGGTCGTTGCGGGTTACTTTCGTGGGCTTTTCGAGGGTGGTGGCGGGGTCTGGGTAGGGGCTTTCGCTTAACTTTTTTGAGGATCGCTTTGGGCAGTCCTAGGTTGCTGTCGGCAAAAAAGTACAAGACGCTTCAGCCCCTACCCAGACCCCGCCATCGGGCCCGAAACCACGAAAGAAAAGAGGAACGGCCGTCTCGCGAAGCTTCTGACGAGGCGTGAAAGGTTGGTGGGACCCCGGAGAAGACCTGGTTCAGAGTTGGGTGGCGATGACGCTGGCGACGATGCCGGCGAAGCCGAGGATCATCGTTCGCTGCATCGCGTCGAACCTGGCGTCCACCGCGTTGAAGCGGGCGTGCATCTCGGCGCGCAGCTCGCGGAAGTCGGCGTCGACTCGCTCGAAGCCGCGGTCGACGCGGACGGTGAGGTCGTCCATGCGCTCGTCGGTCCAGGCTTCTCTCATCGTCGACATGATGCCACTCTAAGAAATATTCTGTCTGCGGTGATGCGCAGAGTGCAACGTTTGCCGGTCGCGATACCGACGGCTTACCCGCAGACCCAGGCACTCGAGCCGGAGTCGGCCCAGATTTCGGCGGCGATCCGGTCCTGTTCGGCTTTCGGGGCGTTCTGCGGTTCGCCCTGGCCGCCGTAGAGTTCCCAGGTCGAGGGCAGCACCTGATAGGCGCCACCGGCTCCTGAGGACGGGTTGAGGGCGCTGTAGTTGCCTCCCGACTCGCACATCACGATGTAGGTGGGGATCGAGTAGGGCCCGCCGAGCCAGCGGCCGACTTCTTCTTCGGCTTCGGCCGTGCTCGCCGCCTTCGCTTCTGCGGCGCGCGCCTTCTTGATCTCGCTGACCCAGCCGGAGATGCTGGTTTTCAGCTTCGCGAGCGAGGCCTCGCGGCCGGCGCTGACCGACTCCAGCTGGGCGGCCGCTGATTGCGCGGCTTCGCGGACGGTGGCGATTTCCGAGCGGGCGGCGGCGAGGCGTTCGTCGTAGGCGACCGCCTTCTCGCGCAGCGCAGCGACGACGCCGACCTCGTGCTTGACCGCGTCGCGGACCTGGGCGGCGCGGCGCGCCAGGGAGGTGTCGGATTCGGAGATGCGCTTCAGGTATTCGGTCTGGGTCAGCAGGTCCGCGTAGGAATCGGAGCCGAGCACGAGGGCGGCGGTGCTCGGTGAGCCGCTCTCGTACATCGCCACCAGCCGCTTGGCCAGCGCCGTCTGCGAGCGGTGCAGGCGCGCCACCTCGGCGGCGAGGTGGCGGCGCGTCCGCGTCACCTTCGCGCTCAGCGCCGCCTCGCGCGCTTCGCCTTCCCCGAGCAGGCCGGCGACCCGCTGCTCGCGGGCTTCGGCGGCGGCGGCTTCGCTCTCGGCGCTCGCCAGCTGCGCCTGGCTCGCCTGCAGCTCGGCCGAGAGCGCGCTCGCTTCCTCGCGGGCTGCGCTGAGCTTGGATTCGAGGCTGCCGGCGTCGGCCGCCCGAGCAGGTCCGGCCGGCAGGACGACAGCGGCGACGAGCAGGCCGAGCACGGCAACTGCGCCGCAAATCGCGGCAAAATCGTTTCTGAGTCGAGCCACCGCCAAGGTTGGCTGAGGCTAGCGGCCTACTTGGCGCCAGCCAGCGAGTTGTCGATAACCGGCAACGAAAGTTGCCGACGCCAAAATGGGTTCCGCTCAACCCTCGCGGACGTTGCGGGTGGCGAGGAAGGCGCCGATTGCGATCGTCACCGCGGCGACGCCGGCGCCGATCCTGATCTCGCGCTTGTAGCGGCGGCACAGGTAGGCGTAGGCGAAGCGGACCGCCATCTTGCCGATGGTCTCGTACATCACTCCCCCCCATCCTCGCTGCCGCGCTGGCGCAGCATGTGGGCCATCTTCGACTGCAGCGACCAGAGCTCGATGAAGCCCGGCGAGGCGGACTGCGAGAAGAGGCCGCCCGACTGCGAGAAGCCGGCCAGGTCGGCGTCGTAGACGGCGTTCGGCGAGGAGCGGGTGACGACGCGGACGCCACCTTTGTAGAGGCGCAGGCCGATCTCGCCGGTCACCTGGGCGTTGACCGCGTCCATGTAGGCGTCGATGTCGGTCCGCAGCGGCTCCCACCAGAGCCCGGCGTAGACGAGGTAGCCCCACTTCTGGTCGAGGCCGGTCTTGAACTGGTTCTGGTGGATCGTGCCGACCAGCCGCTCGAGCTCCTCGTGCGCGGTCAGGACCAGCGCCGCGGCCGGGACCTCGTAGATGTCGCGCACCTTGAGGCCGACGATCCGGTCCTCGATGTGGTCGACGATCCCGACCCCGTGGCGGCAGCCGATCGCCGCCGCGCCTTCGAGCAGGTCGACCAGGCCCATCCGCTCGCCGTCGAGTGTGACCGGCAGGCCGGCCTCGAAGCCGATCGTCACCACCTGGGCCTCGTCGGGCGCCAGCTCGGGCCGGGTGACCAGCTGGAAGACGTCGTCGTCGGGCGCGTGCGAGAGGTCCTCGATCCAGCGGCCCTCCGAGGAGCGGCCCCAGAGGTTGTCGTCGATCGAGTACGGGGTCACCTCGGCGCCGCCCTTGATCGGGATCCCGTGCTCGCGGGCGTAGGCGATCTCCTCCTCGCGGCCCATCTGCCAGGAACGCACCGGGGCGATCGTCCGCAGCTCCGGCGCCAGCGTCGCCACCGTAGCCTCGATCCGGACCTGGTCGTTGCCCTTGCCGGTGCAGCCGTGGGCAATCGTGTCGCAGCCGCTCTGGCGGGCGTATTCGACCGCGAGCTGGGCGATCAGCGGCCGCCCGAGGGCGGTGAAGAGCGGGTAGCCGTTGCCGTAGACGGCGTTGGCCTTGATCGCCGGCGCAAGGAAGTCGTCGGCGAAGCGCTCGCGGGCGTCGACCACCTGGCACTCGACGGCGCCGAGCTGGCGCGCCTTCGCTTCGATCACCTCGTAGTCCTCGCCGGGCTGGCCGAGGTTGACCGTCAGGCAGACGACCTCGGCGTCGTAGGAGTCCTGGATCCACTTCAGCATCACGCTGGTGTCGAGCCCGCCCGAATAAAGCAGGAGGACGCGATGGACCTCGGCCGGATCGGCCTCGTAGCTGGCGGTCGGCTGCGACTGTGGTGGACGGGCGCTCACGGCAGGCGCAAGTCTCGCAGGACGAACTTCACGGCGTACTGGCGGGCGATTGGAGGGTCGGGTGCCCCTCCTCACTTGCCTGACTGGCTGGATCGCTGAGGGCCGTCCGTGGGGGGCACCTTGGCCAGCGGCACAAAACGTTCGGAGCGGCACCCGACCCTCCAATCGCTCCCAATCCCCCGGTGGAAAGCTCAACCACACGGGGCTCCGAAGCGAGATCCGAGTCCGGAGGGGCTCCGTCCCACCCAAGCCTTCCCCTCCACGGAACCTGCCCACTGGGGAAGGCCGGTAAGTCCTCGTGGGGAGGGCTGGGTGTCCCTGGAGCGCGCGGCGTCCTGATTTTCGCCCCTCTATGTCGGCGAGAGCCGGCGGGCTCCCGGCGAAAATCCCAGCAAGCGGAAGGGACACCCAGCCCTCCTCGCAAGGCCCTCCCGGATCAACCCGAGTTAGCAGGGCCCGCTAGGGGGCTTCGACCCCGCCGCTTCCTTCTTCGAGCGGTCCGACGCCGCCTTCGGGTGTGGTCTGTTCTTCCGTCGTTTCGGTTTCGATCGTGCCCGAGGTCGTCGGTTCGGTCGAGGTCGATTCCGAGGTCGTCGATTCGGTCGTCGTCGGTTCGGTGGTGGTTTCGGTCGTCGCTTCTTCGCCGGTGGTCAGCGATTCGGAGCTGGTTGCGCTCGTGCTGGTGCCGCTGTCGTTGCCGGCGATCACGATCACCGCGATCACCAGCCCGACGATCACCGCGATCAGACAGGCGACCAGGAGGCGCATGTTGCCGCGGGGTCGCCCGCCGTCGGGCCCCTGCGGCTGGGTCCTCATCATCCGAGTTGGATCCTCGTGCACCTATTCCTCCGGTCCGAGTATTGCGTCCATGATCGCGCCGGTGTCCTCGATCTCGAAGCCCTTTTTCAGCCTCGCATCGATCTCCTCCCGGCTGCTGCCGAGCACCGCCATCTGGGTGGCCAACAGCCGCGCGCCCGCCGGGGTGCGGTCCTCGCCCTCGGATCCCGACTGCGTCGCCGCCTCCTCGCTCGCCGCCTCGACCGGGGCGACGGCGCTGAGGTGCGGGCGCGCACCGCGCTCGGGCTCCACGGCTCCGGGATCGAGCGAAGCCCCCTCGCCCAGCCCGACCCTGATCGCCTTCAGCTGCTCCAAAAGCTGCTCGGATTCGCGGCCGATTGCCTCGACCCTGGCCGCCAGCGCCTCGGCTGCCGCGACCAGCAAGGCGAGCCGCTCGGCGACAATCCGGTCGGCTTCGGCCTCGGCCCGGCCGAGGAACCGCCGCCCCTCGGCCTCGGCGTCGTCGATCACCTGCTTGGCCGAGAGCTCGGCCGCGGCGACGATCTGCGCCAGCCGCTGCGAGGTCTCCGCCTCGAGGGCGTCGCGCTGCAGTGAACGGTCTTTGCGTCTCACGCGACGGACTCTACGAGCGATTCGCCGATCAGCGCAACCGCCTGCTCGATCTGCGCGGGCTCGACCAGCAGCGGTGGCAGCAGCCGCAGCGTCCCCGGTGCCGGGACGTTGACGACGAGGCCACGCTCGAGCAGATCGGCGGCCAGGGCCGGCGCGTCGATCCCGTCCTCGAGGGCGACGCCGACCATCAGGCCGCGGCCACGGGTCGCGGCGACGCCGTCGAGCGCCTCGAGGCCCTCGCGCAGCACAGCCCCCAGCTCGCGCACCTGCCGCAGTAGTGCCGGGTCGTCGACCACGTCGAGCACGGCAAGCGCGGCGGCGGTCGCCACCGGGCCGCCGGCGAACGTCGATCCGTGGTCGCCCGGCTCGAGCACGTCGGCGGCGATCGGCGCGGTGATGCAGGCGCCGATCGGGACGCCGCCGCCGAGCGCCTTGGCGGCGGTCATCACGTCGGGGCGGACCGGGGTCTGCTGGTAGGCCCAGAGCGAGCCGGTCCTCCCCATCCCGGTCTGGATCTCGTCGAGGATCAGCAGCGCGCCGACCTCATCGCAGGCCTGCCTGGCGGCCATCAGCGACTCGTCGCTGGTCGGGTAGACGCCGGCCTCGCCCTGGATCGGCTCGATCAGGACGGCGGCGGTGTTCTCATTGACGGCGGCGCGCAACGCCTCGGCGTCGTTGCGTGGGACCGAGCGGAAGCCGGGCAGCATCGGCCCCAGGGCCGGGTTCTTGGCCAGGCCCGGCGTCGCCGAGAGGGCACCGTAGCTGCGGCCGTGGAACCCGCCCTCGAAGCTGACGATCTCCGGCGCCTCGATGCTGCGCCCGTGGGCGTGCTTGCGGGCGACCTTGATCGCGCACTCGACCGCCTCGGTGCCGGAGTTGGCGAAGAAGACGCGGCCGCCGAGGCTCGACTCGGAGAGGCGCTGCGCGAGCCGCGCCATCGGCTCGGTGTAGAAGAGGTTGGAGACGTGCATCAGGCGCCCCGTCTGCTCTTGCACGGCGGCGACGACGGCCGGGTGGCAGTGGCCGATCGAGCAGACCGAGATCCCGGTCAGGAAGTCGAGGTACTCCTTGCCGTCGGCGTCCCAGAGCAGCGAGCCCTCGCCGCGGACGAAGTCGACCGGCCCGCGTCTGTAGGTCCGCATCAGGTAGCGCTCCTCGAGCTCCCTGACTTCGGCCAGGCTCATCGCCGGCGCTGCGCTCACGGCGTCACCATCGTGCCGATGCCGGCGTCGGTGAAGAGCTCGAGCAGCAGGCTGTGCGGTTTGCGGCCGTCGATGATGTGGGCCGACTGGGCGCCGCCCTGGATCGCGTCGACGCAGGCCTGCAGCTTCGGCCGCATGCCGCCGTCGATGCCGGGCAGCTGCTCCTCGACCTCGCCGACCGAGGCGCGCGAGATCAGCGAGCCGGTGTCGCCGGTGTCGACCAGCCAGCCCTCGACGTCGGTGAGGAAGATCGCCTTGTAGGCGCCGAGCGCGGCGGCGACCTTGCCGGCCGCCTCGTCGGCGTTGACGTTGTAGGACTGGCCCGAGCGGTCCGACGCCGAGGAGGCGATCACCGGGATGTAGTCGGCGGCGATGTGGTTGAGGACGTCGACGTCAACCCGCTGCACGGTGCCGACGAAGCCGACCTTGTCGGCGTTGTCGACCGGCGCCACCTCGAACAGCGAGCCGTCCTCGCCGGCGAGCCCGACCGCCGGCTGGCCGCGGCGGTTGAGCCGCTGGACGATCTCCGAGTTGAGCTTGCCGACCAGGACCATCTTCGCCACCTCGACCGTCTCGGCGTCGGAGACCCGCAGGCCCTCGTGGAACTTGACCTCGAGCCCGAGCCGCTCCATGTAGCGGCTGATCTCCGGCCCGCCGCCGTGGACGATCACCGGGTTGAGGCCGACGTACTTGAGCAGGACGACGTCGGCGGCGAAGTCGTCGCGCAGCCCCTCGTCGAGCATCGCCGCGCCGCCGTACTTGATCACCACCGTGCGGCCGTGGAACTCGCGGATGTAGGGCAGCGCCTCGAGCAGCGTCTCGACGCTGACTCCGGCAGCACGCGACTGGGGGGCCTGTTCGGTCACTGCGCGCTCCTCTCGATTCTGTCGCCTGGGTTTCTCAAGTCGTGTACTCCGCGTTGACCCGGACGTACTCGTAGCCGAGGTCCGAGAACCAGACGTGGGCGCGATGCTCGCCGCGGCCGAGGCGCAGACCGATCTCCGCCTCGTCGACCTCGGCCCCGAGCTCGGCCGCGTCGATCGAGCCGGCGCCGATCTCCTCCAGATCCTCGCCGGCCAGCGCCGCACCGGCGGCCTGGGCGATCCGGCCCCAGTTGGGGTCGCGACCGAACAGCGCCGTCTTCACCAGCTGCGAGTTGGCGACGGCGCGGGCGACGCGCTCGGCCTCGGCGGCGCTGGCCGCCTCCGAGACCTCGATCCGCCCGATCCGGGCCGCGCCCTCGCCGTCGCGGACGATCTCGATCGCGAGCTGGGTCAGCACCGCCTCGAGCAACCCGTCCGGCAGCGGCTGCCCGGAGGCGCCACTGGCCTGCAGCAGGACCGTGTCGTTGGTGCTCATCTGGCCGTCGACGGTGATCCGGTTGAAGGAGGCGTCGACGGCCTCGCGCAGCGCCACATCGGGGTCGGAGACAACCGCGTCAGTCTGGACGAAGCAGAGCATCGTCGCCATCCTCGGCTCGATCATCCCGGCCCCCTTGGCCTGGGCCGAAAGGGTGACGCCGCCGGCCCGCAGCGTGCAGCGCTTCGGCCAGCGGTCGGTGGTGGTGATCGCGTCGGAGAAGGTGCCGCCGTTGTCGCGGGAGAGGCTCTGCGCCGCCTCGTCGATCCCGCCCAGCACCGCCTCGACCGGCAGCGGCACGCCAATCGTCCCGGTCTCGGCGATGGCGACGTTCGCGGTCTCGAGGCCGAGCGCAGCGGCTGCCCGCGCGCACATCGCCAGCGCGTCGACATGGCCCTGGGCGCCGGTCTCGGCGTTGGCGTTGCCGGAGTTGACGACGGCGGCGCGGACCCGGCCGCGGTCGACGACCTCGCGGCAGACCCGGATCGGGGCCGCGGCCGACGCGTTGCGGGTGAGGACCAGGGCCGAGCTCACCTGCTCGGAGTCGCAGACGATCAGGCCGACGTCGGTGCGCCCACCGCCCTTGAGGCCGCAGTGGACGCCGCCGGCGCGGAAGCCGGGCGCGAGCTGAGCGGGGTCGAGCTCCTCGATCCCGGCCGGGGCGCTGACCCAGCGCGACCTGAAGAACGACTCGCCAGCTTGCGGGCCGGCCTCCGCGCCGCTCACGTCAGCCCCTCGGTCTCGTCGAGGCCGAGCATCAGGTTGAGGTTCTGGACCCCCTGGCTGGAGGCGCCCTTCCAGATGTTGTCGATCGCCGAGAAAGCCATCACCCGGCCCCGCTCCTCCACGGTCACGTAGACGTGGCACTCGTTCGTATCGCGCAGCGAGCGCAGGTCGGGCGGCCCGTCGAGGACGTGGACGAACGGCTCCTCGGCGTAGCGATCCGCGTAGAGCGCTCGTACCGCCTCGCGTGAGGTCGGCTCGGTCAGCTGCGCGAAGCAGGTCGCCAGCTCGCCCTGGTCGAGCGGCAGCAGGTGCGGGACGAAGGTGACCGGCGCCGGGCTGCCGAGCGCCGCCAGCTCCTGCTCGATCTCGGGCCGGTGGCGGTGGCCCTCGGTCTTGTAGGGATAGGCGTTCTCGGTCATCGCGGTGAAGTGGACGCTGTCGTCGCTGCTGCGCCCGTAGCCGGAGGTGCCCTGCATCGCCGCCACGTAGACCTCGGCGAGCAGGCCCTTTTCGGCCAGCGGCGCCAGGCCGAGCACGCTCGCGGTCGGGTAGCAGCCGGGGGTGGCGACGAGCTCGGCGCCGCGCAGCTCCTCGCGGTACATCTCGGTCAGCCCGTAGACGCCTGTGCCGAACAACTCCGGCGCGCCGTGCTCGCCGTACCAGCGCTCGTAGGTCTCCATGTCGCGCAGCCGGAAGTCGGCGGAGAGGTCGACGACCAGCACGCCCTGAGCCCGCAGCCCGGCCACCGTCGGCGCCGCCGCCCCGTGCGGGTAGGCGACGATCGCGGCGTCGATCCCGTCCAGGGAGTCGAGCTCGAGCTCGGTCAGGGTGACGGGCACCCGGTAGCGCGGGTAGATCCCGTCGAGCCGTTTGCCGGCGTCGCTGCGCGAGGTCGCGGCGACCAGCTGCAGGCGCGGGTGGCGCCAGACGATCTGCGCCGCGAGGGCGCCGGCGAAGCCGGAGGCGCCGGCGACCAGGACCCGCGCCGCGGGCTCGCCCGAGAGCGGTTGTGAGCCGAGGTCATTCACGCAGGGTCCCTCCGATCGTCTCCAGGGCGGCCTTGATCGCCTCGCGCAGGCCGCCCACGTCCTCGTCGGTGAGGGTGCGGTCGGGAGCGCGGAACTCGAGGCCAAGGGCGAGGCTCTTGCGCCCCTCCCCCAGCTGCTCGCCTTCGAACAGGTCGAATACCTCGGCCGAGTGCAGCAGCTCGCCGCCGGCCCCGAGGATCGTGGCCCGAACCTCGGTCGCGGCAACCGTGGTCGGCACCACCACCGCCAGGTCCTGGTAGGCGGCCGGGAAGGTCGTCACATCCTCGTAGGTCTCCTCGCCGGCCCCGGCGGCGCCCAGCAGCGGCGCCGCGTCGATTTCGAAGCCGACCGCGGCGTCGAGGTCCCAGGCCCGGCAGACCAGCGGATGGATCTCCCCCAGCCAGCCGGCGGCGACGCCGCCGAGCGAGACCGCGGCGGCGCGTCCCGGGTGCAGGAACGGCTCCGGCTCGGGCGCGAAGGCGATCTCGGCGCCGAGCTGTGCGGCGAGCGCTTCGAGCACCGCCTTGACGGAGAAGAAGTCGGCCGTCTCGCCACCGCCCCGCCAGGAGCGGCCGCCAAGCGGCCCGACCGCCAGCGCCGCAACCCGATGCAGCTCGGCCACCGGTGCCGCCCGTTCGCCCCTAAATTCCCCCCCCAGGGGGCCGATCGGCCGATTTGTCGTCTCGGTGCCGACATTTCGGCCAGTCGGCGGCGCCTCCATGAGGTAGACGCTGGCGGCCTCGAACAGCGCCAGCCGGTCGGCGCCGCGGGCGACGTTGCGCGCGGCGACGTCGAGCAGCGAGCCGAGCACCATCGTCCGCATCGCGGATTGATCCTCGGAAAGGGGGTTGGAGAGCATCACCGCGCTGGAGCGGATGTCGTCGAAGGGGATCCGCAGCCGGGCGGGCTCGCGGGGGTCGGTGAAGCTCCAGCCGACGACCTGGTCGAAACCGAGGTCGCGCAGCCCATCCTCGGCCCGGCGGCGAAGGCGCTGCTCGCGGCTGAGGCCGCCGCCGACCGGCCCGGCGGCCGCCGGCAGCGTCGTCGGCAGGTGCTCGTCGATCCCGTGGACCCGCGCCACCTCCTCGATCAGATCGACCTCGCGGGTGACGTCGTAGTGGCGGTCGGGCGGCACCGTGACCTCGAGGTCCTCGCCATCGGCCTCGGCGGCGAAGCCGAGGCGCTCGAGGTAGTCGACCTGGTCGGACTGGGCGATCTCCATCCCAAGCAGCCCGCTCACCCGGGCGCCACGCAGCCGCAGCCGCGTCGGCTCGGGCCAGCTGACGCCGACGACGTCGATCGTCCCCGGCACCAGCTTGGCGCCGCAGAGCTCGACCATCAGCTTCGAGGCGACGACCTGGGCGCGCAGGCAGAGCTCCGGATGCAGCTGCTTCTCGAAGCGCGATGAGGCCTCCGAGCGGAGGCCGAGCCGGCGTGAGCTGCGGAGGATGTTGGTCCCGTTCCAGTTCGCGACCTCGAGCAGGACCAGGGTCGTCTCGGCGGAGACCTCGGAGACCTGGCCGCCCATGATCCCGGCGATCCCGGTCGGACCGTTCTCGTCGCAGACGAGGACGGTCTCGGCATCGAGGGTCCGCTCGACGTCGTCGAGAGTGGTCATCTTCTCCCCCTCGGCCGCGGTTCGTACGGTGAGGGCGCCGCCGGGAACCTTGTCGAGGTCGAAGGCGTGCAGCGGCTGCGCGGTCAGCAGCATCGCGTAGTTGGTGATGTCGACGACGTTGTTGATCGGTCGCTGCCCGGCCGCCGAGAGGCGCGCCCGCAGCCACAGCGGCGAGGGGCCGACCGTGACGTCGGTGAAGACGCGGGCGGTGAAGCGCGGGCAGAGCTCGGGCACCTCGACCGCGACCGAGGCGACGTCCGACGCCTCGCCCTCTCCCGCGGCGACGACGTCCTCCGCCCAGGGGTCGGCGGCGAGCGGGGCGGCGGAGATCGCGTGGACCTCGCGGGCGACGCCGTGGACGCCGAAGCAGTCGATCCGGTTGGGGGTGACCTCGATCTCGAGCACCGGCTCGGCCAGCGGGATCACCTCGCTCAGCGGCGTGCCGGCGGCGAGCGCCTCGTCGAGGACGAGGATGCCCTCGTGGTCCTCGCCGACCTCGAGCTCGTCGGCGGCGAGGATCATCCCCTCCGAGGCGACGCCGCGGAGCTTCGCCGTGCGGAGCTTCTCGCCTCCGGGCATCCGCGCCCCCGGCAGCGCCACGGCGACGGTCTGGCCGGCGGCCACGTCGGGAGCGCCGCAGACGATCGTCCGCTCGCCCTCGCCGTCGGCGACGGTGCAGACCCGCAGGCGATCTGCGTCAGGGTGCTGCTCGGCGCTGAGGACCTTGCCGACGATGAAGTTCTGCGCGCTCGGAGGGCCGACCACCTCGATCCGCTCGACCTCGGACCCGGTCATCACCAGGCGCTCGGCGAGCTCCTCGACTGCGACCCCGGGATCGCAGTACTCGCGCAGCCAGCTGTAGGGCACTTTCACGAGAACTGCTCCAGCATCCGCACGTCGTTGTCAAAGAAGCGCCGCAGATCGGGGACGCCGTGGCGCAGCATCGCTACCCGCTCGATCCCGAGGCCGAAGGCGAATCCCTGCACCCGCTCGGCGTCATAGCCGTAGTCCTCGACGAAGCCGAGCACGTTGGGGTCGACCATGCCGGCGCCGAGGATCTCGATCCAGCCCTGGCCCTTGCAGAGGTTGCAGCGCTCGCCGCCGGCCAGAGTGCCGCTCCCCCCGCACTGGAAGCAGGAGACGTCGACCTCGATGCTGGGCTCGGTGAAGGGGAAGAAGTGGGGCCGCAGGCGCAGCTCGCGCTCGCCGCCGAAGATCCCCTGACACATCGCCAGCAGCGTCCCCTTGAGGTCGGCGAGGGTCAGTCCCTCGGCGATCGCCAGCCCCTCCATCTGGTGGAACATCGGGCTGTGGGTGGCGTCGGAGTCACGCCGGTAGACCTTGCCGGGGACGACGATGAAGATCGGTGGCGGCTGCGTCTCCATCGCCCGGATCTGCATCGGCGAGGTGTGGGTACGCAGCAGCACGTCCGGGTGCGACTGGACGTAGAAGGTGTCCTGGAGCATCCGCGCCGGGTGGCCCTCGGGGTGATTGAGCGCGGTGAAGTTGTAGTAGTCGTGCTCGACCTCCGGCCCTTCGGCGACGTGGTAGCCGAGCCCGATCATGATGTCCTCGATCTGGCGGGTCGTGCGGGCGATCAGGTGCTGATGGCCGACCGGCCGCGGCGGCGCGCCCGGCAGGGTCACGTCGACCCGGTCGGCGAGCAGCTGGGAGTCGAGCTCGGCGGCATCCTGCGCCTCGGTGGCCCGCTCGAGCAGCGCCTCGAGCTCCTTGCGGGCCTTGTTGGCGACACCGCCGACCTCGCCGCGTTCCTCCGGCGGCAGGTCGGCGATCCCGCGCAGGACTCCGGTCAGCTCGGCTTTGCGCCCCAGGTAGCGGACCCGCAGCCCCTCGAGCTCGGCGCTCGACCCGGCGGCGTCGATCGCCGCCACGGCCTCTGCCCGGATCTCCTCGATCCGCTCAAGCATCGGGGGCATCCTCGGGCATGGCGGGCGACGATATCCGCTGGGCGGCAATCGCAGCGGCGGCGGCGACGTTGAGCGACTCGGCCCCGCCCGAGCGCAGCGGGATCGTCGCCACCGCGTCGCAGGCGGCGAGCACCTCGTCCGGCAGGCCCTCGCGCTCGGCGCCGAGGCAGAGCGTCTGGGCGCCGTCGAGGGAATCAAGACCGACGCCGCCATGGGCGGCGAGCGCGACCCGCGGCGCCGGCGTCCCTCCCAGCTCGGCGCGCAGTGGCGGCTGGGCGAAGATCGAGCCCATGCTGGCCCGCACCGCCTTCGGCGAGAAGGGGTCGGCGCAGTCGGGGCCGAGCACGACCGAGCCGTGCAGGAGGGCGTGCGCGGTGCGGACGATCGCGCCGACGTTGCCGGGGTCGCCGACGCCGTGCAGGTAGACGCAGGGGGCCTGCGGGCCGTCGGCCCAGCACAGCGGCCAGACCGCGATCGCACGGGTGCCGGAGCCGAGCGAGGAGACCTCGCCGAGCAGCTCCGGCTCGACCTCCTCGCCGCCGAGCTCGGAGCCGGCGGCGCTGAGCAGGAAGCGCGGCTGGGCGCCGGCGGCGAGGCCGGCGTCGAGCAGGTCCTCGCCCTCGGTCGCGAACAGCCCCTCGCGCTCGCGGTGCTTGCGCTCGCGCAGCTTGCGAACCAGTTTCAGCTTCTCGTTTTGGGGGCTGGCAATCATCGCTTTGGTCTCTTCGGGTCTGCGGTTTCAAGTCCTGGAACGCAAAACGGGCCGCAATCTTGCGGCCCGCCCGGGAAGTGAGGTGTCGGTGTGCCGCTAGGCGGCCGCACCCTCCCGGGCTAGCTCCACAAATCGGCGGAAGGCGTCGCGATCGCTGACGGCGATCTCGGCGAGCATCTTGCGGTTGACGGTGACGTCGGCCTGATTGAGGCCGTGGATCAGGTCGGAGTAGCTCATGCCCTCGAGCCGCGCGGCAGCGTTGATCCTGGTGATCCAGAGGCGACGGAAGACGCGCTTTTTGTTGCGCCGGTCGCGGTAGGCGTACATGCCCGACCGCTGCACCTGCTCTTTGGCGAAGCGGTAGGAGGAGTGCTTACGCCCGAAGTAGCCCTTTGCTTCCTTGAGAACCTTGCGGCGCTTCTTGCGCGCGTGGACGGAGCGCTTGACGCGGCTCACTTGCCACCCAGCAGCTTCCGCACCGTCGGCGCGTCGTGGGGCGAGATCTCAACCGGTTTCGCCATCTTCCGCTTCCGCCGCGGCGACTTTTTCTCCAGAATGTGGCTGGAGTAGGCGCGACGACCACGCAGTTTGCCGGTGGCGGTCTTGCGGAAGCGCTTCTTGGCGCCCGAATGGGTTTTCATCTTCGGCATCGGGCTCGCTATTGAAGCAGACGGACGAGCCGCGGCGTGGTGACGCCCTCGCGCCTGGGTACGCTGCGCCCCGATGCGGATCGTCTACGTCGTCGGCACGCGGCCAAACTTCGTCAAGACGGCGCCGGTGATCGGCGCCCTGCGCTCGCGCCTGCCCGACGGCAGGCACGCGATCGTCCACACCGGCCAGCACTACGACCGGCTGATGTCGGAGGTCTTCCTCGAGGAGCTCGGCGTGCCGGCTCCCGACCACATGCTCGAGGTCGGCTCCGGCAGCCACGCGCTGCAGACGGCGCGGACGATGGAGCGCCTGGAGCCCGTCCTGCTCGAGGAGCGCCCCGACCTGGTCGTCGTCCCCGGCGACGTCAACTCGACCTTGGCAGCGGTGCTGACCGCAGTCAAGATGGGAATCCCGGTCGCCCACGTCGAGTCCGGGCTGCGCAGCTTCGATCTGACGATGCCCGAGGAGGTGAACCGGATCGTCGCCGACCGCTTCTCCCGCGACCTCTTCATCCACAGCGAGGAGGCGATCGGCAACCTCCGCGCCGAAGGCATCGCCGAGGAGCGGATCCACTTCGTCGGCAACACGATGATCGACACGCTGGCCGCGCTCGAGGGCCGCTTTCGCGAGGTGGGCATGGCCCGACGCCTGGGCCTGGAGCCGGGCTCCTACGCGCTCATCACGCTGCACCGCCCGGCGCTGGTCGACGGGCCGCTGCTGGCGGAGACCGTGACCCAGCTGGCGGCGCTGGCGAGTGAGATGCCGGTCGTCTTCCCGGTCCACCCACGGACCCGCAAGATGATGGAGAGCCTCGACGCCGAGCACCCCGGCCTGTCGCTGATCGACCCGCTCGGCTACCTCGACTTCCTCTCGCTGCTCGCCGAAGCCGGCGCCGTCCTCACCGACTCGGGCGGGATCCAGGAGGAGACGACCTACCTCGGCATCCCCTGCTTCACCCTGCGCGACAACACCGAGCGCCCGGTGACGATCAGCGCCGGCACCAACACCCTGCTCGGCCTCGATCCGGCGGCGATCGCCGGCATCCCGGCGGCGCTGGCGGCCCGTGGCGACGCGCCGAGCGAACCTCCCCCACTCTGGGACGGGCACGCGGCGGAGCGAATCGCCGACGTGGTGGTCGCCGGCGCCTAAGCGTCGGCGGGTGCGTCGGCTGGAGCGGCCTCGGTGGCGGGCGCCGCCTCGGTCGCGGGCGCCTCCGCGGTCGAACCGTCCGCCGCGGGTTCAGTCTCGACTTTGTCGACCTCTTTGCTCGGCGCCAGCAGCATGCTCATGTTGCGGCCTTCCTGCAGCGGCGCCGACTCGATCGTCGCCATCCCGCCGAGGTCCTCGAAGAGCTTCTGCAGCAGCGCCCGGCCGCGCTCGGGGTGGGCCTGCTCGCGACCGCGGAACATGATCGTGATCTTGACCTTGTCGTGCTGCTTGAGGAAGCGCTCGACGTGGCCTTTCTTCGTCTCGTAGTCGTGCGTCGCGATCTTCGGCCGCAGCTTGATTTCGCGGATGTTGACCTGCTGTTGGTGCTTGCGCGCCGCCTTCTGCTTCTGCTCCTGCTCGTATTTGTACTTCGAGTAGTCGAGCAGGCGGGTGACCGGCGGCTTCGAGCCGGGCGCGACCTCGACCAGGTCGAGGTCGGCATCCTGGGCGCGTTTCAGCGCCTCGTTGATCTCGACGATGCCGAGCTGCTCGCCGTCGGCGCCGATCAGGCGCACCTGGGGGACGCGGATCCGCTCGTTGATCCTCGTCGTGTCGCGCTCTGGTGGGCGCCGATCGAACCTACGCGGAACCGGCACTAGATGGAGTGGCGCTGAAGCTTCAAGAGGACGAGCGGTCGAGAAATCGGCACGGGGCGCTCAGCGTCGGCGTTGGATTTGCGTGCCTGCAGTCAAGTGAAGCGGAGTATAGAGGCAGCGGCGCGCTTGGCAAGCGCCGGCGCTCAGCCTGTCCCCGTCTCGGACTTGACCCGGGCGGCGAACTCGGCGATCTGCATCTCGCCGAGGTCGCCCTCGGCGTGCGAGCGGACGGCGACCGAGTCGGTCTCCTCCTCGCGGTCGCCGACGACCAGCATGTAGGGATAGCGACCGATCGAGCTGTCGCGGATCTTCTTGCCGATCGACTCCGAGCGGTCGTCGACGGCGACCCGGACGCCGGCTTCGCGCAGAGCCTCCATCGCCTTCTCCCCGTAGGCGTTGTGGCGGTCGGAGATCGGCAGCACGATCGCCTGCACCGGCGCCAGCCAGACCGGGAAGCGGCCGGCGTAGTGCTCGATCAGGATCCCGGCGAAGCGCTCCATCGAGCCGAGCAGGGCGCGGTGGATCATCACCGGCCGGTGGGCGGCGTCGTCGGCGCCGGTGTAATAGAGGTCGAAGCGCTCGGGCATCTGGAAGTCGAGCTGGCAGGTGCCGCACTGCCAGGAGCGGCCGAGCGCGTCGGTGATGTGGAAGTCGATCTTCGGGCCGTAGAAGGCGCCGTCGCCGGGGTTGAGCTCGTACTCGCGCCCCTGGCTGTCGAGCGCCTCGGCCAGCGCCGCCTCGGCCTTCGCCCACTGCTCCTCGCTGCCCATCGACTTCTCCGGCCGGGTCGAGAGCTCGACTTTGACCTCCTCGAAGCCGAAGCGTGCGTAGAGCTCGTCGATCGCCTCGCAGATCGAGACGACCTCGTCGGTGATCTGCTCCTCGGTGCAGTAGACGTGGGCGTCGTCCTGGGTGAAGGCGCGGACCCGCAGCAGGCCGTGCAGCACACCCTCGCGCTCGTTGCGGGAGACGCGGCCGAACTCGGCCAGGCGCAGCGGCAGCTCGCGGTAGGAGTGGCGGTCGGCGGCGTAGACGAGGCAGGCGCCGGGGCAGTTCATCGGCCGCAGCGCGTAGCGACGGTCGCCGTCATCCATGAAGTACATGTCGTCCTTGTAATTGTCCCAGTGCCCTGAGCGGTGCCAGAGGCCCTCGTCGAGGACCTGCGGGGTGGCGATCTCCTGGTAGCCGCGCTTGCGCAGCTGCCCACGGACCTCGGTTTCGACCAGCCGCAGCAGGGTCGTCCCGTTGGGCAGCCAGAACGGCATCCCCGGCGCCTCGTCGCACAGCATGAAGATCCCCAGCTGGGGTCCGAGGCGGCGGTGGTCGCGGGCTTTCGCTTCCTCGATCTGCTCGAGGTGGGCATCGAGGTCCTTCTGCGAGAAGAAGGCGGTGCCGTAGATCCGGGTCAGGCTCTCGCGGTTCTCGTCGCCGCGCCAGTAGGCGCCGGCGACCGAGTTGAGCTTGATCGCCTTGATCCGCCCGGTCGAAGGGCCGTGTGGGCCGCGGCAGAGGTCCTCGAACTCGCCGTTGCCGTAGAGCGAGACGGTCTTGACGCCTTCTTTGGCGACCAGGTCCTCGATCAGCTCGACCTTGAAGTCCTGGCCCTGGCCGCGGAAGATCGCGATCGCCTCGTCGGGGGTGACCTCGCGCCGGCCAAAGCTCTCGTCGGCGCGGATGTGCTCGAGCATCGCCGCCTCGATCTTGCCGAGGTCGTCTTCGCTGATCTTTGTATCGGCCGGGAACTCGAAGTCGTAGTAGAAGCCGGAATCGATCGGCGGCCCGATCGTCACCTTGGTCCCTGGATAGAGGTCGAGCACCGCCTCAGCCATCACGTGGGCGGCGTCGTGGCGGATCAGCTCCAGCGCCTCCGGCGAGCGGTCGGTGACGATCGCCACCTTGGCACCGCCGTCGGGCAGCGGCGCCGAGAGGTCGCGCAGCTCCTCTCCGACCTTGATCGCCAGCGCCGCTTTGGCCAACCCGGACCCGATCGCCGCGGCGGCATCGGCTCCGGTAGCGCCTGCGGGCAGCTCCAACGGCTTGCCGTCGGGCAGGGTGACGACGATCTTCTTGGTTGCGGCCTCCACGAGGCCATCGTACCCGGGCCGTGGCGAGTCCCTCGCCCAGCCCGATGTCATACTTCTGGTCGCTATCCGGGCATTGGCGCGACATCGATCCGCCGGCCAACCGCTCGCCCCCGCCCGAGGTCGTATTTGCTGCCGCTATGCGGGGAGCAGTACGACCGCGTTCAGCGAGCAGGGCCCTGGCGCGCCTGGCGGACGGCGATCAGCGGACAGGGACTGTTGGCGGCGATCGGGTTAGTCACTTCCCAGAGGACGTAGGGAGCGGCGACCATGCGGGCCCGGAGGCCCGGGAACGGCTGCTGCGGGGTGCCGTGAGTGACGACGAAGCGCACGCCCTTCGGCGGCTTGCCGTCGGCTTCCGCTTCGGTCTCGATGCAGACCCGGCCACCGCGCAGCTCCCAGGCGATGTACGGGGCCCCGTGTTCGTCGGCGAGCAGCTGCGGGGAGGCGAGAACCACGGTGGAGTCATTCGCGACCAGCGGTCGCAGCCCAGTCAGGGCCGGCGAGTAGGAGGTCGGGCCGACGGGCGCGTTGGCGAGAGCGAGCAGAGAGCAGACGCCGGCGGCGAGGACGAAAACCACGGCGGCAAGGTCGAGGATCGTTCGGGTGGCGCTTTTATCGGCCCCACGCCGAATAAAGCGCCAATCCCCCTCGCCGAGCAACGGCAGGAGGATGACCAGCGCGACGAGCGGCGCGCTGACCTCGATCGCCTTGGCCGCGGTGTAGGGCGTGCCGGCGACGCGGGCGGCGACGTAGGCGATCGCGGCGGTCGCCAGGCACGCGAGCACAGCCGACTCACGGCGGCGCCGGCAGCGGGCGATTCCGTAGAGCAGCAGCACCAGGGCGAAGGCGGCACCGAGGTAGTAGCCCACCGCCGGCACGGCGCCGTCGCCCGGCGCCAGGCGGAAATCGCCGGAGGGCCAGATCCCGAGCGCCTCGAAGGGCGAGACCTGACCGAACAGGTTGCCGAGGCCGGGACCATTGGGGTCGAAGGTTTCGAACTTGTGGAAGTCGATCATGCGACCGATCTCGGGCGCGGCCAGGACCAGGAAGACGAGCAGTGCCAGCAGGACCGGCCTGCAGGTCAGCTTGCTGCGGCCCAGGAGCATCTCCGCGATCGCCCAGATGACGAAGGTGCCGATCAGCCAGAGGAGGCCGGGGAAGCTGTAGACGTAGACCGCGCCGATGGCCAGCAGCGCCGCGGGCACGAACCGCAGGGGAAGATCCGACCCGCTACGGGTCGTCTCCCGCAGCGAGAGGGCAAAGGCCAGGACGAAGAGCGCCTCGAGCGTCTCCTTGAAGGCGCCCTGGGCAAAGTAGGAAGCGGGGACGTAGGCGCAGCCGACGACCAGCGCGCCCGCGGTTCTGGGGATCGCCTTGAGCTCGGCGAAGGCGGCCAGCGCGGTGAGCGGCGCCAACACGATCACCGAGACCGAGAGCCCGCTGAAGCCCTGGACCAGGCCAACGCCAAGGCCCTTGTTGAGCGCAACCACCACCGAGTGCGGCCCAAGCGGATACCCCTGGACGAGCAGCTGCGATGAGTGCCCGTGGGCCAGCCGCGCGGTCGCCAGCAGGTGCTGGGACATGTCGGGGTTGAAGCTGGTGCCGAGGATCCCGAAGTGGCCTTCGACGACGAATGGGATCGAGGCGGCCAGGAGCGCCACCAGCGCGACGGGCCAACCCGCGCCCAACGCCTCTCCCCCGCCCTCGAGCCGCCGCCAGAGATAGACGATCGAGGCGACGACCAGCAAGAGGACGACGATCGCCGAAATCACCCCGTGGCCGGGCAGTCGCGCCGTCCCCCAGCAGACCGCGCAGAGCAGCGCCAAGCCCACAGCCGGCGACAGCCACGACCAGCGCCGGTAGCCACAGACCGCGACCGCCGCCCGCCCGAGCGCGAGTGAGGCGCCGCAAACCACGATTACCGCTGCATAGGTCCCGATCACAAGGCCCGCGAGCCTAGACTGCCGCCATGACTTACGTCCCACCCGCCCGTCACCTGCTGCGCGCCAAGGATCTGGCCGACGCGCGCTTCTTCGAGCCGCTCGGGGTCGACGACCTGGCCGCTGCGGCCGGGCTCTCGCGGGCCCATTTCAGCCGCGAGTTCCGCCGCGTTTTCGGAGTCTCGCCGCACGCTTACCTCCTGACCCGGCGCCTGGAGCGGGCGGCGGCGCTGCTGCGAAACACCGACAACTCGGTCACCGAGGTCTGCCTCGCGGTGGGCCTGCAGAGCATCGGCTCGTTCACGACCAGCTTCAAGCGCACCTTCGGGCTCAGTCCGACGGTCTACCGGGCGACCTTTCCCCCGGCCGCGGCGCGGGCGGTGATCCCGGCCTGCGTGGTCCGTGCCTACGGCCGGCCTCAACACCGCACGTTTCGAGAAGACAGCGCCGCCGCGGCCTCCTAGCATCGCCAGCAGCCGATTCCAACCAGAGGAGGAGCGATGAAAATCGCCAACGCGCAGGTATGGGTACACGACCAGGACGAGGCACTTGCCTTCTACACCGAGAAGCTCGGCATGGAGGTCCGCGCCGACGTCTCCTTCCCCGAGATGGGCGACTTCCGCTGGCTGACCGTCGGTCCGGCCGGCCAGGAGGACGTGTCGATCGTGCTGATGGCGATCCCCGGCGCGCCGATGTTCGAGCCGGAGACGACGAAGGCGATCGAAGACGTGATGGCCAAGGGCGTCGCCGGCGGCATCTTCCTCACCACCGACGACTGCCAGGCCGACTACGAAGCACTGAGCGCCCGCGGCGTCGAGTTCTCCGAGCCGCCGGAAGAGCGTCCCTACGGGATCGACTCCGGCTTCCGCGACCCCTCGGGCAACTCGATCCGGCTGACCCAGGTGACGCTGCAGGCCGCATAGGCGACGGCCCGGACCGGGCTCCCGGTCCGGGCCTTGAAGCGGTAGCGCTTGGCGAGCCCGCCGGCGCGGGCCTGCGCTAAGCCCGTCTGAAGAGGTAGATCACGATCAATATCAGGATGATCACCACGAGAATTCCGACGATGGTCAAGTTATTCCTTTCTTTGGTTTGAGATTCCTTGGTGATGCCCGAACTCGGCGCCGCCCAAACCCCCGAAACGGACTTGACGGTCGCGTCCACCCCGTGAGAGCGTCGCCTTCCAGGTTCCTACAGAGCGGTGTTGAGATGGCTGACGGTCTGATTCTCGAGTTCGAGGGCTTCGGCGTGGAGAAGTACGAGCAGGTCAACGGCCTGCTCGGGATCGACATGGCCAGCGGCGAGGGAGACTGGCCGGCCGGGATGCTCGCCCACACCGGCGGCGCCAAAGACGGCGGCTGGGTCGTGTTCGAGGTCTGGGCCTCCCAGGGCGACCAGGAGCGGTTCATGCAGGACCGGCTCGGCCCGGCGCTGGGGCAGGCCGGGATCGAGGGGCCGCCGGCCCGGGTGGAGTGGATCGAGGTCGCCGCCCACCGCAATCCAGGGGACTGACGATGGCGGCCAGGCGCCGCAACCGCGAGTTCGAGGAACCGGATGGGCGTTACTGGGCTCGAACCAGTGACCTCCACCTTGTCGAGGTGGCGCTCTCCCAACTGAGCTAAACGCCCGGGACGCGTGAATCTAGCAGCGAGAAAGCGGAGACGACCGCGCAGCGGCGAATAGCTCAAGGTCTGCGTTGCACGAGCCGATGGAGTCAGTGCAACTTTCCTCTCCAAGCGGTGTTTATGGAGACGTCGCGCGAGTTGCGACGGCTAGAACTTCAAAGCTCGAGGACCGACGAGCCAGCGACTTCAAACTCTCTGGTGGCACGTCCTTCGGAAACAAAGGGTCCCTTCATCGGGGCCCTTTTCCGTTCCGGCTCAGACGTGGTCGCTGGGCAGGTGCCAGCGCCGGGGCAGGATCAGCTGGTCGCTGGCCTCCGGGCCCCAGGACCCCGGCTCGTAGCTCTGCACCGGCGGCGGATCGTCGAGCACGGGCATCGAGATTTCCCAGAGGCGCTCGACCGCCTCGGAGCTGGTGAAGAGGGTGCGGTCGCCGGTCATCACATCGTGGATCAGACGCTCGTAGGGATCGAGCGCCTGATCGGTGCCGCCGAAGGTGTCGGCGTAGCTGAACTGCATGTGGGCCTCGCCGAGCTCGATCGTCGGCCCCGGGACCTTGGCCAGGAACGAGGCCGAGATGCTGCCCGGGTCGCCGAGCTCGAAGCTGAGGTGGTCGTGGCCGAAGGACTCGACGATCTGGTCGCAGTCGAGCGGGAACATCCGCCGCGCCGGCTGGCGGAAGGCGATCGTCAGCAGATGTTTGCTCTGGGCCAGCTGCTTGCCGGAGCGCAGATAGAAGGGAACGCCCTCCCAGCGCCAGTTGTCGACCGTGGCCTTGACCGCGATGAAGGTCTCGGTGTCGGAGTCGTCGGCAACGCCGTCCTCGTCGCGGTAACCGGCGTACTGGCCGCGGACGACGTCGTCGGGCGCGAGCAGCGACATCGAGTCGAAGACCTTCTCGCGCTCGAGGCCGAGCGCCTTCGGCTCGAGCGAGGTCGGCGGCTCCATCGCGACGAAGCCGAGCACCTGGAAGAGGTGGGTGACGACCATGTCGCGGAAGGCGCCGGTCTCCTCGTAGAAGCTGCCCCGCATCTCGATCGAGAGGGTCTCGGGGATGTCGATCTGGATGTGGTCGATGTGGTTGCGGTTCCAGACCGGCTCGAACATCCCGTTGGCGAACCGCAGCGCCAACAGGTTCTGAACCGCCTCGCGGCCGAGGTAGTGGTCGATCCGGTAGATCCGGCGCTCGTCGAAGACGGTGTTGAGCAGCGCGTTCAGCTTGCGGGCGGAGTCGAGATCGGTGCCGAACGGCTTCTCGGTCAGGACCCGGGCGTCCTTGGGGATCCCGAGCTTGCCGAGCTCTTCGACGGTGCCCGAGGCGGCCCCGGGCGGCAGCGAGAGGTAGAAGAGCATCTCCGGCTCCTCGCCCAGTTCCCCGCGGGCGGCGTCGATGGCCTCCCCCAGCGGCTCGAACCCGTCGCCGACGGCGGCGAAGCGCAGCGAGCCGGCGAACCGCTCCCAGGCCCCGCCGTCGAGCGTCTTGCGGCCCGAGCCCTGGACCGATTCGCGCGCCAGCTCGCGGAACTCGGCGACTTCGATCCCTTTGCGGGCGGCGCCGATGATCCGGAAGCGCTCCGGCATCAGCCCGACCTGGGAGAGGTGGAACATCCCCGGCAGCAGCTTGCGCTTGGCAAGGTCGCCGGTGGCTCCGAAAAGGACGATCACCTGGTCCTTCGGGATTTTGACGCTCGCTCTGCTCGGCGAGGCGCTGGCGGTGGCGACGCTCACTCCCCCAAGGCTGACAGATGGCGGTCGCTGGCCCCCGGCCAGGGCTAGACCTATGCTGGCGGGCGAGAGATGACGCCCCCACCGACAGACGACGGAGCCGGCTACGAGCCGGCGGTCCTGGACCGGGTCGAGCGCGGCTTCTGGCGCCAGATCTGGCAGTCGGTCCCGGCAGCCGTCGCGGCCGAGCACGGCATCGAGTTGAACGACTTCGGTCCGGTCCAGGCGAGCGCGATCGGCGACCTCCCGCAGCTTGGGATGGTGAACCTGATCCTCGGCGCCACCGAGCCGGGCGCGGCCGGTACCAACCTCGGGGCGGCGATCGAGTGGGCCGCCCAGCGCGGCGTCTCCCCCTACGTGCCGGTGAGCGCCGGGGTCGAGGGGACGGCCGCCGCCGAGGAGCAACTGACCGCCGCCGGCTTCTCCCCCGGCTACGCCTGGATGAAGTTCGTCCGCGACGCCCATCCGCCGCGCTTCCGGGTGCCCGGGGACGTCGAGGTGATCGAGCTCGGCGCCGTCGAGGAAGGCCCGTTCGGCTCGATCGCCGCGACCGGCTTCGGCCTCCCCGCCTGGGCCGGGTCGCTCTTCGCCGAGCTGCCCGGGCGCGAGGGCTGGCGCTGCTACCTCGCCCGCATCGACGGCGAGGCCCAGGCCTGCGGCGCGATGTTCGTCGACGGCACCGTCGCCGAGCTCGGGATCGACGCCACGCTCGAGTCGGCCCGCCGCCGCGGCTGCCAGTTGGCGCTGCTGCACCGGCGGATCCACGATGCGGCGTGGGCCGGTTGCACGACGCTCTTCGCCGAGACCGGAGAGCGGGCCGAGGGAGACCGCCCCGCCGGCAGCTATAGCGACCTGCTCCGCGCCGGCTTCGAGGAGGCCTACCTGCGGCCGAACTGGCAGCGATGAGTCCGGGGTCCGCTCCCGGTCCTATCGGGTAGGGCAACTTCAGAGAGGAGGGCAAGATGCCCCAGACCGAGAGTCACAAGAGCCTCATCCGCGAGTCCTACCGTGCCTACCAGGCAGAAGACCGCGAGGCGATGGAGCGGCTGTTCGCCGCTCCCAATGACGGCCGACTGGCGAGCTTCGACCTCGTGCGCCTGGTCGAGAGCGGCGACGAGGTGGTCGCCACCTACGAGGCGACCCGCGCCGACGGGACCCGTTTCCGCAACACCGAGATCCACCGCTTCGCCGGCGAGGAGATCGCCGAGGTCGAGGTCTACTTCGGCTGGGATCTGGAGTGACGCGGTGCGGGGATAGGCTGGCGGCGTGAGCCTCCGGATCGGCCTCCTCGCAGGGGCGCTCGTCGCCGCCGCCGCCGTCCTCGCGGTCGTCCTGATCGGCGGCAGCTCCGGCGAATCGTCGCCTGAGCCCGCCGCCGATACCGGCGGGCCCTGCTTCACGATCTGGACCGCGGCGCACCCGGCGGCCCTCAAGTTGAAGCAGAGCGGCCTCGACTGCGGCGAAGCGGAAACGCTCAAGGGCGAATACGAATCCGCCCTTACCCTGCGCAAGGCCCAGGGCCCCCAACAGGTCGCCGAAGTCTCCGGCTGGCGCTGTTACCGACCGCCGCAAGGGGCCGCGACCCTGACCTTCGCCACCTGCCGCTCCGGCGGCCACGAACTGCAGGTCGTCGCCAAGCAATCCGGGAAGAGTTAGGAGAACCCATGCGCATCGTTGCCCGCTTCGCCCTCAGTCCTCCCCCACGGCGTCCCCTTCGTCTTCCCCTCCTCCCCCGAAATCGGCCCGGGGCCTCGGAGCGGGGAAGGGACTGGTCGGCGCCTGCGCCGAGCTCGGATCTGAAACGGCCCGCTATGAAAGAGTCCGCCTACCGTCCAACCGATCATCCAGGAGGACCTATGGAAGCGTCCATCAATTAGATGACGGCTTGATCGAGTAGTTCCACTCACCGTGGAAGGCCTCACGGGTGAGGTTGACGGCAGCCAGCTCGGCGTCGG
>JACDGU010000012.1 GCA_013821475.1 Solirubrobacterales bacterium
CCCGTAGGCCTCCTCGAAGCCGGCCTGGAGCAGGTTGCCGCGCACGGCGGCGACACCGTCGCGGTCGCATTCGCCGAGCTCGACGAAGACGGTGTGGCAGCCGGCCCGCGCGGCGTCGAGCAGGCGCCGTCGCAGCAGCGCCCGGTTGCAGCCCCGCCCTCTCCCCTGTTCCAGGGTCGCGCCCGGGCCGAGCTGGGCCACCCCGTCGCAGATCAGCATCGAGCCGGCCGCGACCACGCCCTGGTCGAGGTCGAGGGCGGCCGTGTAGCAGCGCCAGCGATCCTCCTGCGGCAGCGAGAAGAACAGCGTCCCCACCGTCAGCGGCATCCCCAGCGCTTCCGGGATTATCGCGCTCATCCCTTCGCCGTCGGCCTCGTCCTCGCCGAGCTCGTAGACCGTGATTCGGGGATCCTCGGGCAGCTCGACCGCCCTCGCGTCGCGGATCAGCTTCAGCGAATCCCCCGCGCGCTCGTACCCGCGCCGGCCGAGCCAGGCTTCGGCCTGCTCGGAATCGGGTCGGCCCTCGGCGACGGGGACCCGGAAATCGACTTCGCGTGAGCGCATCCATTCGACCGCTCGTGCCAGGTGCCCGCCGGCGACCGCATCGGGCTCCGCCGCCCCCTGGATCTGATTCAGGCCGCCGATCTCCGGCAGATCGCCGAACGCCGTCGCCTGAACCGGCCCGAAGCGCTCGACTTCGACCCCGGATTCGGTGACCGCGTCAGGAACTACCGATGTCCACATCTCGCGCCGGAACAGCTGCGCGACCCTCTCCAGGACTCCAGAGTCGTAATCCAAAATCCACCCCCGGTGTGACTTCTATCGAATCCCTGCCCTTTTCCTGACCCTATGGGCACTCGCAAGTATTTGTCAAGAAACTCACTCCAATGGAACCAGTTAGACCATAAAGTCGCCCACAACTCGCGGACGGTTGATCGAGAGAGGCTGCCCGAAACGCGTGGTTCCTTTTGCACCCACCCCGTGCAAAAGGAACCACCGGATCCGAAGCTTGGGTGGTCGCGGTCGGGGAGTCGGGTGGGACTCGCCGAGCCTCCCCGCAGTTCGTGCAGGCGAGGTCCACCCGACTCCCCGACCCCACCCGTCCATATCAGCTGGTCGGCGCCCCTTCGCGGTTCGCCTGCGAGCGAGCGCGGGGCTCGGACTCGAGATGAACCGGGGCGGTCTTCAGCGCCTGGACCCGCAGATCGCTCCAGGTCAGCCCCTCGCGGACCAGGGCGGGGAGCCCGAGCGCGGCCGCGGTCGCGATCTCGACCCCCTGCAGGATGACGCCGTAGGCGAGCGCGTCGGCGGTCCCGACCCCGAAGCCGGTGTGGAGGACGCTGATCACGGCGAGCTGGAAGACGCCGATGTTGGAGGGGGTGGCTGGAACGACCGCGGTGACGTTGACGGCGAAGAGGACTGCGGCGGCGGCGCCGATCCCCGCCTTGCCGTCGAGGCCGAGCGCGTAGAGCAGAGCCCAGCAGGCGGCGAGCTGGATTGCCCAGGCGCCGAGCTGAGCGGCCGCCGCGGCAGCACCGCGGCGCGGATCGCGGAAGACCGCAAGGCCGGCGCGCACCTGGATCAGGGCGCGGTTGACGGCGGCGCCGATCCGGGCCAGCCGTCCGTCGCCGTTGCGGCGCATCAGCAGCGGCGCCGCCAGGACCACCATCAGGATCAGCAGCGGCACCAGGCTGAACAGGAACAGCTGCTTGGTGCCGGAGTGAAACAGCGGCGTCGTCGAGACGATGATCACGCCGAGCAGGACCAGCGCCACCAGGTTGAGCATCGTCTGCGAGACCAGGGTGCCGAGCAGGACCGGGAAGGTTTCCCGCATCCGGCCGGTCCGGCGGGCCAGGGTCAACGCTCTCGCCGGCTCGCCGAGGCGGGCCGGCAGGGTCGCCGACATCAGCACCCCGACCATCGTCGCCGAGGTCACGTCACGGCGACGGATCGGCCGGTTCGGCAGCGCCGCGCGGGCGATCCAGTACCAGGAGGCGGCGCGGAAGAAGAGTGAGATCGCCATCAGCGCGCAGGCGACGAGGACCAGCGTCAGGTCGGAGCGGACGATGCTTTCGACCACCTTGTCGACGCCGATCTTCTGCGCCGCCAGCAGCGAGAGCCCGATCCCGAGGATGCCGGCGACCGCAAGGCCGGCCCTGCGGGCCACCCGGCGGCCGCGTTTGCCGTCCTGCACCGGCGCCGGGTCGAGCGAGGGCAGCCGCTGCGCCGGGCGCTTGGGCTCGCCGCTGGCCGGCCGGAATCCGGCCCAGTGGGCGAAGCGTTCGCCGGAGGTGACCGGCCGGGGGATCTCCACCGCCCGCTCGTAGACGGTGGCGACCTGGTCGGCGACGCGCGGCCAGGCGTAGCGCTGAGCGCTGCGGCGGGCAGCCACCCCCATCGCCGCGAGGCGCTCGGGCTCGTGATGGATCCGCTGCAGCTCCTCGGCGAGGCGCTGCGGATCGGCCGGCGGGACCAGGATCCCGTCGACGCCATCGCTGACGACGTCGCTGTAGCCGGCGATCGCGGAGGCGATCACCGGCGTCCCGACGGCGAAGGCCTCGGTCAGGACCATGCCGAAGCTCTCACCCGAGAGCGAGGGGGCGCAGAGCACGTCGGCCTCGTGCAGGGCGGTCCAGAGGCTCTCGCCGGAGACGCGGCCACGAACGTCGATCCACTGCATCAGCTCGGGGTCGGCGACGTAGCGCAGGACGTCCTCACGCTCGGCGCCGATCACGGTCAGCCGGCAGGGAACGTGCTCGACCAGGGCGCTGAATGCGGTCAGCAGGATCGGCAGCCCCTTGCGCTCGTCAGGGCGGCCGACGAAGAGGATCTCGAGCCGGTCGTGGCTGGTGGCCGGGGCGCCCGGGGCGGCGTCGACATCGACGCCGTTGGGGATGATCGTGTACTCGCCGCCGAACCAGCGGCGGCCGGTCCAGGCGGCGGCCTCCGAGACGGCGATCCGGGCCGAGAGCCGGTTGAAGACCCGCCGCGCGCCGAGCGCGTTGCCGATGTGGTTGGGCAGCGGCTTGGTCGAGTAGGTGTGGAAGGTCCCGACCACCGGCGTCCGCGAGCCGAGGGTGGCGTTCCAGCCGACCAGCGGCACCAGCGGCTCGTGGACGTGGATCACGTCAAAAGCGCTCGCGCGCACGGCGTGACGGGGCATGACTACGCCGCCATAGGGGAAGGGCGCCAGGTTCGCCACGGAGCCGTTGGCGCCGAAGCTGGCGGTACGGCCGAGCGGCGTCAGGTAGTCGGGCATCTCGCGCTTTTCGGCGGCCGCCCGGTGCAGCACTCGACTGACCCGGCCAGGCGGATCGTAGGGAGCGAGTACGCGGACGTCGTGGCCACGACCAAGGAACTCCTCGGCAAGAGCTTCAACGTGCCGGTTCACGCCCCCCTGGTAGGACCAGGAATATGGCGAAACGAGACCTATGCGCACGAACCATTAAGGGTAGATCATCGACCGGCCCCCGACTGGGGGCGTGCGCTCTCCGCCCAGGAAAAACCGATGAAGACGAGCAGATAGGCGGTGCCGATCTCGAGTAGGAGGGCGCCGGAGTCGTTGGCGAGGGTGCCGACCGCCGTCGCCGCGACCGCCCCGATCAGGCCGGCGCGCATCGCCGGCGAGGCGCTGAGCCAGGCGTGCAGGCGCTCGCGGCGCACCACCGCGAGCGCGACGAGAATCGCGACGACGGGCAGGAAGAGGAGCAGGATCGGCCGGCCGAAGCTGTTCGCCGAGAGCTGCAGCCGCCGCTGGGCGACGTTGCCGAGGTCGCCGAGCCCGCCGGCGTCGAGCACCGAGCGGGTGAGGTGGGCGTTGGCGCCGGAGACGAGGTCGATCAGGACCAGCAGCGCCAGGACCGCGAATGGCGCCGCGATCACCAGCAGGATCGAGCGCCGACCGCCGGCCGCGATCGTCGCCGCCGCCACCGCCGCGCCGACCGGGAAGACGATCGCCGCGCCGACATCGGCGCCGAATCTTCCGGCGGCGAAGACGAACGCGCAGAGCAGGCCGAGGCCAAGGAAGGCGATCGCGCAGCGGCGCGGGGAGAGGCGGGGAGCGAAGCCGGCGAGGCCCGCGCCGGTGCCGGCGACGATCAGCACCCCCAGCAGCGCCTCGAGCTCGTTGCCGATCCCGTAGAAGCGGACTCCGAGGCCGGGGTTCGGGCCCAGCAGGGCGAGGGCGGTGAGCGGCGAGCCGGCGATGACGTCGACGGCGTAGGCGAGTACGGTCAGCCCCGAGGCGAGGGCAAGGGCCCGGTAGCCGCCGAGCGCCGCCAGCGTCAGCGCCGCGAGCAGGGGCGCGCCGATCGCGACCATCGCCACTTCGACGTCCTGGCCCGGTTCAATCGCCGCCGCGGCGAGGAGGATCAGCGGCATGTAGACCACCGAGAGCCCGAGCAGGCGGACGCCGAGCCGAGCCGCGCGACCCCTGCTGACGGCGATCAGCAAGCCGGTCAAAACGATCCAGAAAAGTGCGCTGAGGCCGATCGCCGGCCCGCGGCGTTCGGAGATCACGTCCATCCGCGCCGCCAGCGACTCGATCGAAGCCGGATCTACTGACCCCTCGCTGCTGATCGGCTGCCCCGACATTTCGCTCGGGATTGCGACGCCGAAGTGCTCGAGGACCGTCGGGGCGATGTCGGTCGAGAGGACGTAGCCGTTGGTGCGGGTGCTGTCGGAGGTGAGGTCGCCGCCAAAGCCGTTGCCGGCGATCCCGATCGCCACAGGGTCATCGGTCTGGCCACCGGGACGGGCGATTGCAATCAGCAAGTCAGCGGGTGGCAGGGTCCGGACCAGGGACGACAGGTGGTCCAGGGTCGAACCGTGAACTTCGAAGGCGGCAGGGTGGGCGTTCGGGCCAGGGGTTCCGCTTAACTTTTTCGAGGAGCGCCCTCGGCTGGCCGCGGTGCCGGGCGGCGAAAAAGTACAAGACGCTCCACCCCTGGCCCGAACGCCCACTCCGGCAGCTTCCAGAGACTCGGTGAGGAGGCCGGGGACTATGTCGGCGGGGGCGGAAGCAGCCCTCTCCTTGACGGAAGTCCACCAGGCCGTGCAGTCGCCGTTGAGCTCGGGGAGTTCGGAGTCGTAGAGGGAATCGAAGACGCGGTTGCCCTGGCCGATGTCGAGGTAGGTCTGCTGCGGTGGGACGGCGCCGAGCCCGGCTGAGAGCAGGCCCGGCGAGAAGCCGGCGGCGGCAATCTGAGCCACCGTCGTGCCCGACGGCAGCCACAGAAGTTCGACCCGGGGCGGCGGCTTGGCGGTGGCCGCCGGCACCGCGACCAGCATCAGCGCGAGCGCTATCGTGGCCCCGATGGCAGACCGCACTTTCGCCAAGTTCAGTTTGTTCAAGATCGATCCCGCCTGGCGCCGTCGCGACACCGAGCTCCGCGCCACGGACAAGCAGGAGTTCCTCGCCGCCTGCGAGGACTTCGGCATCGACCGCTCGCTGCGCGCCTACTCAACCATAGGAACGCGGGGCGACGTCGACCTGGTGCTGCTGAGCCAGAGCCCGAACCTCGACGAGATCCACACCTTCCACGTCGTCCTCGGCCAGAGCGGCCTGGCGAAATGGGCCGAGACGCCCTACTCGTTCCTCTCGATGACCAGACGCTCCCCCTACTCCGAGGAGGGGGCGAGGCCGGAGATCTGCACCTCCGAACGCAAGTACCTCTTCCTCTACCCGATGGTCAAGCAGCGCCGCTGGTACGGCCTGGAGCCGGAGGAGCGCGGCCGGATCATGAAAAGCCACATCGAGGTCGGTCGCCGCTACCCGGAGATCACGATCAACACCACCTACTCCTTCGGCATCGACGACCAGGAGTTCGTGGTCTGCTTCGAGGGCGACGATCCGGGGATGTTCCTCGACCTCGTCAACGAGCTGCGCCCGACCGAGTCGAGCGAGTACACGGAGCTGGAGACGCCGATCTTCACCTGCGTCGCGATGTCGGTCGGCAAGGCGCTCGACGCGCTCGACGGGGTGCCGGGCGCAGTTGCGGCCGACCCGCCGACCCTCTGACCCGATTCCCTATTCTTCCGCGTTCAAATGAGCCAGATCGGAACTTCAGAGAACCTGCTGCGCGTCGCGATCGTCGGCGCCGGACCCTCCGGCTTCTACGCCGCCGAGCACATCCTCAAGGGTGAGGAGCTGCACGCCCAGGTCGACCTCTTCGACCGCCTCCCCACCCCCTTCGGCCTGGTCCGCGGCGGCGTCGCCCCCGATCACCCGAAGATCAAGTCGGTCACCCGGGTCTACGAAAAAACGGCAGCCCGCGAGGGCTTCCGCTTCTTCGGCAACGTCAAGATCGGCGACGACATCGCGGTCGAGGACCTCGAAGCGATGTACCACGCGATCGTCTTCACGGTCGGCTGCGAGACCGACCGCCAGCTCGGCATTCCCGGCGAGGACCTGCCCGGCAGCGCCGCGGCGACGGCCTTCGTCGGCTGGTACAACGCCCACCCCGACTACGCCGACCACGACTTCGACCTCTCCAGCGAACGGGCGGTGGTGATCGGCAACGGCAACGTCGCGATGGACGTCGCCCGGATGCTGGCGCTGACCGACCACGAGCTGCGCCAGACCGACACCGCCGACCACGCGATCGAGCTGCTCGACGCGAAGAAGATCCGCGAGATCGTCGTCCTCGGCCGCCGCGGCCCGGTCCAGGCGGCCTTCACCAACCCCGAGATCAGGGAGCTCGGCGAGATGGAGGACGCCGACGTGATCGTCGACCCGGCCGAGATCGAGCTCGACCCGGCCAGTGCCGCCTTCCTCGCCTCCGACGAGGTCGACAAGACGACCCGGGTCAACGTCGAGACGCTGCGCGAGTTCTCCGAGCGCACGCCGGAGGGAAAGCACCAGCGGATCGCCCTGCGCTTCCTCGCCTCGCCGGTCGAGATCAAGGGCGAGGGCAAGGTCGAGAGCATCGTCATCGGCCGCAACGAGCTGGTCGAGGAAGGCGGCACCCTGCGCGCCAGGGACACCGGCGAGCGCGAAGAGCTCGAGTGCGGCCTGATCCTGCGCTCGGTCGGCTACACCGGGATCCCGATCGAGGGCGTGCCCTTCGACGAGAAGCGCGGGCTGATCCTCAACCAGGGCGGCCGCGTGCTCGACTCCCACGACGCCGGCCACAAGATCGGCCACTACACCGCCGGCTGGATCAAGCGCGGTCCCTCGGGCGTGATCGGGACCAACAAGAAAGACGCGCTCGAGACCGTCACCCATCTTCTCGCCGACGTCGGGTCCCAGGCCCTGCTCGACCCCGCCGAGCCGGCTCCGACCGCGGTCGAGGAGCTGCTCGCCGAGCGCGGCGTGCGCTACGTCAGCTTCGAGGACTGGCAGGCGATCGACCAGGCCGAGGTCGGCCGGGGCGAGCCGCACGGGCGGCCCCGGGTCAAGTTCGTCCGGGTCGAGGACATGCTCGGGACGGTCGGCCAGAAGGCCGCCGGCTAGCGTCGCCTGAGATTCCGCAGACAAAAAGTTACACTTCCGTGCACCACGCGTATGGGCCTGATCCTTAGCCTCTGGAGCATGGAGTCGATGAGAGCCACCTGGACCGATTCACGCCTCGACGATTTCGCAGCGCACACCGACCGACGCTTCGATGACCTCAACGGCCGGGTCGACAGGCTCGCCGTTCGAGTCGAAGAGGGATTCCGAGAGATCCGCGAAGAGATCGGTGCGCTTGAGCGCACGATCATCCAGGTCGGCGGCGCGCTGCTCGCCGCGTTGGTCGTCTTGCTGGCAGCCATGCTCGGCTTGATCGTCACCCAGCTTTAGCCCGGACCCGCACCCCCATACAATCTCGGCGATGGTCGACCTGACGGAGTTGAAGCAGATGATCGAGGCGGCGCTTCCGGGCGCCGCGGTCGAGGTCAGCGACGAAGACGGCGGCGGCCAGCACCTGCGGGCGGTGGTCAGCGCGCCCCAGTTCGCGGGCCTCTCGCGCATCGATCAGCACCGCCTGGTCAAGGCCGCGGTCAAGCCTCGCTTCGACGACGGCGCGATCCACGCGCTGTCGGTCAAGACCGACGTCACGACCTAGCTACTCTGTGCCGATGGCTGATCCAGAGTTGAAGACCAAAGTCCAGGAGCTGATCGCCGCCAACCCGGTGCTGCTCTTCATAAAAGGGACGCCGGACGCCCCGCGCTGCGGCTTCTCGATGCGCGTCGTCCAGGTCCTCGACGCGATCGACGTCGAGTACGGCGCGATCGACGTGCTGCCGGCCCTGCAGCCGCTGCGCGAAGTCACCGCCGAGCTCTCCGACTGGCAGACCTTCCCCCAGCTCTACGTCAACGGCGAGCTGCTCGGCGGCGCCGACATCGTCGAGGAGATGTACGAGTCCGGCGAGCTCGCCGGGGCGCTCGGAGTCGAGCAGCCCCAGGCAATCGCCGTCCCGGCCGACAGCCTCCCCGCCCAGTCCCCGCCGCTCCAGATCGAATAGCGCCCTCCGTCCCGCGGCTGTTCCCGCGTAGAGCCCTCCGTCCCGCGGCCGTTCCCCCGTCCACGCACGGGCGCGAAAATCAAGCAGGTCGTGGGACGCAGGGAGCGAGGTGAGGGGAGCGCACTACCGTGCGTGACCCGATCCGAGTCGACCGAGGACCGCGAGATGCGCCGATTTGCAGCGTCCGCGCTAGACAGCTGCGGATGCGGCAGCCGGCGCATCGTCTTTAACTTGAAACGATGATCCGCAGCCGCATGCTGCAACCACATTCGGATTATTGACCTGGAAGCCCGCCCCCTGAAGCCCTTCGACATAGTCGACCTCCGACCCGAAGACGAACTGCATGCTGACCTTGTCGACGACGACGGCGACGCCGTCGACCTCGAAGACGTTGTCCTCGTCCTTGGGCTTGTCGAAGGCGAGCGCGTACTGGAAGCCTGAGCAACCGCCCCCGCGGACGGCGACCCGCAGTGCCTGCTCGACTCCGTCGGGCTGGCCACCGAGCAGCTCGCCGATCTTCTCGGCTGCCTTATCGGTGAGCGTGATCGCTGCGTCAGGGGTATCGGTCACTTCAATAAGTGTAGCTGGATGCGTCGGCGGCTCCAGGCATGGCGTTCTGCGAGAATCGCCAGGTTGAATCCGAGCGCCCAGACCGCCGTCGTCTGCGACACCACGGCCTACCTTCCCACCGCGCTCACCACCGAGCGGGGCATCGAGACGATCAGCCTCTATGTCTCCGTCGACGGTGAGCAGGAGCGTGAGTCGGAGATCGCCGACTACGCCGGCTTCTACCAGCGGCTGCGGGCATCGGAAAGCGGCGCGACCACCTCGCAGCCCTCGATCGGCGACTTCATCTCCGTCTACGAGCCGCTGCTCGACGCCGGCAAGGAAATCGTCTCGATCCACATCTCGGCCGGCATCTCCGGTACCTTCGAGGCCGCCGGCCAGGCCCGCGACCGGCTGACCGAGGAAGGCAAGGGCGGCGAGCGGATCCTGGTCATGGACTCGCGCTCGGCCGCCGGCGGGATGGGCCTCTGCGCGCTCGGCGCCTCGGTGGCCGCCCTCGACGGAGCCGACGCCGCCACCGCCGTCGTCCAGGCCGAGCGCACCCGCGAGGAGCTGAAAATGTGGTTCGCGATCGACACCCTCGAGTACCTTCGGCGCGGCGGCCGCATCGGCGGCGCCCGCGCCTGGATCGGCAGCGCCCTGAAGATCAAGCCGATCCTCACCCTCGAGGAGGAGATCACCCCGGTCGAGCGGGTCCGCACCCGCGCCCGTTCGGTCGAGCGCCTGCGCGGCTACGCCCGCCAGCGCCACGAGTCCGGCCTCGACGGCTGGGTCGTCCAGCACATCCAGGACGATGAGACGGCGATGGCCCTGGCCGACGACTGCCGCGAGATCTTCGGCTGCGAGCCGGTCTTCATCTCCGAGATCGGCGCCGTCCTCGGCGCCCACGTCGGCCCCGGACTGCTCGGCGTCGGCAGCGTCTCTACCGAGCTGGTAGTTCCCAGCTAGGCCCCATCAGGGGAGCTAGCGGCGGCGGCGGAGCATCGCCCGCACGCCGATCGCAAAACCGATCGCGGCGGCGCCGATGATCAGCTCGCGTTTGTGGGCGTCGACCTGGCGGCGCCAGTCGGTCAGCTCGGTGACGCGACCACGCAGGGCATCGACCGAGGTGCCGAGCTGCTGGCGCTGGAGGTCGATGTCGCGGCGGATCTCCGCCGCGGAGCGGCCGGGAGCGCCGGTCGTGGAGGGACCCGCCGGTTTGGGATCGGAGCTCATTTGTTCTCCTTCTGCAGCATCTCCTTGGTCAGCTTCGCCTCTTCGATCGCCTGCTCGGGAACCGGCGGCGCCCCCGCCTGAACGGCGCGGTAGGCGATGAAGCCGGCGGCGGCGGCGATCAGCAGGAAGGCGGCGGCCTCGACGAAGAAGCCGGGCCAGACCTTGCCGTCGAAGACCTCTTCGTTCAGCAGCCAGGCGATCCCCTCCATCACCAGGATCAGCGCCAGGAAGGCGAAGGCGCCGGCGGCGATGCCGACGACCGAGCCGCGCAGCAGCTTGCCGACCTTTTCGGTGACCTCGGCTTTGGCGAGCTCGATCTCCTCGCGAATCAGCGTCGAGGCGGATTCGGAGACGTCGAAGACCATCTCGGCGACGGAGCGGCTGTCGGGCTCCGGCTCGGGCGGCGGCACCACGGGCGGTACTGGCGGCGTCGGTTTTGGCTCGGGCATCTGGCTACTCCGGGGGGTCTTCGTTGAAGAGCCGGCGATAGAGGATCGCGGCGAGCTTCGAGGCGACGATGCTGGCCACGGCACCACCCGCGGCGAGCATCCCGCTCCAAACCAGTCTTTTCACGATCTCGTTATCCACGCCGCCCGACGATACCTATCGTGGCTCGAGGCCGTCGCAGATCGTCGTCACCAAGAGATCCTTTGCCTGGTCGAAGTTGGTCTCCGAGGCGGGGATCACGTCGAAGATCCAGCCCGAGAGCAGCTGCTCGACGGCGCCGTAGAAGGTCATCGAGGCGAACAGCGGCGCGATGTCGCCGCGGAAGGCGCCGGCCTCCTGACCGTCGGCGACGATCTTGGCGATCCCCTCGTAGGCGCGGCGAATTTCCGCCAGGTGGGTGCGGCCGAAGGAGTTGGCGGCGCGGGTCACCTCGACGATGATCACCTTCATCAGCTCCGGGTCGTGCCGATAGGAGTCGACGATGAAGCTCGCCACCGCCGCCAGGCGGTCCCGGTGCGGCCCGCCTGCCCGGTCGGTCTCCTCGATCGCGCTCAGCAGCAGCGACCAGCGCTCGACGAAGAGTTCGTTGAGGACCTCGTCCTTGGAGCGGAAGTAGTGATAGACGAGCCCGTAGGCGACCCCCGCCTCGTCGGCGATGTCGGAGACCCGGGTCGCGTGGAAGCCCTGGCGGGCAAAGACGCGAACCGCGGCGTCGAGGATCTGACGGCGCTTGTCGACCGTGGTCGCTTTAGAGGCCATCCCCCGCTCCCCTCCCCATCAGGCGCGCACCTCGGCCGGCTGCGGCCAGACGTAGGCCTGGGGCCTGCGATTGGCGAGCGAGGGCAGGGACTCGCGGACCCGGTCCTGCGCCTCGAGGTCGAGGTCGGCGGCGGCGAAGCCCTCACCGTCGGCGGCGAGGGCCAGCACCGTGCCCCAGGGGTCGACGATCGCCGAGTGACCGTAGGAGTCGAAGTGCGGCGGCGCCGTGCCGACCTGATTCGGGGCGACGACGAAGACCTGGTCCTCGATCGCCCGCGCCCGCAGCAGCACCTCCCAGTGGTCGCGGCCGGTGGCAGTGGTGAAGGCGGAGGGAACGCCGATCAGCCTGACGCCGCGCAGGGCGAGGATCCGGAACAGCTCCGGGAAGCGCAGGTCGTAACAGATGCTGAGCCCGAGGCTCGCTTCGCCGAGCGGGGCGGTGACGATCTCGGCTCCGGCCCGCTCGTACTCGGACTCGCGGTAGGAGACGCCACCGGCGTCGACGTCGAACATGTGGATCTTGCGGTAGACGGCCAGGTCCTCGCCGCCGGGCCCGATCAGCACCGAGGTGTTGAGGGCCTTCCCCTCGCCCCGCTCGCTGATGCTGCCGGCGAGCAGGTGGATCCCGAGCTCGGCGGCCCAGGCGCGGGCAGCGCCGAGGCTGGGCCCGTCGAGCGGCTCGGCTCCGGCCGCCAGCTCCTCGCCGCCGGCCAGCAGGTTCCACTTCTCCGGCAACGCCACGAACCCGGCGCCGTCCGCCGCGGCGGCTCGCACGAGGCGCTCTGCCGCGTCCAGGTTTCGGGCCACGTCACCCGTCGAATTGAGCTGTACCGCAGCTACCCGCAATCCATCCCCTTCTACTGATTGACCAGTCAGTCAGTCAGCCCAGTATAGGCGGCAGTTGCGCCTACAGGCCCATCGAGCGGGCGACGATGCGGTCGAAGATCGGGGTCGGGATCAGTGGCTGGACCCGCGCCACGAAATTGGCTTCGAGGCCGACCAGGTAGCGGCTGCGGGGGCGATTGGCGGAGAGGGCGTGCTCAATCACCTTGGCGACCTTCTCGGCCGGGATCCCCCGCTCGGCGGTGTCGCGGATCACCTTGCGGTACTTCTCCATCGCCTTGCCGTAGAGCGCTTCCCGCTGCGGCGAGCGGGCCCCGATCTCGTCGTGGGTGCGCTCGCCGCGCTCCCAGATCGGAGTGTCGATCGAGCCCGGCTCGACAATCGAGACCGAGATGCCGAACGGCCGCAGCTCCTGGCGGAAGACGTCTCCCACCGCCTCGATCCCGAACTTAGCGGCGTGGTAGGCGCCGGTGAATGCCAGCGCCACCCGGCCGCCGATCGAGCTGAGGAAGACGACACGGCCGCCGGCCTGGCGAATCGCCGGCAGCATCGCCTGGGTGACGGCGACCTGGCCGGTGAGGTTGATCTCGATCTGGCGGCGGAAGTCGTCGATCGGGATCGTCTCCAGCGGGCTGGGGATCGCGACGCCGGCGTTGTTGACGAGGCCGTCGAGCCCCCCGGCCTGCGCCTCGATCGTGGCCGCCGCAGCGGCGATCTGCTCGGCGTCGGTGACGTCGAGGAAGAGCGGGGTGAGGTGCTCGGAGCCGGCCTCGCGCAGCGCAGCGGCGTCCTCCTCACGGCGGACGCCGGCGAAGACACGCCAGCCGGCGGCGTCGAGGCGCAGGGCGGTGGCGCGGCCGATGCCCGTCGAGGCGCCGGTAATCAACACAGATCGCATGGTGACCAGGCTACCCTTGAAGGGCCTTGACCGAGCTACGCACCGACGATGGCGAGCGCAAGCAGGTGACGGTGCTGTTCGCCGACGTCAGCGGCTCGATGGATCTCGCCGAGCAGCAGGACGCGGAGGAGTGGCGCAAGGTGATGCAGCGCTTCTTCTCGATCCTCGCCGATGCGGTGACCCGCTTCGAGGGCACCGTCGACAAGTTCACCGGCGACGGGATCATGGCGGTCTTCGGCGCCCCGATCGCGCACGAGGACCACGCGCGCCGCGCCTGCTACGCCGCCTTGCAGATGCTCGACGACGTCTCCGAGTACGCGGCGGAGCTGCGCCGCGGCCCGGGACTGAACTTCTCGACCCGGATCGGGATCAACTCCGGCGAGGTGGTCGCCGGCGCGATTGGTCCCGGTGCCGCCGCCGGCGACTACACCGCGATCGGCCACACCGTCGGCCTCGCCCAGCGGATGGAGGCCCTGGCCGAGCCCGGCAAGGCCTACCTGACCGAGCACGCCGCCGCCCTCGCCTCCGGCTACCTCGACCTCGAGGACCTCGGCGAGTTCGAGATCAAGGGCGCCAGCCGGCCGGTGCGGGTCTTCGAGCTGGCCGGGGTCGGCGCCGCCCGCTCGCGCCTGGACCTCGCCCGCGAGCGTGGCTTTTCCCGCTTCGTCGGCAGGACCGAGGAGATGGGCGCCCTGGAAGACGCGCTCGAGCTCGCCAAGGGCGGCGAGGGCAGGGCGGTCGGCCTGATCGCCGACCCGGGAGTCGGCAAGAGCCGCATCTGCCACGAGTTCGTCCAGCGCTGCCGCGAGGACGGGGTCGAGGTCTTTCAGGCGCAGGCGCAGGCCCACGGGCAGGCGGTGCCGTTCATGCCGGTGCTGCAGATGCTGCGCTCCTTCTTCGGCATCGGCGAGGGCGAGCCCGAGCAGCTGGCGCGCGAGAAGATCGCCGGCCGGGCGCTGCTGCTCGATCCCGGCTTCAACGACGACCTGCCGCTGATGTTCGACTTCCTCGGCGTGCCTGACCCCGACCGGCCGTTGCCGCAGATGAACGCCGAGGCGCGCCAGCGGGCCCTGGGCGGGATCGTCTGCCGGCTGGTCAACGCCCCCACCCGCCGCAAGACGCTGGTCCTGGTGATCGAGGATCTGCACTGGATCGACGAGGGCAGCAACACGATGCTGGCCGCCCTGGTCGACTCGATCGAGGGCACCAACACCCTCGCCCTCGTCAACTACAGGCCCGAGTACAAGCCGGTCTGGGGAGCCTCGGCGCTGTACCGGGGGATCTCGCTGGCGCCGCTGGCGCGGGCGGACACCGGCGAGCTGCTGCGCGACCTGGCCGGCGAGGACCCCTCGCTCGACGGGCTCGACGAGCCGATCCACGAGCGCACCCAGGGCAACCCCTTCTTCATCGAGGAGATCGTCCGTGAGCTGGCCGAGTCCGGATACTTGGAGGGCGAGCGCGGGGCCTACCGGCTGGTCCGCCCGATCGAGGACGCCAAGGTGCCGGTCACCGTGCAGGCGATCCTCGCCGCCCGCATCGACCGCCTCGGTCCGGCCTCCAAGCAGCTGCTCCAGGTCGCCTCGGTGGTCGGCAAGGAGCTCAGCGTGCGGGCGCTCGGCCTGACTGCCGAGATCGAAGCCGAGCGAATCGACCGCGCCCTCTGCGACCTGATCGAGGCCGGCTTCCTCTACGAAGCGGAGATCTACCCGCAGCGGCTGCTTGCCTTCCGCCACCCGCTGACCCGCGAGGTCGCCTACGGCACCCAGCTGGCAGACGGGCGCTCAGCCACCCACGCGGCGGCGGCGCGGGCGACGATCGCGCTCGAGCCGGACCGGCTCGACGAGCTGGCGGGGCTGGTCGCCCACCACATGGCCGAGGGCCGAGAAACGCGGGAGGCGGCACGCTGGTACGCCCGCGCCGCGCACTGGGCCGGTCACAGCCAGCCGCGCGACGCGATGCGGCTCTGGCGGCGGGTGACCGAGCTGGTCGCCGAGCTCGACGAGGACGAGGAGTCGACCTACCTTGCGCTCTTCTCCCGGATGCTGCAGCTCGAATATGCCTGGCGGCTGGGAATCGAGCAGGACGCGCTCGAGCAGCTGGTCACGGAGGCGACCGAGATCGCGACCCGGACCGGCGACCTCAACTCGCTGACCCTGCTCAAGCTGCTGACCTCCGCCCGGCCGGGAGTGGCGGAGAGCTCGGCGGAGTGGGTCGCGGCTGTGGACGAGGCGCTGGAGCTGGCCGAGCGCTCCGGCGAGCCGGCGCTGCAGGTCGCGGTTCGCGCCGCGGCCGCCTACGCGCACATGTGCGCCGGCGATCTGGAGCGGGTCGAATCCACCTCGGCGGAAATACTCGAGCTGATGGGCGACGATCCCGACCTCGGCGCCGGGGTGGTGATCGCCAGCCCCCGCGCCTGGGCGCTGATGGCCCGCGGCCTCGCCGTCAAGGAGCGGGGCCGGCTGGACGAGGCCGAGGCCCTGTTCGAGCAGGCGCTGGCGGAAGCGACAGCGCGCGAGGATCTCGAGACCGAAATCTGGACGCTCGGCTCGAAGTCACAGGTGCTCGTCGACCGCGGCGAATCCGCGACGGCGCTGGCGATGGCGCTGCATAACCAGGAGCTGACCGAGCGCCTCGGCGACATCTTCTCGCGGACGATGGCGACGACCTCACTCGCCTACGTGCGGGTGGAGCGGGGCGAATTCGAGGACGCGGTCCTCGACGTCGAGCGCGCCGACGCCGACTATCGCGAGGCGATGGGGACGGGCGGAGAGACCGAAGCCTGGCGCGGCACCCTCCGCGCCCGCGCCCTGCTCGGCGCCGGTCGCGTCGAGGAGGCGCTGGAGCAGGCCGAGGATGCGGTCGCGACCTCCCGCCGCCGCGAAATGCTCTGGCAGCTGCCACCCGCGCTCCACGTCCTCGCCCAAGCCCGCTCGGCCGCAGGCGTCGACGGCGTCCGCGAGGCCCTCGCCGACGCAACCAACCTGGCCTCCACCCGCGGCCACACCATGACCCTGCGCCGCATCGAAGCAACCCGCGAGTCCCTCTCCCACGTCTCCTCCTAACCAAGGCCACCAACAAACCAGGCGCGCGACCCATCCCGCGGTTCCCTTTGCACTCCCCCCGTGCAAAAGGAACCACGCGATCAAGCTATGAGGCGGACCGTGTCCGTCCCTAGAAGGATCTAGCCCGTCCCGCCCGGTGCCGCTCCAGCTCTGCCACCAGCAGCTTCGTATGCAGCGCGGCAATCAGGTCCCGCAGCGGCTCGGCCCCCGCTTCGAGCATCTCCACCACCCTTTCCGGCTCAACCTCGCCGGCGAGGCGGTTCATCACCATGTCGACCTCTTGGCTGACCAGCTCTTCGAGCGCGGTCTTGTAGCGCAGGGTGTCGTAGACGGTGAAGCCGATCTCCTCGTCATAGCCGCCGGCTCGGAAGCGGCTGATCGCCTCGATGATGGTCACGTCGGAGGGCGAGTAGCCGCGGCTGTTGGGGGTCAGGACCTCCAACGCCGCCAGCCGATCGAGCACCTCCTTCGGGACGCCGTAGCGGCGGCGGACCTCGGCGGCGCCGGTGCGGGCGCGCTCGCCGACCAGCGCCAGGTCGAGGATCCGGTCCTCGAGCTCGAGCATCGCGGTGGCGCGCTCGGGGCCCTCGTCGAGGACGCCCTTGATCGCCTTCAGCGGCATGAAGCGCTCCTCCTGCAGGCGCTTGATCAGACGGATCCGGTCGACGAACTCGGGCGGGTAGTAGGCCATGTTGCGGCTGGTCTTGACCGGCTCGGGCAGCAGGCCCTCACGCAGGTAGTGCTTGATCGTCGGCACCGGCACCCCCGAGGCCTGCGCCAGCTCGCCGACCCGCAGCAGCTCGACGCCGCTGCTCTTCACGCGCGGAACTCCGCGCCCGCCTCACGCGCCTCGGATCCGGCGGCGGCGCCCGAGGCGAGCATCGCGGCGACCTCCTGCTTCGAGTAGCCGGCCTCGGCGAGGACCTCAGCGGTGTGCTCGCCGAAGGCCGGCGCCGGCCGGGTCGGGTCGCCGGGGGTGCGGCTCATCTTCACCGGCACGCCGAGCTGGCGGACGCTGCCGATCCCCGGCTGCTCCATCTCGACCACCATCTCGCGGGCGCGGACGAGTTCGGAATCGAGCGCTTCGTCGAGGTCGAGGATCGGCTCGATGCAGCAGTCGCGCTCGTCGTTGAAGCGGCGCCACTCCTCACGGCTGCGCGAGCGGAACATCTCGGCGACCTGCTTCCAGGCGTCGGAGCCGGGCTGCTCGAACTGGACCTCGAGCAGGTCCGGTCGCTCGACGCCCGCGCAGAAGGCGGCCCAGAACTTCGGCTCCAGGGCGCCGCAGCTGATCCAGCCGTCCGACGCTTCGTAGGGCAGGTAACAGAGGGCACCGCCGGAGAGCTGACCCTCGCCCCGGACCGGCACCTCGCCGTCGCAGAAGTAGCGGCCGGCGACCATCGCCAGCCAGGAGAGGGCGCCGTCGGCCATCGAGATGTCGACCAGCTGACCCTCGCCCGAGCTGCGGCGCTCGTGCAGCGCCGCCATCACCCCGAAGGCCGCCATCAGGCCGCCGTTGATGTCGGCGATCTGGCCGGCGGCGGGGACCGGCGGTCCGTCCACCTGGCCGGAGAGGCCGAGCATCCCGACCAGGCCGAGGTAGTTCATGTCGTGGCCGGCGCGCTGGGCATTTGGGCCGTCCTGGCCATAGCCGGTGATCGCGCAGACGACGATCGCCGGGTTCGCCTCGCGCAGGCGCACGTAGCCGACCCCGAGCCGGTCGAGGACGCCGGGACGGAAGCCATCGAGGACGACGTCGTAGGACTCGACCAGGCGCAGGAAGACTTCGCGACCGGCATCGCTCTTGAGGTCGAGCCGGACCGAGCGCTTGCCGCGGTTGAGCGAGAGGTAGAGCGAGGAGCGGGTGCCGAGCCCCTGCTGCTCCTCGTCGCCGTAATAGGGCGGCGCCCAGCGGATGTAGTCGCCCATGCCGGTGTCCTCGACCTTCAGCACCTCGGCGCCGAGGTCGGCGAGCAGCAGCGAGCAGAAGCCCCCCGGCAGCAGCCGGGTCAGGTCGAGGACCCTGACGTCGCTAAGCGGCAGAGCGCTCACGTCTGGGCACCCCCAGCAGCTCGCGCGCCTCGGCGACGGTCGCCGGGCGGCGGCCGACGTCTTCGGCCATCTGGCGCGCCTTGCCGACCAGGTCGCCGTTGGAGCGGCACATCTCCCCGTTCGGCAGGTAGAGATTGTCCTCGACCCCGGCGCGGACGTTGCCGCCCAGCACCAGCGCCGCGCCGAGCAGCTTCCACTGGTCGCGGGAGATGCCGATCGTCTGCCACTGGTTGGGGCCCTCCGCCCCGCCCGGGATCTGATCCGACATCAGCGTGACGTTGCGCGGCGTCGGCCGGATGCCGCCGGTAACCCCCATCACCAGCGAGATCTGCAGCGGCTCCTCGAGCAGGCCCATGTCGATCAGCGGATCGAGGTTGGCGACGTGGCCGGCGTCGAAGCACTCGTGCTCGGGCTTGATCCCGAGCTCGCGCATCGCGGTGAGGAACTCGATGATCGTGTCGAAGCTGTTCTCGAAGACGGTCTTGAAGACGAAGTCCTTGCGCCGCCGGGAGTACTTGGCGTAGTTCATCGAGCTCATGTTCAGCGCCGCGACGTCGGGCTTCAGCGCCCGCAGGTACTCGAGCCGCTTCTCGATCGAGATCCCGATCGCCCCGGTCGAGTAGTTGACGATCACGTCGCCGACCTCGGCCAGGATCGCCTCGGTGATCGCACCGAAGTCCTCGATCTCATACGACGGCGTGCCGTCTGCCGTGCGGGCGTGGATGTGGATCTGCGAGGCGCCCTCGTCGACGGCCCGCCGCGCCTCCGCGGCGTACTCCTCGGGGGTGTAGGGGATCGCCGGGCACTGGTCGCGGTTGGCGAGCACCCCGCTGATCGAGCAGGTGATGATCACCGGGTCCTCGTAACGGCTCATACGGGCATCACTCCATGTCGTTTCTTCGGCTTCTGCAGATTCTTGGTCCTCGCCATCCGCAGCGCCTTGATGATCGTCGGCCGCGTCTCGCGCGGGTCGATGACGTCGTCGATCATCCCGTTGCCGGCGGCGATATAGGGGTCGATCTGGGCCCGGACCGCGTTCAGCATCGCCTCGCGGGTCGCCTCCGGATCCTCGGCCGCCTCGATCGCCGAGCGGCCGATGATTTCGACCGCTCCCTCGGCGCCCATCACCGAGATCTCGGCGTCGGGCCAGGCGACGATCAGGTCCGGCTCGTAGGCCTTGCCGCACATCACGTAGTAGCCGGCGCCGTAGGCCTTGCGGACCACGACGGTCACCTTCGGCACCGTCGCCCGGCTGACCGCGTAGAGCATCTTCGCCCCGTGGCGGATGATCCCGGCGTGCTCGACTTTGGCACCGACCATGAAGCCGGGGACGTCCTGGAGGAAGACGAGCGGGATGTTGAAGGCGTCGCAGAGGTTGATGAAGCGCGCCGCCTTGTCGGCTGAGTCGTTGTCGAGGATCCCGGCCATGTGCTTGGGCTGGTTGGCGACGATCCCGACCGGCTGGCCACCGAAGCGTGCCAAGCAGGTGATCAGCGTCCGCGCGAAGCGGGGCTTGATGTCGAACCACTCGCCGTCGTCGACGATCTCGGCGATCACCTCGTACATGTCGTAGGGCTTGCGCGAGGAGTCGGGGACGATCTCCATCAGCTTCTCCGACATTCGGTCGTCGAGGTCCTTCGGCTCCAGTACCGGCGGCTTCTCGTCGCAGTTGACCGGGAAGTAGGAGAGGTAGGCCTTGATGGAGCGAATACATGCCTCGTCGTCGGCGACCTCGAGGTCCCCCACTCCCGATTTGCGGCAGTGGACCTTGGCGCCGCCGAGGTCCTCCATCGAGATGTCCTCGCCGGTTACGGCTTTGGTCAGGTGCGGCCCGGCCAGCGCCATCGCCCCCTGGCCGGAGACCATCGGTACGAAGTCGGCGAGCGCCGGGATGTAGGCGGTGCCGGCGGCGCAGGGGCCCATCATCGCCGCGACCATCGGCACCACTCCGGACATTTCGACCTCCTCGCGGAAGAGCTGGCCGGAGCCGGCGAAGAGCGAACCGGTCGCCTCCTGGATCCGGGCTCCGGCCGAGTCGAGCAGCCAGATGAAGGGCATCCGCTTGCTCAGCGCCATCTCCCGCAGGCGGCCGACCTTGAGCTCGCCGGTCATCCCCATCGAGCCGGCCATTACCGTGAAGTCATAGGCGGCGATGCAGCAGGCGCGGCCGTCGATGTCGCCCCAGCCGGTGACGACGCCGTCGGCGGGGGCGTCGACCCCGTCCATCGCCCGCTGGGCGAAATGCGGCCGGCCCTGGATCCCGAGCTCGACGAAGGTCCCCTCGTCGACCAGCAGGTCGATCCGCTCGCGGGCGGTGAGCTTGCCGCGCTCGTGCTGCCTGGCGACCTTCGCCTCGCCGCCGCCGAGCTTCGCCCTGGCGCGGCGCTCGTGCACCTGCTCGGTCAATTCGCCCAGAGAGGCGGCGCCCGGAAGCAGGTTCTTCTCGTCGCTCTCAGCCACCTATCTGCCTTTCCACTGCGGTTCGCGCTTCTCGAAGAACGCGGTGACGCCCTCGACGATGTCCTCGGTCGTGAAGGTCAGGGAGAGCTGGGAGCGGAGGAACTCGAGCGCGTCGTCGAGCGCCATGTCCTGCTGGCGGTACATCGCGTCGTGGCCGAGGCGCATCAGCAGCGGGCTCTTGGACGCCAGCTTGCCGGCCCACTCGGCGACCGCGGCGTCGAACTCGGCCGCCGGGACGACCTTGTTGGCGAGCCCGAACTCGACCGCCTGCTCGGCGCTGAGCCGCTCGCCCAGCAGCATCATCTCGTTGACTTTCTTGCGCGGGACGTTGCGGTAGATGATCGCCATGATCATGTAGGGGAAGGCACCGACGTTTATCTCCGGGGTGCCGAACGTAGCCCCCTCCTTGGCGATCACCAGGTCGCAGGCGAGGGCCAGCCCCATCCCCCCCGCCAGCACGTGGCCGTTGGCGGCGCAGAGCGAGGGCTTGCCCAGGCGTGGCATCAGGCGGAAGAAATCAAGAAAAAGATCACTGGAGAAATGTTTGTCGATGAGCGGAACGCCGGCGGCGAAGCCTCCAAGGTCAGCGCCGGAACAGAACACCTTCTGACCCGCCCCGGTCAGGACCACCGCGCGGACCGCCTCGGAATCGCGCGCCGCTTCCATCGCCGCAACCAGCTCGGTCAGCATCTGGCCGGAGAGCATGTTGCGCTTCTCGGGGTTGCTCAGCGTCACGGTGGCGACGCCGTCGGCGACCTCGTAGGCGATCTGCTCGTAGCTTCCCTGGCTCATCCGCAGCGGAACAATATCCCAACTCGTGGAAAGTAGGAAGTGCTACTGTCCACTCGCTTTCAGGGAGACCTACAAGGGCCCCGATCAATCACGAGCGAGGAGAGAGACCAGTGGCGACCGCGACCGACGGCTCCAGCGTCATCAAGCCCGACCACGCAGCAGGGCGCAAGCACTTCATCTTCAGCCAGGAGCACGAAGACCTGCGCGAGTCGATGCAGTCGTGGGTCCAGAAGGAGCTGTGGCCGCACCGCAACGAGTGGGAGGACACCTACTGGCCGACCTCGGCGATGCAGCGCGCCGGCGAGCTCGGCTACCTCGGCCTCTGCTTCCCCGAGGAGTACGGCGGCCAGGGCGGCGACTACTTCTACTCGCTGGTCCGCGCCGAGTGCATGAGCTACTCGGGCTCGGGCGGCACCAACATGGGCTTCGCGGTCCAGACCGACATGGTCCTGCCCCCGATCCACCTGCTCGGCACCGAGGAGCAGAAAAAGGTGTACCTCGAGCCCGGCCTCAAGGGCGAAAAGGTCGGCAGCCTCGGGATCACCGAGCCCGGCGCCGGCTCCGACGTCGCCGCGATCCGCACCACCGCCCTGCTCGACGGCGACGAATACGTGATCAACGGCTCCAAGACCTTCATCACCAACGGTCCCCGTGCCGACTTCATCGTCCTCGTCTGCAAGACCGACCCCGAGGAGCGCCACGCCGGCATCACCCTCTTCGTCGTCGACCTGCGCGACGAGAACGGCGAGCTGGTCCCCGGCTTCACCGTCTCCGCCGAGCTGGAGAAGATGGGGATGCACGCCTCCGACACCGGCGAACTCGCCTTCGACGACGTCCGCGTCCCGGCCAGCGCCGTGCTCGGCGAGGTCGGCAAGGGCTTCTACCACATCGCCTGGGAGCTCCAGGGCGAGCGCCTGGTCGCCGCCGCCGGCTGCCACGCCGGGGCCGAGCGGATGATCGAGAAGACGCTCGAATACGCCAAGGAGCGCGAAGCCTTCGGCCGTCCGATCGGCAAGTTCCAGGCGATCCGTCACAAGTTTGCCGAGATGGCGACCAAGACCGAGGCGGCGAAGCAGTTCACCTACTCGACCGCCTGGCGCTTCGGCAACGGCGAGTACCCGGTGCGCGAGATCACGATGGCGAAGCTCTACGCCTCCCGCATCTGCTGCGAGGTCGCCGACGACTGCGTCCAGATCCTCGGTGGCTATGGCTACATGAAGGAGTACGAGATCGAGCGCGCCTACCGCGACGCCCGCCTCAACCGGATCGGCGCCGGCTCCGACGAGGTGATGCTCGACGTGATCGGGCGCAGCTACGGGCTGTAGGCGAACCCGAGCGTGAAGTCGTACTTATGTCCGGTATGCGGACACAACCGCGACCTCGCTGTGGGGGTGGGGACCGATGACAGTCGTTAAGGACAGCGGTGCCCGGAGCATGCTCCCGCCCTTCGGCGAGGAGCACGAGGAGCTGCGACAGACCGTCGCCCGCTTCGTCGCCGCCGAGATCGGGCCGCACGTCGACGAGTGGGAGGCTGCGCGCGAGTTCCCACGCGAGCTCTACGGCCGCTGCGCCGAGCTCGGCTTCCTCGGCCTCAAGTTCCCGGAGCGCTACGGCGGCCAGGGCGGCGACCACCTCCACGACGCGATCTGGGTCGAGGAGCTGGCCCGCTCGGGCGGTTCCGGCGGCGTCGCGGCCGGCCTCAACGCCCATGCATCGATCGCGCTGCCGCCGATCTTCAACTTCGGCACCGAGCAGCAGAAGCAGCGCTGGCTGGTGGCCGGGATCGCAGGCGAGAAGATCGGCGCGCTGGGGATCACCGAGCCCGGCGCCGGCTCCGACGTCGCCGGAATCGCGACCAGGGCCGACCGCGTTGACGGTGGCTACCTCGTCAACGGCTCGAAGACCTTCATCACCAATGGCGTCCGCGCCGACTTCCTCGTCTGCGCCTGCAAGACGAACCAGGAGGGAGGCCACGGCGGCATCTCCTTCCTCGTTCTCGAGCGCCAGATGCCCGGCTACGAGGTGGCGGCGAAGCTGGAGAAGATGGGCTGGCACTCCTCCGACACCGGCGAGCTGGCCTTCACCGACGTCGAGGTGCCGGCGGAGAACCTGCTCGGCGAGGAGAACGGTGGCTTCAAACTGATCATGGCCAACTTCGCCTGGGAGCGGCTGCTGATGGCGATCGGCGCCGTCGGCGCGATGCAGCGCCTGATCGAGGTCACCGTCGCCTATGCGCTCGAGCGCGAAGCCTTCGGCCGGCCGATCGGAAAGTTCCAGGCCATCCGCCACCAAGTCGCCGAGATGGCGACCAAGGCCGAGGCCTCACGCGCCCTCACGTATAACGCCCTGCGCCTCTTCCACACCGGCCAGGACTGCATCCGCGAGGTCAGCATGGCCAAGCTCGTCACCCAGCGGGCGGTGCTGGAGATCGCCGACCAGTCGCTGCAGATCCACGGCGGCTATGGCTACATGCGCGAGTACGGGATCGAACGCGCCGTCCGCGACGCCCGCCTCGGCCCGATCGGCGGCGGCACCGACGAGGTGATGAAGGAGATCCTCGGCAAGACGATGGGGCTGTGAGGCAGGATCCGCCGGCATCCGCGTCCGTTCGGGGTAAGCGGAGCGTTACGGTGCTGCATCCGGGTCCTCCGTGATGGTCGTGGGCGTCAACATCCACAGCCTCTCGGCGGGCCCGGATGAGGAGGTTGATGGGGTTGTAGGTGCTATTTTGTCGATTAGATCGTTAAGGTATATGTTCATTAGAATGTTGATCGTGACCTGGAGGTAGCCATGGAGGCAGCTGCAAAAACGGGCGCTGGTGCCCTTGCTCGCAAGCTCGACTCGATTCGGGATGAGGCTGGCGTGCAGGGGCGAGAGATCGCGCAGTTGCTTGGCACGACGCCGCAGACTGTCTCGCGCTGGCGCACCGGCAAGGCTGAGCCCCAGCGTCGCAGCCTTGACCGCCTGCTCACCCTTGCATGGCTTGCCGAGGAGCTTGCCGAGTTCTACCCACCCGACGAGGCTCGGCTGTGGCTCTTCTCTCCGCACCGTCTGTTGGAGGGCCAGCGCCCGGCCGACCGCATCGAGGAGGGCCGCGTCGATGATGTCCTGGCTCTGATCGCCCAGCTTCGAGCCGGCAGCTACGCGTAGGCCTCACAGTCGTGGTTCACGATCCCGCGCTGCTCGACGCTCTTGAGCGCGTCGATACAGAGCGGTGGCAGGGACGCATCTTCCGGCATATGCTCGGCTCGGCGCCACCCGAGTTGGCCAACGTACGAGGGGCGCGATGGAACCCGCCCGGAACGGCTGCTCTGTACACCAGCCTCGCGGAGGCGACCGCCAAGGCGGAGGGCGACCATCTGATCGCCATGCAGCCCGTGCCGCCACGGGCATCGCGAACGATCTACGAGCTGGAGATTTCTGTCGCGAACTTGCTTGATCTGACAGATGCCGCGCGACTCGCAGCCATCGGGATCATCGAGGACGACCTCAGCTCGATCCCATGGGAGCCGTGCCAGCGCGTCGGGGGCGCGGTCGCATGGCTGGGCCACGATGGGATGCTCATCCCCTCAGGGCGCGACAGCGATGGCTCAAATCTCGTCATCTTCACCGCCAACCAGCCCGCGAGCACGGAGGTCGTTGTGCGCGGCAGTCACGGCGTCGGGTAGAGCAACCCGAGCTTCTGCGATACCGTCGGATTGGCGTGAGCGCTGATCCAACCAAGCCGTCCAAAGCGGAACGCGAGGCCGATGTGGCCCTCGTCGTCGGTTATCACGAGGCGCGGCTTGCGGACCTGCTTGAGCGGGTGCGGGAGGGCCTTGATCGCTACGACTCCGGTGAGCTGAATGCCTTCGAGTTGGACGAACTGATCCACCGCTACAAGCGCGCGGCACGCGAGCTTTGGAAGTTCTGCGGCGACATCACCGGCCGCAGCGCCCACTTCATCGCCCGCACGCTTGAAGAGATGCAGGGGCGCGGCGAGACGATCGACTGGTGGGAGCGCGGAAACCCCGAGCGACCCCGCCAAAGCTGAATGCGCGGGTGCTGCGCTGGACACAATCCGGACACATCAGCCGGGCCATCGGCGATCACGGCCGATCATCGCCCTCGTCCCCGAACATGCTCATTTGCGGAGCATCCTTGTCCTCGGATGATCTCGCGTGCCATCCAGTTCCATGCTCGGAACTCATGAAGGAGATCCTCGGCAAGACGATGGGGTTGTAGTGGCTGCATCGGGCAGAGACGGGTTCTCGGTGCTCTCCACCCTCTGCCTCTACCAGGCAAGGGTCCTGCCGCTGGTCCGTCGCGAGCTCGGTCGCTGGGAAGGGGCCGCCGCGTCCATTCCCGACCCGGTGCTCCGCCGGCAGGCGCTCTCGGCGCTGACCGAGAAGGCGTCGAACGTCGAGGCGGTCGCGGTCTTCGCCACGCTCGCGCCGCGCTCGACCCGGGCGGCGGCGACCCGGGCGATCGTGGCGCTGCAGGTCGCGATCGACTATCTGGACACCCTCGGCGAGCAGCCCTCGGCGGAGCCGCTGCGCGACGGGCTGAGGCTTCACGAGGCGCTAGGGGCCGCCCTCGAACCCGGCGCCGCTGGCGATTGGTACGCCTTCCACCCGCAGGGCGAGGACGGCGGCTACCTGACCCGACTCGCCGTCACCTGTCAGCAGAGCGTCCTCACCCTCCCCTCCCATCAGCAGGTCCTCCCCATCGCCCACCGAGCGGCAATGCGCTGCGGCGAAGCCCAGAGCCATACCCACGCCGCGGTTGCAGAGGGCACCGGGGCGCTCCAGGCCTGGTCAGAGGAGCAGGCCGCGGCGCCGGTCTTCCGCTGGTGGGAGATCGCCGCCGGCGCCAGCTCCTCTGTCGCCGCACACGCCCTGATCGCGGTCGCAGCGACGGCCGAGACGAGCGCGGCAGAGGCGGAGGCGATCGACTCGGCCTACTTCCCGACCATCGGGGCGCTGACCGTGCTTCTGGACGACCTCGTCGACCGCGAGGAGGACCTGGCGGCGGGCGAGCACAACTACGTCGACCATTACGAGAGCGCCGACGTGGCGGCGGACCGCATCGGACTGCTGGCCGACCTCTCCCGCGCCTCGATCGGCGATCTCCCCAGCTCGCGGCGCCACGCCGCGATCCTCACCGGCGTCGCGGCCTTCTATCGCAGCCGCCCCGGCGCGAATGCCCGACTCGGCCGCCCCGTGATGGCGCGGCTGCTGCGCTCCACCGGCTCGGCCACGCGCCCGCTGGCGACCTTTCTGCGCCTTCGCAGCCGGTGCCGCCGGCCTGGCTGACGCAAACCGGCCCAGGGAAGAGGGAATCTTCCCTGGGCCATGGAGGCTTGCGTCAACAGGACCGAGGCCGCCCAGGGAGAGCGGGACGATCCGACTATTGGCAAGCGAGATCGCTAACCGGCGATTGTCGCTGCCATGGGACCCGTTAAATAAGAACATAGACGCACCAATTCGTCAACCCTCCCGTGACGATAGATCATCGGCAACATTCGCCCACCGCTGTGCTTCGGGAAAGCCCAGATAGGGAAGCAGGGTCAGCAGAACCAGCTCCGGCCGCAGCGCGGCGAGGCGGTCGAGGCGACCGATCCGGACGTGGTCTCCGACCAGTCCGACGATTCCGGCGATCAGAGCCTCGTCGGTGGAGGCCGGCGGCCGGGTGCCGGCCGGGGCTCTGGCTCGCAGAAATCCGACCAAGCGGCTGACCAGCCGCTCGTACTGGCTTCCAGAGCCGGACTTGGAGACCGGTTCCATGACCAGTTCTCTGGCCACGTAGGGGTTGGCGATAGCGAACCCGACGCCGGCATAGACGCCTGCCGCAACCCGGGCCGGCCACTCTCCCTCTCCCTCGCAGGCATCGAGAACCGCTGTCTCGAGGTCCTCGAGGGCCCGTGGGAACGGCCCCTGCCCAGCGGGTTCCGGCCCACTGTCACGACCGCTGGATTCGTCATTTGCCCCTGTCACAGCACCGTTCCGCGAGATTCGCGGATTAGAAACAGCAACCTACCAAGGATGAGTCCAGCGGGCGAGATCTCGGCTGGCGTGGTTCAGCGCGCCCGGCAGCTGCGGGCGATGCTGGTGCTGAGCTGCCGACCATCGGCCAGCGTGTAGGTGGCCTTGGCGAAGGAGAAGAAGCCCGCGGTGAAACTGGGCGGGATCGGACAGGAGGCACTGAGGTAGCTGTGAACGCGTCCGCGGTATGAGAAGCGGCGCGAGAGGGTCATCGAGAAGTGGGCCAGACGGGGCAACGGGCCGAGCGCCGCCGGCAGATCGGCGACGAGGACCGCCCCGAATCGACCGGAACCGCGGCGGACGACGAACGGCAGGACGACGACGGTCGGCGGGTCAGCGGAGAAGCCATCGAGGATCACCGCCCGCCTACCCCCCACCCGACCGTTGAAGGCGAGCAGGTCGGCGTCGATCTCGAACGGCGCCTGGTTGGGGATCAGCACTTCGGCTTCCAGCTTCCCGTGCCCGACCAGCGCCGGAGCGCAGGCGGCGAGCGCTTCCGGGGGCTTGGCGTTGCGCAAGCTCCGCTGCGAGCAGGTCGGCAGACCGCGGGTGGAGAGGACCCCCTGACCCGGCAGGCCGAGTTCGACCTTCGTCACCCGCGGCAGCAGCGTCCGGTCTGCGGTCTGCAGACCGCCTTCGAGGCTGACCGCGACCGGCGCGAGGCGGTCGCGGGGCAGCTTCAGCGGCGCCAGGCTGCCGTCCAGGGAGACGATCAGGTTGCCCTGCTGCGTGCGCTCTCCCCGGGCCGGCGCGGCGCCGAGGGCAAGGAGCACTGCCAGCGCCACCAGTATCGGCAACGACCGCCGCGCCAGCGCCCCCGGTAGCCGCCGCTTCCTCACCCGTACCTGGAGAACTTGAAGCTGCAGTAGTCGAAGCCGAAGGCGAGGACGACGTTGTTGGCGAGGTTGCCGTTGTGGATGAACCTCGCGGTCAGCCTCTGCGCCGGGATCGCGTGGCCTGCCCTCAACTGGGCGGTGATCTGCATCAAGTAGGACTCCTGGTTCTTCAGGTAGCCGAACCACTTGCTCAGCTTGGGCGCATCGGCCGGCGGTCGCGGCGCCGCGGAGATCCCCTTCACGGTCGTGCCGAAGATCGTCGTCGCCTGGGCGAACTTGCCGGCGGCGAGGGCAAGGCGTTCGGCACGAACGTCGGCGCGCGCGCCCTTCATCACCCGCTGGGTCGCTTCCGCGTCGGGCTTGCAGACGGCCTCGAGCCGGCTCACGTATTCGTCGCGGGTCGGCGCGGCGGCGGCGAGCGCCGCGGCGGCAAGGATCAGTGCGGCGCCGAGCACGGCAAGGCCGGCCCAGAGCCGACGGTTTGTTCCCTTTGCGATCTCGATCCTCCTCGCTCTCCCACCGACGCGTCCGATCATGCCTCCCTTCCCCCCGTCCTCGGACTAAGCACGTTACGGCGTGGAAGGATGCGGTCGAGCACCGCCGGCACGTGCCAGACCCGGTCGCCGAGCAGCAGCATCAGCGCCGGCAGCAGCACGATCCGAACCAGGGTCGCGTCGAGCAGGATCGCCACCGTCAGCCCAACCCCCATCTGGCTCACCGTCGCGATCGGCGCCGTGGCGAAGGAGACGAAGACGGCGGCCATGATCGCGGCGGCGCCGGTGATCACCCCGGCGGTCTTCTCGAGCCCGAAGGCGATCGCCGCGGGATTGTCGCCGTCGACGTCGTAGCGCTCGCGCATCCGCGCGATCAGGAAGACCGCGTAGTCGATCGAGAGGCCGAAGGTGACGCCGAAGATCGCTCCGGCGCCCACCGTGTCGATGTAGGGGTGGCCGCCGAGCGGGTAGCCGGCGGGGATCTTGCAGACCAGCGACATCACCCCGATCGCCGCCGCGACCGAGGCGAGGTTGAGGCAGACCGCGAGCAGAGCCAGCAGCGGCGCGCGGAGGACGATGACGAGCGCCAGCAAGGTGAAGAGGACGAAGGCGCCGATCACCAGCGGCAGCCTCGACTTGGTCGCTTCGCCGTAGGCGTTCAGAGTGGCGGCGCCGCCGGTGAGGCCAGTGCGCAGGTGCCCGGCGCGGCCGATCGCTTCGGTGTCGGCGAGCAGGCGCTTGCCGGTATCGCGCGAGCCGGCTGTATTGAAGGCGTGGGTAGAGACGATCAGCAGCCGTGCCGCCTGGCCACCGGTGCCGACGCTGATCGCCTCGCCGGCTTCGGCGTGACGCTGGGGCGGCGCCCCGTCGAGTGCGGAGAGGACGAAGTAGCCGGAATCGAAGAGGTGGGGTGAGTCGATGCGCAGCTGCCGGGCGCCACGGGCCAGCGGGGCAGCAACCGCGGTGACCCGCACCCCGGCCTGGCGCAGTTTCCTCTGCAACGGATAGGAGCGGTGAAAGCCTGCGGAGAGGCCTGACTGCAGAGCCCCGGCGCCGCCCTGTAGTTCGGTGAGGCCGCCGGCGAGGCGTTCGGCGCCGCCACCGAGCCGACCTAGCCCGCTGCTGAGGGCACCCGCCGCCGCAGAGAGCTGCCCCACCCCCGCTTCGAGTCGCTTGCCACCGGGGACGAGGCGGTTGAGACCGGCGTTGACGCTCTGGGCGACGTTGCGCAAGCGCCGCACTTCGTCGCGGTTGGAGGCGACCGTGCGGGCCAGCACCCGGGCCTGGTTGGCCGCCGGGCGCAGCAAAGGGTCAGCGGCGGCGGCGCCTTCGAGCTGGCGAGCGAGCTTGCGGGCCCGGGCCAGCTC
>JACDGU010000143.1 GCA_013821475.1 Solirubrobacterales bacterium
CCTCCGACGCGGGCGCGGTGCCGGCCGCCGGCCTGCTGCGAGCCGATGAGCACCTCGCCGAGCTGCTGCTGTTCGAGGGCCAGCCGCTGGCCGCCCGGATCGCTGCCCGCCGGCTCGAGCCGTTCCAAGCGCTGACCGAGAAAGCCGCTCTGCGGATGCGCGAGACCGCCCTCGCCCACGTCCGCCACCACGGCAACGCGGTGGCGATGGCGGCCGAGCTGCAGATCCACCCCCAGACCGCCCGCTACCGGATCGCCCGCCTGCGTGAGCTGCTCGGTGACCAGCTCGACGACCCCGACGCCCGATTCGAGTTGGAGCTGGCGCTGCGGTCTGGGGTCGGGAGGAGATAGGGACGAGTTCTGTCAGAGGCATCCTGATCCCCTCTCCGTGAATTCAGTCGCGCACGCTAAAGCGTGCTGCTCCACCGAGTTGAGCCCGCCTATGGCGGGCAGATGACAGATTGCATTTCGCCCGCTTCGCGGAACATTCACGGAGAGGGGATCAGGATGCCTCCCACGGAACGCTTCCCGCCCCCGGAGACGATCGAAGGTCTGCGCAAGAGGTTCCGTCCCTCGGAAGCTGGAGAAGCAAGGCAACGAAGTCTCAACCCTTGGGTTGGTCCGGTTTTCTCCTTGAAGCTTCCGAACCTTCGTCGCTGATCCCGGGGCGGGGTGTGACGGGGAGCCCGTTAGGTCTCTGGGCGAATGTCAGCGCGAAGCGCGCGATATTGCACGCTTCAGCGTGCGCGACTCAATTCGCCCAGGGACCTAACGGGCTCCCCACCCGCCTCCGTCCCGGATCAGTCGTCGCGCTTACGGCTACGCGGCAAAGTCCGAAAGAAAACGTCCCAGAGCGGCGATGAAACCCCGTAGCCGAAGCGGTGATCCTGGAAGTGGTGGCGCATGTGGTGCTCGCGCAGGCGTTTGCCGAACTTCGACTTGGGGACGAAGTGGTGCACGTAGTAGTGCGTGTAGTCGTAGACCAGGTAGCCGGCGATGAAGCCGCCGAAGACGGGGAAGCCGGTGTCGCCGAGGATCAGCCAGAAGGCGAGCAGGAAGAGCGCCGCCAGCGGGATCGAGACCGAGGGCGGCATCACCAGCCGCATCTTGTCGTTCGGGTGGTCGTGGTGGATGCCGTGGATGATGAAGTGCATGCGGCGGCCGAAGGCGTTGTCGGGCTCCCAGTGGAAGACGAGGCGGTGCAGCCAGTACTCGGTCAGCGTCCAGACGCCGATTCCAGCCAGCGTCAGCGCGATCAGCTGCCAGGCGACGTAGCCCCGGTCCGCCCCCAGCCACTCCATCGCGACGACGACCGGGATGAAGATGACCGCGGGCACCGCGGGGTGGACGCGGGAGAAGAAATTGAGGAATTCGCTCTTGAAGAGCGGCGGGGATGCCGAGAGCTTCTCGGTGCGGTCGTGAGCCTCCATTGGCGACGGATGTTAGCGACGGCGCTGGCCCCACCCGCAAGACGCGGGGAAGATGTGACGATCCCGTTTCAAAGAGGTTGCGATTTGCGAACTCGCCGGCCACGGGGTGGCGGCCGGAATGCTTGGATGCCCGAGCCGATGCCACGCAAGCCCAAGCCACCCACATGCGAGGACTGCTACTTCCACAAGAACCTCCTCTGCGCCCTGGAGCTGAACGAGCCCTGCTCCACCTTCCGCCCCAACCGCCCCGAGGGCCTGGTGCCACCGCGCCAGCCGGTCCTGCTGATGCGCGCCCCCCGCTGGGCCTCCCGCGTCGCCTAGGCCGCCCGCACCCCGCGGCGGGCTATGTTTTCGGGGTGCCGCAACGCGACCTTTTCTCCGATTTCGCCCGCATGCGCAGCGAGATGGACCAGATGCTCGGCGATGCCTGGGGGCGGACCAGGTACGTGCACCGGCGTACCACCGGCTTCTCGCCCAACGTCGACGTCTACTACTGCGGCAACCCGCAGCGGGCGATCGTCAAGGTCGATCTCGCCGGCGTCGCCCTCAGCGAGGTCGGAATCGAGGTCAGTGGCCGCCACCTGGCGATCGCCGGCGAACGGCCGGTGCAGGAGACCGAGGGCCGCGTCTACCAGCAGGTCGAGATCCCCTCCGGGCCGTTCCGGCGCGTGGTCGAACTGCAGGTCGAGGTCGACGCCGAGCAGGCCAGCGCCACCTACGAAGACGGCATCCTGCGAATCGAGCTGCCGCTGCGCGACCCCGACGAGACCAGCCGCACGGTGCCGATCGGCAGGAAGTGATGGAGGGCGCCCCGGTCCTCGAAGTCGTCGACGCCCCGCTCGAGGCGGAGGACGCGATCCAGGCCAACCAGCCGCTGCCCGAGGCACTGCCCGTCTTGCCGCTGCGCGAATCGGTCAGCTTCCCGGAGACGCTGAACCCACTGGCGGTCGGCCAGGAGCGCTCGATCCAGCTCGTCAACGACGTGCTCGGGACCAGCCGGATGCTGGTCATGGTCGCCTCGCGCGATCCCGAGAACGAGAAGCCCGGCCCGGCGGAGCTCCACGACGTCGGCGTGGTCGGCGTCGTCGCCCGGATGGTGAAGATCCCGGACGGCTCGCTGCGGATCCTGGTCGAGGGCCTGCAGCGCGTCCGGCTCGACTCCTACGTCACCGAGGAGCCCTACCTGGTGGCGAAGATCACCGAGCTGCCCGACGTCAGCAAGCCCAGCCCCGAGCTCGAGGCCCTGACCCGCAACGTCCAGCAGACCTTCACCCAGATCGTCGAGCAGATCCCCTACCTGCCGGAGGAGCTGCAGCTGGCGGTCGCCAACATCGACGACCCGGCCGCGCTCGGCCACCTGATCGCCGGCTCGCTGCGGATCAGCACCGAGGAGAAGCAGAAGCTGCTGGAAGAGGTCGACGTCGCCAAGCGCCTGCGCCACCTCTCGCGGATCCTCGCCCGCGAGCTCGAGGTGGTTCAGCTGGGCACCCAGATCCAGACCCAGGTCCAGTCCGAAGTCGACAAAGGCCAGCGCGAGTTCTTCCTCCGCCAGCAGATGAAAGCGATCCAGGACGAGCTCGGGGAGGGGGACGAGCAGCAGGCCGAAGTCAACGAACTGCGCGAGCGGATCGAAGTTGCCGAGCTGCCGGCGCAGGCGCTGAAAGCCGCCGACCGCGAGCTGGCCCGGCTCGAGAAACTGCCGCCCGCCGCCGCCGAGCACGGCGTCATCCGCAGCTACCTCGAGTGGCTGGTCGAGCTGCCCTGGTCGCGCGAGACGGCCGACAACCTTGACATCAAGCACGCCCGGAAGGTGCTCGACGCCGACCACTACGACCTCGAGAAGGTCAAGGACCGGATCCTCGAGTACCTGGCGGTACGCAAGCTGAACCCGGATTCGCCGGGGCCGATCCTCTGCTTCGTCGGTCCTCCCGGCGTCGGCAAGACCAGTCTCGGGCGCTCGATCGCGAAGGCGCTGGGGCGCGAGTTCGAGCGGATCTCAGTCGGCGGCGTCCGCGACGAGGCGGAGATTCGCGGCCACCGCCGCACCTACATAGGCGCCCTGCCGGGGACGATCATCCGCGCCCTCCGCGACGCCGGCTCCCGCAACCCCGTGTTCATGATCGACGAGATCGACAAGATGGGCGCCGACTTCCGCGGCGACCCCGCCTCGGCCATGCTCGAGGTGCTCGACCCGGCCCAGAACGACACTTTCCGCGACCACTACCTGGACCTCGACTTCGACCTCTCAGACATCGTCTTCATCGCCACCGCCAACGTCCTCGACACGATCCCGGGCCCGTTGCTGGACCGGATGGAGACGATCGAACTGGCCGGCTACACGCTGGAGGAGAAGAAGCACATCGCCCGCCAGTACCTGGTCGGCCGCCAGATCGAGGCCAACGGCCTCAAGCCCTCCCAGATCGAGTTCTCCGACACGGCGCTGGCGGCGCTCATCGAGGAGTACACCCGCGAGGCCGGGGTCCGCAACCTCGAGCGCCAGATCGGCACCGTCTGCCGCAAAGTCGCCCGCACCGTCGCCGAAGGCAAGGCCAAGGGCAAGGTCAAGGTCAGCGCGCCGAAAGTGCGCAATCTGCTCGGCCGCCGCCGCGTCTTCATCGAGCAGCGCCGGCGGACCAAGGATCCCGGCGTCGCCACCGGCCTCGCCTGGACCCCCGCCGGTGGCGACGTCCTCTTCATCGAGGCGACGGCGATGCCGGGCTCGGGCAAGCTGACGATCACCGGCCAGCTCGGCGACGTGATGAAGGAGTCGGCGCAGGCGGCGCTCTCCTACGTCCGCGGCCACTGGATCGAGATCGAGTCGAAGCTGGGGGAGAGCTGGTTCGCCGAGCACGACATCCACGTTCACGTGCCGGCTGGGGCGGTCCCGAAGGACGGCCCCTCGGCGGGGGTGGCGATGACCGTCGCCCTCTCCTCGCTGGTCAGCGGCCGACCGGTCCGCAACGATGTCGCGATGACCGGCGAGGTGACGCTTACCGGCCAGGTGCTGCCGATCGGCGGGCTGAAGGAGAAGTCGCTGGCGGCGCAGCGGGCCGGGATCAAGAAGGTGATCGTTCCTGAGCGCAACGAAGGAGACGTCGCGGAAATCCCCGAGCACGAGCTCGGCGGCCTGGAGTTCGTCTTCGTCGACGAGGTCTCCGAGGCGCTCGGCGTAGCCCTCTCCTAGGCATGGAGGCAGGAGCCCTTCGCAGAGGCGACGCTGTCCCGTTCGCGCAGTCCGTGGCCGAGGCCGTCCGCGCTCGCTCGCGGGTCTTCTGGATCGTCGCCGGCCTGACCGTGCTGGCGGCCGGCCTGCGCTTCGCCACCCTCGGTGTGCAGAGCTACCACCACGACGAGGTCGTCACCGCCAGCCGCATCCTCCGCGGCAGCTTCGGCCACGCGATGGACGCGGTCGGCTTCAGCGAGTCGGCGCCGCCGCTCTACTACGCGCTGGCCTGGATCTGGACCCAGTTCACCGGCACCGGCGAATTCGGCCTGCGCTCGGTCTCCGCCCTGGCCGGCGTCGCAACCGTGCCCGTCGCCTACCTGCTCGCGGCCGAGCTGCGTGGCCGCCGTGTCGGGCTGATGGCGGCGGCGCTGGTCGCGGTCAACCCGATGCTGCTCTGGTACTCGCAGGAGGCGCGCGCCTACGCGCTGCTGGCGCTGCTCTGCGCCGCCTCGCTGCTCTACTGCGTGCGCGCCCTGCGCCACGGGCGCCGCCGCGACCTGACGATCTGGGGGGTCGTCTCCGCCCTCGCCCTCGCCACCCACTACTTCGCCGTCTTCCCGATCGCCGCCGAGATCTTCCTCCTCGTGCGCCGTCGCGGCCGCGAGAGCCTCGCCGGGATCTGGATCGTCATCCTCGCCTGCCTGCTGCTGGCGCCGCTGGCGGTCCATCAGATGTCGAGCGGCCATGCCGAGTGGATCGGGGGCCTCTCCCTCGGGCATCGGGTCTGGGAAACCGCCGCGACCTTCGTCACCGGCGAGACCGGCGACATCATCGGCCAGCCCGAGCGCCCGGCGCTCTCCTACGTGCCGCTGGCGCTCTGCATCGGGGCCTTCGCCCTGCTCGCCCTCCGCGCCAACCGCGACGAGCGCCGCGCTGTCGCGGTGCCGCTGCTGGTCGGGGTCGTCGCGGTCGGCGTCCCGATCGTGATGGCGCTGATCTCCTCGGGCAAGGACTACGTCCTCGCCCGCAACCTGCTGCCGGCGCTGATCCCGCTGCTGGTCGTGGTCGCGACCGCGGTGACGCTGCCGTCCGCCCGCCGCCTCGGGGCGATCCTCGGCGCCGCGCTGCTCGCCTACTCGCTGGGGTTCTGCCTCTGGGTCAGCACCTCCCCTGAACTGCAGAGACCCAACTGGGACGCCGTCGCCAGCCGCCTCGGCGAACCGCAGGCGCCGCGGGCGATGGTCACCTGGACCCTCGGCGAGGCGCCGCTGCGCCACTACCTCTCGACCGGGTCCTTCCAGGTCAGGGCCTCCGAGCAGTACCCCTGGCTCGTGCACGAAGTCGACTTCGTCTCCCAGGGATTCGCCCCGCGGCCGCCACACAAGCTGCTTGGCCCCGGCTTTCACGAAAGCGCCCATGAAGGCGCCGGGGCCCTCTTCATCCGCCGCTATGTGCTGCCCGGACGTCGCCTGGCACCGCTGCGGCTGCGCCTGCTGCGCCGCGCCCGTCTCAACTTCCGCACCACCGGCGTTCTGCTCGACGGCGTCGGCCCCGGCCCGGGCTGAGCGTCCACCCCGGACTAGCCGCTCACGGTTCCGGGTATATCCTCAGCATCCAACTGCAGACGATCGAGGGAGTGAGAGGGAATGTCGAAGACCAAGAAGGCGAGTCAGACGGCGGATCGCGCCGGAGATCTTTACTCCGCTGCGAGGGAGAACCCATACGTGCAGCGGTTGATCGAGGACGACGAGCTGCGCGACAACCTGCGCGACGCCTTCGAGTCCGCCAAGGGTGCCTACGGCCGGGCAACCGGGAACGGCAAGGGCACCGTCAAAGCCGTGACCAGCGACAAGAAGGTCCAGAAGGACCTGCGCAAGGCCGCCGAGAACCTGCAGGAGGCCTCCGAGCGCCTGCGGGCACCGAAGAAGCACAAGAGCCGCCTCGGCAAGCTGATCCTGCTCGCGCTGGTCGGTGCCGCGATCGCGCTGGTGGTCAGCGAGGACGCGCGCAAGACCGTGCTCGACGCCCTCTTCGGAGCCGAAGAGGAGTTCGAGTACACCAGCACCTCAAGCATCAACGGGTCTTAGTAAGGAGGCGGTGGGCGGC
>JACDGU010000144.1 GCA_013821475.1 Solirubrobacterales bacterium
GTTGAAGCGCCACTGCGCCCGCGCGGCGGCCTCGCCGCGCAAGAGCAGGTGGCGCGCGCCCTGGGTGGTCTGCATCTGCCCGAATACCGGCTCGACGATCGCCTTGCGCCTCGCGTAGGCGCTGCGGCCCCGCTTCGTCTGCAGCTTGCGCGCCATCCGCTGCTTGGCGGTGGCGCCCTTGGGGATCGGACCGCGTGGGGCGGGTGGCTGGGGCTCGGAGTGCTTGAAGCGGCCGGTGGCCAGGTGGGGGTCGAGGCCGTGCTCGGTCGTGGCCTTGACGTTGTCCTCGGAGAAGTAGCCGGCGTCGCCGAGCAGCACGGCGCCCTCGGGGAGGGCGACCCCGATCGCCGCGAGGTTGGCGTCGAGCTGCTCCAGCGCCGGCTCCAGCCGGCGGGTGTCGGGGGCTTCGCCTGAGGCATCGCAGGCAACGATCACCTGGCTCTCGGAGTCGACCACCGCCTGGCCGTTGAAGCACTGGTGGAAGGAGCCGTCGGCGGTCTTCATGATCTTCGACTCGGGGTCGGTGAAGTTGCGCTGCGCGGCGGGCCTGGGGGCCGGGGGGTCGTCATCGGGATCGGGCTTTCGGGGCTTGCGCCCTTGCTCTCTCATCTCGGCCTGGCGGGCGCGCTCGCGCCCGGCCTCCTCGGCCTCCAGTGCCGCCTTGGCCTCGCGGATGCGCGCCAGGCGGCTCTCACGGCGGGTGAGCTCGGCCGGCAGCTCGTCGCCGCGGCGATCGGGTCCGTAGCGCTCATCCTCCTCGCGGTCGACCGCCTCGGCGTCGGCGAGCATCGCCTGCGCCTGGGCGCGGATCGCGGCGATCTCGGCCTCCAGCTCGGCCTCGGCCTTGCCCATCCGCTCGTAGCTCATCGCCTTGTGGCGGGAGGCGTTGGCACGGAGCTTGGTGCCGTCGATCGCCAGCCTGCCGAGCTTCACCAGGCCGGCCTTCTCGCAGAGCCGCAGCGCCTGCACGAACAGCTCGGCGAGGGCTTCGAGGTGGCGGGCGCGAAAGCGGGCGATCGAGCGGTAGTCGGGGTGCTGGTCGGCGCAGAGCATGCGCACCGCGATGTCGCGGTAGGTGGCCTGCTCGAGCTTGCGCGAGGAAACGGTGGCGGTGGCGTAGCCGTAGACGAGGAGCTTCAGCATCAGGCGCGGGTCATAGGGCGGGTAGCCGCGCTCGGACTCATAGGAGGCGTAGATCTCCGACAGATCGAGCGATGTCTCGACCAGGTCGGAGACGAAGTGGGCGAGGTCGCCCTCGGGCACCCACTCCTGCAGCACCGGCGCCATCATCAGCACCTGGTCTGGGTCGTAGTCGCGGAAGGTCTTCTGCTCCGCGATCGGGGCGCGCCCCGGCTCGGCGGGCCGAGCCTCCTCGACCTCGATCAGCCGCTCCTGCTCCACCGTCGCCGCCATCCGCTTCCTCCTGCTCGCTTGCAGGGCGAATCGTCCCGAGTGGGCCGGACGGCTCAGTCAGGGTTACTGACCCACGCTCCTAGGGAACCACGGGATGGCTGGAGGTGGACTGGGGCTCGGCAAGCGCCAGGGTGCGCGCGATCCTTGCGACAACCGCGTCGAGTTCGTGCTTGATCTGGTGCCAGGTTGCTCTCGTCACTCGGTACCCGTCGGCGACCAGCAGCTGGTCCCGTCGGCGATCGCGCTGGAAGGCCAACGGGGTCTGGTGGGTAGCGGCACCGTCCGTTTCGACGACGACCCGTCGCTCTTTCCAGAGGAAGTCGACCGTGAGGCTCTCGCCGTCGATTCGGAGCTTCTTGTTGCATGTCGGTCTTGGTAGGCCCATCGCGACGAGACGAGGAAGCACGAGTGCCTCGAAATCGCTGCGAACGTCTGGGGTGAGCCCGTCATCGGTGCGCCAGTCCTCGAGGATGATGCGTAGCGCTCGCACGCCGCGCCGGCCCTTCGCTTTGCCCAGCGAGCGATCGAGCTCAGCCAGGTCGAGCAGCTTCAGCACCGCCGCCCGCTCGACCGCCCTGCGCAGCGAGGAAAGACCCAGCATTCCCGCCAGGTCGATCAGGGTTCGCGATGGCGACGTGTAGGCGACGCCTTCGTGGATGACGAGCTCGTCCGGGCCGGGATAACGGCAGCGACGGCAGCGGATACCGTCGATCTTGCGGCCAGCCTGGCAGAGAACGGTGACGTCCACGAGTACGGGCCAGTGATCTCGCAAGCCCCAGAATGCCGCCGCCGTCCCGTGAGAGATCACCGAACCCTCGCCGCAGGCAAGAGCGGCTGCCCTCAGCGCACCGGTCCGGGTTAGGGATCGGTGTCCCACCGCGTAGATACCCCGGTGAATCCGATGGAGACGGCCCGTGTGGGCGCGGTCGCCAGACGCTCGCGGGGAGACGCCGGCACCGCGCAGCTGGTCGAGAGCTACAACCCCGTCCTGGTCCGTGGCGATGGCGGCCAGGCGCCGGTCTCCACCTCCGCCGTCCCGCCCGTGGTTCCTTTTGGACGCCATGCGTGCATAAGGAACCACGCGAGGAGAATTCTCCCCGGCGCTTCATCCCGTGGTTCGCTTCGCACCCCCTCCGTGCAAAAGGAACCACGGGATTGGGAGACCGGCCTAGCCGCCCGCCTCTTCGCCGTTCTTGAACAGCGCGTACCACTGGGCGCCGAAGGAGGAGAAGTCGTTGCCGTTGGCTTCGCCCGGTTTCTTGTCGGCGACGTAGGTGTAGATCGGGTGGCCGGCGTAGGTCACCTGGGTGGTGCCGTCTTTGCGCTTGGTGGTGCCGAGCAGCGCCTTCGAGGCACCGTTGCTGGGCTGCGGCGCGCCGTCCGTCAACAGCGGCGGCCAGACCTTGGCGCATTCGCCGTAACAGGCCGAGGTCGTGCCCTTGTCCTTGTGGAAGTCGTAAAGGGTGAGGCCTTCGGAGTCGACGAGGACCAGGCCGGTCTTGGGCACGGTGGAGAGGGAGACGAAGGCGGCCTTGCTGGTTTCCGGGCCGGGGCCGCTGGTTGCCGGGGCCGCGTAGGCGCCGCCCGAGGACCCACCTTCAGAGCTGGCGGTGGACGAGCTACCGCCACCTCCCCCGTAGGCGCTGCCCGAGCCGCCGCTGCTTTCGCTGCCGCCGCAGCCGGCGACCGCCACCGCCGCGGCGATCGCCAGCAGTGCGATTGCGTGGGTGCTTCTGCTCACGTCGCGTCCTCCTTGGTTTCGTTTTCGACTGACACCGTGGCCTGGTCGACGGGTGCGATGAAGGTTCTGTTGCCGGCGTGGACGCCGATCGCCTCGGTCCGCGAGAGGTCGAGGGCCGAGCTCAGCACCGCCACGGAGTCCTCGCCCCAGCGATAGCGGAAGCTGCCGGCGGGATAGCGGCTGCCGTCGGCGCCGCGGAGGAAGACCCGGCAGAGGGTGCCAGAGCGGATGCCGCTCACGTACATGTGGATCTCGGTGCCGAAAGAGTGCGGTTCGAGCGTCGCGTCGATCGCGACTCCGGAAGGCAGGGAGGCGAACTGGACCTGTTGCTCGGGGGTGGTCTCGCCGCTGCCGGGGAGGACGACCAGCGTCAGCAGGGCGGCGACGGCGGCGGTGGCCGCAACCCCACCGAAGGCGAGCTGGAAGCGCCGTCGCTTGCGCCGCCCGAGGTCGCGCTTTCCCTCCGCGGCGACCGTCGCCGCGATCCGCTCGCCGAGGTCCGCCGGCGGTTGCGGCGCCGGGGCGGCGAAGCGCTCGGGGTCGGCATGAGGCAGCAGCACCGCCACTCCGCTCAGCGCCTTGACCTCCTCGCGGCAATCGGGGCAGCCCTCGAGATGGGCCTCCAGCGCGGCCCGCTCAGGCGCCGCCAGATGCCCGAGCGCGTATGCGCCCAGCGACTCGCGCCAGTCTCGGCAGCGTTCAGTCTTCATAGCCCATCTCCTCGAGCACGACCCGCAGCGCTCGCAGCCCGTAGTAGACGCGGCTCTTGACCGTTCCCTCGGGCACGCCCAGCTCCGCCGCCACTTCCGCATAGGGGCGGCCGCGGTAATAGGTCTCGACCAGCACCCGGCGGTGGTCGTCGCCGATCCGGCGCATCGCCTCCTCGACCTGCCAGGAGAGCAACGCCTCGTCGAGCGGTTCGACCGAGGGCTCGATCCCGGACTCGGCGACCTTCGGGCGCACCGAGCGCGCCCGGCCGAGGTCGATGACGACGTTGCGCAGGATCGCGAACAGCCAGGTCCGCAGCGAGCCGATCTCCGGGTCGAAGCGCTCTCCCGCCCGCCAGGCGCGGAGGAAGGTCTCCTGAACGGCCTCCTCGGCGAGCCCGGCGTCGTCGAGCGAGCGCAGCGCGAAGCCGTAGAGCTCCCCCGAGTGCGCGGCGTAGGCCTCTCGCACGTCGCGCTCGCGGCTGAGGGCGCCGGTTGCCATCAGAGCGATCTTGAAGTAGGGAGGGCGATCACGATGCCCGGTCTACGTATGAAGTGGGCACCAGGTTCAGCCCGCTGGGAAAGGACGTCGCCCCCGGCACCGGCCTGCGCCGGCGCCGGGAGGCGGCAGCTTCAGGAGCCGGACTTAGAGTTTGCCGATCTTGAAGATCTTCGTCCCGCAATCGGGGCAGGTGCCCTGGATCGCCGGGCGACCGTTCTTCATGGTCACCTGTTTGGCGTCTTTGATCTCGACCTTCTTACGCTCTTTGACGCAGTAGCCCTCAGGCATGAAGGGGACCTCCTTTCGCTGCCGCTTCGCGGCAAAGTCTCGCGTTGCTCGCGAGGTGGATTGAGGCGAATGTAACGCAGGTGGGGGACAGGATGCGCAGATATCGTGCGTATCCACACAAAACGCCCACGACGCCCGTCAACTACGCTCCGGCCGCACTCAGTCGCCCTCAAGCACTCAAGGAGAGATTCCATGCCCGAAGCAGTCATCGTCGACACCCTCCGCACGCCGATCGGCCGCGCCTTCAAGGGCTCGCTGGCCCAGCTGCGGCCGGACGAGATGGGAGCCTTCGTCGTCGACCAGCTGCTCGAGCGCAATCCCGGCGTCGACCCGTCCCTGATCGAGGACGTCTTCTGCGGAGTCGGCATGCCGCAGGGCCTGCAGGCGTTCAACCTCGGCCGGATCGTCTCGCTGCTCTCCGAGAAGCTGCCCGAGACCGTCAACGGGGTCACCGTCTCGCGCTACTGCTCCTCCAGCCTCGACGCGATCCGCCACGCGGGCAACGCGATCAAGGCCGGCGAGGGCGACGCCTACCTGGCCGTCGGGGTCGAGTGGGTCAGCCGCTACAACGAGCGCACCGAGGCGGCCGGCGCCGCCGACCAGAACGAGAACCTGCAGGGCAACGACGGCCACCCCGACGCCTACATCGACATGGGCACGACGGCGGTCAACGTGGCGAAGAAATACGAGGTCAGCCGAGCCGACATGGACAAGTTCGCCCAGCGCTCGCAGGAACTCTCCGTCAAGTCGCAGGAGGACGGCTTCTTCGACCGCGAAATCGTCCCGGTGACCCTGCCCGACGGCACCAAGGTGACGAAGGACGACGGCCCCCGCGCCTCCTCGACCCTGGAGAAGCTCTCCGAACTGCCGGAGGCCTTCGAGGGCGGCGGCGGCGTCACCGCCGGCAACTCCTGCCCGCTCAACGACGGCGCCGCCGCGGTCCTGATCATGAGCGACACCAAGGCCAAGGAGCTGGGTCTGACCCCGCGGGCCCGGATCATCACCGCCGCCACCTACGGCAACGCACCGGAGTACATGGGCGTCGCCCCGATCGGCGCGATCAAGAAGGTCCTCGACCGGGCCGGGATGACGATGGCCGACGTCGGCGCGGTCGAGCTCAACGAGGCCTTCGCCGCCCAGGTGATCCCGATCATGGACGAATGCGACATCGACCTCGGCAAGCTCAACTCGCACGGCGGCTCGATCGCCCTCGGCCACCCATTCGGGATGACCGGCGCCCGGATCATGAACACGCTGCTCAACGTGATGGAGACCGACGACCACCAGGTCGGCCTGGAGACGATGTGCGTCGCGGGGGGACAGGGCAAGGCCATGCTGATCGAACGGGTCTGAGGACATTTGACCTGCGCATCTCGGCGTCCTCGGTCGCTTGTGTGCAGAGCACACGGCGCTCCCTGCGTCCGTGACCTGCTTGGTCAACTGGCCTCAGCCGAGGATTTGAAATGACTGATATGTCCAAAATCCGGCCGGAGGATATCCGCGAGTTCGCCAGGGAAAGTTTCCCCGGCGATCTCGGGATCGAGCCGCTGGAGATCGAGCAGTCCCATTCGCGCGGCCGGATCGTCGTCGACCGCCGCCACCTCCACCCGGGCGGGATCGTCCACGGTGGAGTTTGGGCGGCGCTCGGCGACACCGTCGCCGCCTGGGTCACCTTCCGCAACATCCCGGCGGGCCACGACTTCACGACGATCGAGATGAAGCTGAACGCCTTCGGGTCCGGCCTGATCGGCGACGAGATCGTCGCCGAGGCAACGGTGCTTCACGCCGGTCGCAGCACCGTCGTCGCCGAGGTCCGGATCGAGCGGATCCGCGCGGGCGAGAGCAAGCTCGCGGCCAATCTCATAGTCACCCAGTTCGTTAAGCCTCCCGCGGCCTCCTGACCAAGCAGATCAAGACCGTATGGAGAGCCGACCGGCCTCCACGGTAGGTAAGTCGGCACCCCGCGCATGACAGTGCGGGGACTGGGCCGCAGGATGTGCCTGCGGCCGACACCCCAATCA
>JACDGU010000145.1 GCA_013821475.1 Solirubrobacterales bacterium
GCGCCAGCTCGGGATCGCGCAGCAGCTGCGCGCCGGCGCCGGTGCGGCGCACCTTGGGCACCGGGCAGCCCATGTTGATGTCGATCAGATCGGCGCCGGCCTGCGCGGCGATCTCGGCGCCCGAGCGCATCACCTCGGCGTCGTGGCCGAAGAGCTGGATCGAGACCGGGTGCTCGTCGGGATGGATCCGCATCAGGTCCCGAAGCGTGCGCTCGTTGCGGTAGTGGAGGGCGAAGCTCGAGACCATCTCCGAGACCGCCAGCCCGGCACCGTGGCGTTTGGCCTGCAGGCGCACGAACCAGTTGCCGATCCCGGCCAGCGGCGCCAGCAGGACCCGGTTGGAGATCTCGACTCCGCCGATCTCGAACGGATCAGTCAGCTGCGGGCGCGTTGCGCTCATAGATCAGTCGCAGTCCGTTGAGGGTGAGCATGTCGTCGACCTCGTCGATCGTCTCGGAGAACGGGACGACGACCGAGGCGAGGCCGCCGGTGGCAAGCAGCCGCGGTTCGCTCAGTTCCTTTTCGATCCGGCGGACGAGGCCGTCGATCAGCCCGGCGAAGCCGAAGACGAAGCCGGACTGGATCGCCGCCCGGCTCGAGCGCCCGATCGCCGCCTCAGGCTCGCCGAGGTCGATGCGGGTGATCCGCGCGGCGCGGTCGATCAGGGCGGTGAGCGAGATCTCCAGGCCCGGCCCGATCGCGCCGCCTAGGTACTCGCCCTCGGCGGAGACGGCGTCGATGTTGATGCCGGTGCCGAAGTCGACGACGACGCAGGCGGTCTGGAAGCGCTCGTAGGCGGCGATCGAGTTGACCAGGCGATCGGCTCCGACCTCGAGTGGGTTGTCGATCCGAATCGGCATCCCCGTCTTCACGCCCGGGCCGATCGTCAGGCAGTCTGCCTCGAGGTAGCGCTCGCTGGCCCGCTCGTACTGGACGCCGAGCGGGGGCACCACCGAGGAGACGCAGACGGCGTCGACGTCGGGGAAGGACATGTCGCAGAGCGAGAAGAGGCCCGCAATCCGCTCCGCCAGCTCGTCCCCCGTCGCCCCCGAGCGGGTCTGGAAGCGCCAGTGCTCGATCAGGCTCTCGCCTTCGAAGACGCCGAGGTGGGTCTGGGTGTTGCCGATGTCGACCGCGAGGAGCATTGAGCGATTATTACGACCGCCGACCCAGGGGTGGCCAGTTGAGGTCGCTTGCGCATAGGATCGCGACGTGGACGCCCGACTCTTCGTCATCCCCGCCTCGCACCCCAGCGTCGCCGCGCAGCTGATGCTCGAGCACAAGGGCATCGCCTACAAGCGCACCGACCTGCTGCCGGTGATCTCCAAGGGAGCGCTACGGGCGGTCGGCTTCTCGGGGATCACCGTGCCGGCGCTGAAGATCGACGGCGACAAGGTGCAGGGCTCGCGGCAGATCGCCCGCGAGCTCGACCGGCTGCGTCCCGAGCCACCGCTTTTCCCCAGCGACCCCGAGGCCCGCGCCGCCGTCGAGGAGGCCGAGCGCTTCGGCGACGAGGAGCTGCAGTCGCCGATGCGCCAGATCCTCTGGTGGGCGATCAAGCGCGACAAGGCGCCGCTTCGCAGCTACTCCGAAGGCGCCAAGCTCGGCCTGCCGATCTCGCTGGCGATGAAGACCGCGGCGCCGATCGTGGCTCTCTCTGCCCGCTTCAACGAGGCCGACGACGAGCACGTCCGCCAGGGCCTGGCCGAACTGCCGGCGATGCTGAAGAAGGTCGACGACTGGATCGCCGCCGGCGTCCTCGGCGGCGAGCAGCTCAACGCCGCCGACTTCCAGATCGCCCCCAGCATCGGCCTGGCGATGACCCTCGACGATCTCCGTCCGGCGATCGAGGGCCGCCCCGCCGGCGACCTCGCAAAGCGCGTGGTGCCGGACTACCCCGGCCACACGCCGCCGATCCTCCCCGCCGCCTGGCTCGAGCCGCTGCGCTCGCCGGCCGCCGCCTAGAGCGGCCCGAGCCGATCCGCCCGCTGCCCGTCGGGCAGCGCCGCGAGCGCGTCTGCCAGACGGGTGCCGTCGGGCAGGGTCAGGGCCGGATCCAGCTCCAGCAGCGGTGCCAGGACGAAGCGGCGGCTGGTGACCTCGCGGTGGGGCAGCGTCAGCCGCTCGCCGTGCAGCTCGAGATCACCGAGCAGGAGCAGGTCGACGTCGAGCGGGCGCGGGCTGTGGCGGGGGAGGTCGAAGGCCCGGCCGCGCTCTGCCTCCACCTCCTTGCAAGCGTCGAGCAGCGCCTCCGGCTCCAGCGCCGTGCGGATCCGGATCGCGGCGTTGAGGAAGTCGGCCTGGTCGAGGATCTCGCCGACCGGCTCGGTCACATAGGCGGAGGAGACGGCGTCGACCCGGACGCCGCGATCGCCCAGCAGCGCGATCGCCGCTCGCAGGTGGCCGGCCGAGTCGCCGACGTTGGAGCCGAGGCCGAGATAGCCGGTCCGCTCCACCGCCTAGTCCTCAGCGTCTTCCTCGCCCTCGTCGGAGGCGCGCTCCTGGGTGACCTCGACCGCCACCTCCTGGATCGCCAGCGGCAGCGGTGGCTCGGGCTTTGCGGCCCGGACCCGGACCTGTTCGCAACCGTAGCGCTCCATCAGCCGCTCGCCGATCACCTGCGCCAGTCGCTCCAGGGTCCGGTAGCTGCGCTCGGTCGCCGCCAGGGCGACGATGTCGCAGACCTGCGCGTAGTCGACGGTGTCCTCGAGCCGGTCGGTCAGCACCGCGTCGCAGTCGGGGACGTCGAAGGAGATGTCGAACTCGAGCCGCTGGCCTACCTCCTGCTCGGCTTCGCTGACGCCGTGGTGGGTGTAGATCGAGAGCCCACGGAGCTCGACTTCCGTGCTCGACTCGATGCCGTTCCCGTGTGGACCCTGAGCCTCCATCTCCCCGCCAACCTATCCGACGATCGCGCTCGCCACGGCCAGCGCCTGCGCCAGCTCGGCGACGTCGTGGACCCGCAGCACGGTTGCGCCCTCGGCGGCGGCGAGGACCGAGGAGGCGATCGTGCCCCCGAGTCGCTCGGTCGCGGCGGAGCCGTCGACCCGCCCGATGAAGCTCTTGCGCGAGGTGCCGACCACCAGCGGCCGGCCGAGCTCGGCGAGCTCAGAGAGGCGCCGCAGGAGCTCGAGGTTGTGCCCCGCGGTCTTGCCGAAGCCGATCCCCGGGTCGAGCCAGACCCGCTCCTCGGCGATCCCGGCCGCGACCGCGGCCTCCAGTCGCGCCGCCAGAAAGGCCTTGACGTCGGCGACCACGTCGCCGTAACTCGGGTCCTCCTGCATCGTCCGGGGGCTGCCGGCCATATGCATCAGCACCACCGTCGCCCGCCGCTCCGCGCACACCGCGGCCATCCCCGGGTCCCCCCGCAGCGCGGTCACGTCGTTGACGATCGAGGCCCCCACCACCAGCGCGGCCTCGGCGACCTGGGCCTTGGAGGTGTCGACCGAGATCGCCGCATCGGCTCCAGCCAGCCCCGCGATCGCCGGCACGACGCGGCGCAGCTCCTCCTCGACCCCAACCTCCTCCGCCCCCGGCCGAGTCGATTCCCCGCCGACGTCGAGGAAGTCCGCCCCATCCCGGACCAGGTCGGCCCCGTGTGCGATCGCCGCCTCGGGGTCGAGGTAGAGGCCACCGTCCGAAAACGAGTCGGGGGTCACGTTGACGACCCCCATCAGCTTGGTCACGACGCCGCCAGGCGCCGGGTCAGGAAGCGTCGCCGCCGGCGAAGCCGGGACGTGGGCGCGGATTCGGGCGAGCACCCTCGCGCTGCGGGCGTTCCGGCTCGGCGACGGGCTCGGCGGGGCCCGCCGGCTCCTCGTCGTCGTCGGTGAAGACCTCGCTCGCGGGCTTGCCGTCGAGCAGCGCCTGGAACTGCTCGGCGTCGATCGTCTCGCGCTCGAGCAGCAGCTTGGAGACCCGCTCGAGGTCATCGCGGTGGTCGCCCAGCATGCTCTTCGCGGCCTGGTGGGCGCTCTCGACGATGCGGCGGATCTCGTCGTCGATCTCGCGCGCGATCTCGTCGGAGTAGTCGGGTTCGGTGCTGAATTCGCGACCGAGGAAGGGCTGGCCACGATCGTGGCCGAAGACGCGGGGGCCGAGGCGCTCGGACATGCCGAACCGCATCACCATCTGCTTCGCGGTCTCGGTCACCTTTTCGAGGTCGTTGGAGGCGCCGGTGGTGATCTCGCCGAAGACGATCTCCTCGGCGGCGCGACCGCCGAGCGTCATCGCCATCGTGTCGGTCAGCTCGGCGCGGGTGGTGAGGAACTTGTCCTCGGTCGGCAGGCTGATCGTGTAGCCGAGCGCCTGGCCGCGGCTGATGATCGAGATCTTGTGGACCGGGTCGGTGTTCTCCAGCAGCTGGCCGACGATCGCATGGCCGACCTCGTGGTAGGCCGTGATCAGCCGCTCCTTCTCGCTCATCACCCGGGTCTTCTTCTCGGGGCCGGCGATCACGCGCATGATCCCCTCCTCGAGCTCCTTCATCGAGATCTCGCGGCTGCCGGTGCGGGCGGTCAGCAGCGCCGCCTCGTTGATCAGGTTGGCGAGGTCGGCACCGGTGAAGCCGGGCGTCTGGCCGGCGAGCGTGTCGAGGTCGATCGCCCGCGCCAGCGGCTTGCCGCGGGTGTGAACCTCGAGGATGTGTTTGCGGCCCTTGCGGTCGGGACGGTCGACTACGACCTGGCGGTCGAAGCGGCCGGGCCGCAGCAACGCCGGATCGAGGATGTCGGGGCGGTTGGTCGCCGCGATCAAGATGATGTTGTCCTTCATTTCGAAGCCGTCCATCTCGACCAGCAGCTGGTTCAGGGTCTGCTCGCGCTCGTCGTGACCGCCGCCCATGCCGGCACCGCGGTGGCGGCCGACGGCATCGATCTCGTCCATGAAGATGATGCAGGGAGAGTTCTGTTTGGCCTGCTCGAAGAGGTCGCGGACGCGGCTGGCGCCGACGCCGACGAACATCTCGACGAAGTCCGAGCCGGAGATCGAGAAGAAGGGGACACCCGCCTCGCCGGCGACAGCGCGGGCGAGCAGCGTCTTGCCGGTTCCCGGCGGTCCATATAGAAGGACGCCCTTGGGAATGCGGGCGCCGAGAGCCTGGAACTTCTTCGGGTTCTCGAGGAATTCCTTGATCTCCTCGAGCTCCTGCACCGCCTCGTCGACGCCGGCGACGTCGCGGAAGGTGATTTTCGGGGCATCGACGGACATCCGCTTGGCTTTCGATTTGCCGAAGTTCATCACCCGTGAGCCGCCGCCCTGCATCTGGTTCATGATGAAGATCCAGAAGACGAAGAAGAGGACGAAGGGAAGGAGGGTGATCAGCAGCGAGATGATGCTCGAGCCGCCGGTGCCATGGACGATCGTCTTGACTTCGTTTTTGTCGAGCGTGTTGAGCAGGCTCTGCTCGGTGTTCGACGGGTATCCCGTGGAGAAGCCTTCGCCGCCCGCCTGCTGCGTCTTCTTGACGTCGAGCGAGTTGTCCTTGGTGTTGATCGTGACTTCTTCGATTTCACCTTTGGCGATCAATCCGCTGGTCGGGCTGACCAGTTCGTTGTAGGTCGGCGCCTTGGTGCTGTCGGGCTGGCTGATCACCCGCTGCGCGATGAACGCCAGGATGACCACCAGCAGGATCGGAAAAGCCGCGCTTTTGAAAAACCGCCTCAAGGGAATAAATCAGCGTACCAGGGCGATTTTGCGGCCTACTCGACGAGCGCGGCCACGAAATCGAGATTGCGATGGCGCTGAGCGTGGTCCAGGCCGTAGCCGATCGCGAACCGGTTCGGGATCTCGAAGCCGATGTAGCGGGGGGAGAGATCGACGCGTAGACGCTCGGGCTTGGTCAGCAGCGCGCAGACCTCGAGCGAGGCGGGATTGCGGGCACGCAGGTTTCGCATCAGGTAGTGGAGGGTGAGGCCGGAGTCGATGATGTCCTCGACGATCAGCACGTGGCGGTTCTCGATTGAGGCATCGAGGTCCTTGAGGATCCGGACGACGCCCGAGGAGTCGGTCTGCGAGCCGTAGCTGGAAACGGCCATGAAGTCGATCTCGCAGGGGACGTCGATGTGGCGCATCAGGTCGGCGAGGAAGAGGACGGCGCCCTTCAGCACCCCGACCATGACCAGCTCGCGGCCGGCGTAATCGCGGCTGACTTCGCGCCCCAGCTCCCCGACGCGGCGCTGGAGGTCCTCCTTGGCGACGAGAGTCTCGCCGATCGCCGGGTCGTCCACGCGGCGCAGTCTAGATATAGAGGGCGCGGGCGGGGCTCAGGTTGGTGGTTGCTCGGGCGGGGGCCGCGTGGGGAGGGGTCGGGTGCTCCTCCTCACTTGCCTGACTGGCCGTATCGCCTAGGGCCGTCCGAGATGGCTTTTGGGCCAGCGGCACAAAACGTTCGGAGGAACACCCGACCCCTCCGATGAGTTCTCCACCGAACTTCCCAAGGTCGAACAGCTCCGGTAGGAAGAAGCATCCGAGGGACGGGAGCTTCCACTCGGCATCGCGGTAGAGCTTTTCTGCGCTATGCGTGGAGAAGCTCAACCTCAATCCGGTGGGTTCGGGCCGGTGGGAGGGTCGGGTGCCCCTCCGAACGTTTTGTGCCGCTGGCCCAGAGGCCTTCCTCGGACGGCCCCAGGGCGATCCAGCCAGTCAGGCAAGTGAGGAGG
>JACDGU010000146.1 GCA_013821475.1 Solirubrobacterales bacterium
GAGGCGACCTTGCCCTCGCGCACCGCGTCGCGGACGATCGCGCAGGCGGCGGCGACCGCGGCTATGTCCGGCTGCGGCAGGCCGACGTCGAGCTCGCCCCGCTGCTTGGCCAGCTCGGAGCCGGCGAAGTTGGGGGAGAAGGGGCCGAGCAGGGCGATCGCGTCGCCGGCGGCGGCGAAGGAGCTGCCGGCGACCCGGGCGGGGTCGGGCAGCTCGCCGACCATGCCGACCACCGGGGTCGGGTAGATCGGGCCGTCGGGACCCTCGTTGTAGAGGGAGACGTTGCCGCCGACGACGGGGACGCCGAGCGCGACGCAGACATCGGCGAGGGCGCTGACCGAGCGGTCGAGCTGCCAGGCGGTGCCGGGCTTCTCGGGGTTGCCGAAGTTGAGGCAGTTGGTCAGGCCGAGCGGCTCGGCGCCGACGCAGGCGAGGTTCTGGGCGCACTCGAGCACCGCCTCGATCGTCCCGGCGTAGGGGTCGCAGGCAACCCGGCGACCGTTGCCGTCGATCGAGACCGCGATCGCGCTGCCGGACTCCGGCAGCGCCAGGACGGCGGCGTCGGCCGAGTCGGGTCGGCGCACCGTGCGCGAGCCGACCACCGAGTCGTACTGCTCGTAGGCCCAGCGCTTGGAGGCCACACTTGGGGCTCCCAGCAGCGCCAGCAGCTCCTCCCCGGAGGAGATTCCCGGCGCCAGCGTCGCCCGGTTGCCGTAGATCCACTCCCCGGGGTCGGCCGGCTCCAAGTCATACAGCGGGCAGCCGTCGACCAGCGCCGTGACCGGCATCTCGCCGACTACCTCCTCGCCGCGCAGGATCCGCACCTGGCCGCTGTCGGTGACGATGCCGATCTCGGCCGAGCCGGTCTGCCACTTCTCACAGACCGCCCGCACCTCCGCCACCTGCGCCGGTTCGACCACCGCCAGCATCCGCTCCTGCGACTCGGAGACCATGATCTCGAAGGGCTCCATGTCGGCCTCGCGCAGCGGCACCGCGCCGACGTCGAGGTCGATCCCGACCCCGCCGGCCGAGGCCATCTCTCCCGCCGAGGAAGTGAGCCCGGCAGCGCCAAGGTCCTGGAGGGAGACGAGCAGCCCCTTCTCGAGCAGCTCCAGGCAGCACTCGAGCACCTTCGACTCCTCGAAGGGGTCGCCGACCTGGACCGTCGGCCGCTTCGCGTCGTCGCCCTCGCCGAGCTCGGCCGAGGCGAGCACCGAGGCGCCGCCGATCCCGTCGCGCCCGGTCGTTGCGCCCATCAGCACGACCGCGTTGCCGACCCCGGCGGCCGCGGCGCGGACCATGTCGGCGGTCTTGGCGATTCCGAGGCACATCGCGTTGACCAGGCAGTTGTGCTCGTAGGAGTCCTCGAAGTAGATCTCGCCGCCGACCGTCGCCACCCCGATCGAGTTGCCGTAGTGGCCGATCCCGCGCACCGCGCCGTCGAGCAGGTGGCGCGAGCGGACCGAGTCGAGCTCTCCGAAGCGGAGGCTGTCGAGGATCGCGATCGGCCGGGCGCCGATCGCGAAGACGTCGCGGAGGATGCCGCCGACCCCGGTCGCCGCCCCCTGGAAGGGCTCGACCGCGCTCGGGTGGTTGTGGGACTCGACCTTGAAGGCGACCGCGTAACCGTTGCCGACGTCGACGGCGCCGGCGTTCTCTCCCGGCCCCATCACCACCCGCTCGCCCTCGGTCGGCAGCCGGCGCAGCAGCTTGCGCGAGTGCTTGTAGGCGCAGTGCTCGGACCAGAGCAGGCTGAACATCGCCAGCTCGACGTCGTTGGGCTCACGGTCGAGCTTCTCGACGATCAGCCCGTACTCGAAGTCGGTCAGGCCGAGCTCGCGGTATTTGGGAGGGGCGGCGCTCACGCCGCGAACCTGGCCATCGCCTCGAAGATCCGCCGGCCGTCGGTCGAGCCGGTCAGCGGGTCGACCGCGTGCTCGGGGTGCGGCATCAGGCCGAGCACGTTGCCGGCCTTGTTGGTGACGCCGGCGACGTCGCGAACCGAGCCGTTGGAGTTGTGGCCGGTGGCGTAGCGGAAGGCGATCTGGCCCGTGGCTTCGAGCCCGTCGAGCGTCTCTTCGGGCGCGTAGTAGCGCCCTTCGCCGTGCTTGGCCGGGATCGAGAGCCGCTCGCCGGGCGCGATCCCCTCCAGGTAGGGCGAGCTCGAGCCGGCGCCGAGCAGGTCGACCTGGCGGCAGATGAAGCGCAGCTCGACGTTGCGCAGCAGCGCCCCCGGCAGCAGGCCCGCCTCGCAGAGGACCTGAAAGCCGTTGCAGATTCCCAGCACCGGGCCGCCGCCCGCCGCCAGCTCGGCGACGGCTTCCATCGCCGGCGAGAAGCGGGCGATCGCGCCGGCTCGCAGGTAGTCGCCGTATGAGAAGCCGCCGGGGACGACGACGCCGTCGAGGCCGTCGAGGTCGCGGCTTTCGTGCCAGACCAGGCGCGCCTGCGCGCCGGAGACTTCACAGGCGTTCAGCGCGTCCCGCTCGTCACAGGAACCAGGAAATTGGAGAACACCCCACTTCAAAGGACGGCACCTCCTCCGCTTCGCGTCCGGGGGCGCCTGGCGTGGTCACGGCTCGCCGCGTTCAAAGGGTCTGGATCTCGTAGTCCTCGATCAGGGGATTGGCGAGGAGCTTCTCGCAGAGCTCCGCCAGCCGCGCCGGGTCATCGGCCTCGAGCTCGACCATGCGCCCGACCCGGACGTGCTCGACGCCCTCGAAGCCGAGCGCCGGCAGCGCTCGCTCGACCGCCTTGCCCTGGGGGTCGAGGATCCCCTCCTTGGGGCGGATCAGGACCCTGGCCCTGCTCACCGGAAGGTCGTCTCCGTGATCCGCTCGAAGGCCTCGACGTATTTGCCGCGGGTCTGCTCGACCACGTCGGCCGGCAGCTCCGGCGCCGGCGGCGTGTGGTCCCAGCCCCTGGCGTTCGCCCAGTCGCGGACGAACTGCTTGTCGAAGGAGGGGGGAGTGGCGCCGGGCTGGTAGCTGTCGGCGGGCCAGAAGCGCGAGGAGTCCGGGGTCAGCACCTCGTCGCCGAGGACGACCTCGGCGCCGGCGTCGCGGCCGAACTCGAACTTGGTGTCGGCGAGGATGATCCCGCGCTGCGCGGCGTGGTCGGCGCCGCGCTGGTAGACCTCGATCGAGACTCGGCGCAGCTCCTCGAGCAGCGCCCGGTCGCCGACGATCTCGGCAGCGCGGTCGAAGTCGACGTTCTCGTCGTGGTCGCCGATCTCGGCCTTGGTCGCCGGGGTGAAGATCGGCTCCGGCAGCTTGTCGGACTCGAGCAGGCCCGGCGGCAGCACGATCCCGCAGACGGCACCGTTCTCGCGGTATTCCTTCCAGCCCGAGCCGGAGAGGTAGCCGCGGACGACGCACTCGACCGGGTACATCTCCAGCCGCCGCACCCGCATCGCCCGGTCGGCGACCTCCTCGGGCACGTCCTCGGAGAGCAGGTGGTTGGGGACGATGTCCTCGGTCAGCCCGAACCAGAAGACCGACATCCGGTTGAGGACCTTGCCCTTGTCGGAGATCGGCGTCGGCATCACCACGTCGTAGATCGAGATCCGATCCGAGGCGACCATCAGCAGATCCTCGTCCCACTCGTAGATCTCCCGCACCTTTCCCGAGGAGTGGAGCTTGAGATCCGCGAGGCCCGCCATCAGGTCGATGCTAACCATCCGGGCAGCGGGACCACAGCTACACCGTTCCCTGCCATGCTTGTCGGCGTGCCACTGCCCCCCGAACCGCGCAGCAGCGCGCTGATGCAGACGCTGCGCTGGACGATCCGGCCGCTGCCCTTCATGCAGGACTGCCGCCGCGAGTATGGCGAGAACTTCAGCCTCAGATTCCTCGGCTTCGAGCGGCCGATGGTGCTGATCTCCGACCCGGTGGCGATCAAGGCGCTCTACATGGAGCGCTCGCACGGGCTGCCGCCGGGCCGCAACCTGATCCTCGAACCGATCCTCGGCTCGCGCTCGGTCCTGCTGCTGGAAGGCAAGGAGCACCTGGCGCGCCGCAAGCTGATGCTGCCGCCCTTCCACGGCGAGCGGATGCGCTCCTATGAAGCCACCGTCGAGCAGGCGATCACCGCCGAGATCGACTCCTGGCCGCTCGATCGCGAGTTCCGGATCCACACCGGGATGCAGGCGGTGACCCTGGAGGTGATCCTGCGCGCGGTCTTCGGCGTCTCCGCAGGGCCTCGCCTCGACCGCCTGCGGCAGATGCTCTCGACGGTGCTGAGCGAAACCTCCTCGCCGCGGGCACAGCTGATCGGCCTCGCCACCCGGCGCTTCCGTGGCGGCAACGCCCTCGCCCGCTTCGACAAGCAGCTGAAGGCGGTCGACGAGCTGCTCTACGCCGAGATCGCGGAGCACCGGCGGAAGCCCGACCTGCCCGAGCGCGAGGACATCCTCTCGGTGTTGATGCTCTCCGAGTTCGAAGACGGGTCGACGATGGACGACACCGAGCTGCGCGACCAGCTGATGACGCTGCTGCTGGCCGGCCACGAGACGACGGCGACGGCGCTGGCCTGGACCTTCGACCTGCTGCTCCGCCATCCGGCGGCGCTGAGCCGCCTGCGCGACTCGCTCGAAGCCGGCGAGGAGGACTACCTGCGGGCGACGATCTCCGAGTCGCTGCGCCTGCGTCCAGTCCTGCCGCTCGCCGGCCGTCGCCTCGCCACCGAGCTCTCGGTCGACGGGCTGACGCTTCCCGCCGGCACCGACGTCTCGCCGGCGATCTGGCTCACCCACACCCGCGAGGACCTCTACCCCGAGCCCTTCGCCTTCCGGCCGGAGCGCTTCCTTGAGGACAGCCCCGACACCTACGGCTGGATCCCCTACGGCGGCGGCATCCGCCGTTGCCTCGGCGCCTCCTTCGCCGAGTTCGAGATGCGGATCGTCCTGCGCGAGGTCCTCACCCGCTGCGACCTGCACAAGGCCGACCCCCGTCCCGAGCAGACCGGCCGCCGCAACATCACCCTCTCGCCCAAGGACGGCACGCCGGTTATCGTCACCGCCCGCCGCCCCGCCCGCGAGCGCGACATCGTCGCTGTTTAGCGACAGAGCCGTCCCGGAAAGTTCACGCCCAGCAAGTAACCCGCGAAACGTTTTGTCTTAGGCTTCGCCATCATGGAGGCCATGCGGCAGAGCTGGAGCGATGACAGGCTGGACGGTCTCAGCGATCGCGTGGACCGCGGGTTCAGGCACGTTGACGAACGCTTCGAACAGGTAGACGAGCGCTTTCGCCAGGTCGACGCCCGGTTCGATCGACTGGAAGGCTGCATGGAAGCGGGGTTCCAGCAGATGAACGACCGCTTCGACCGCATGCAGCAGACGATCATGGTGACGGGCGGCGGCATCATCGCGACGCTGATCGCCGCCTGCGTCGCCGCGCTTGCGGGCTAGCTTCCGGCCTTCGCCGGCGAGAGCGGGTGCTCCTTGGCCCAGCTGGCGATCGTGCTTGAGCCGGAGATCACCTCGCCGTCGTCGAGGATGAGGATCGGCACCTCCTTGGTGCCGCTCAGCTTCTTGACCTCGGCCCGGTCCTCGTCGCGGCTGCCCCAGGTCCAGGGCATCAGCCGGTAGCCGCCGACGGTCTTCAGCTCGTACTCGTAGCCCGCCGCATCGAGTGCCTTGCCGGCCTTGGCACAGGGGTGGGCGAAGGCTGGTCCCGTCGTCTTGGTTCCACAGGTGTAGAGGATCATCGGTCGACCCTATCTCAGCCGCGCAGCGCTTCGACCCGGGCGAAGATCTCCGGCAGGTGGGTGAGGTAGGCGTCGTAGTCGAAGACCGCGTCGAGATCGAGCTGCGGTGCCGCCGCGGCGAGCAGCCCGCGGAACTCGGTGCGGGTGTCCCAGGCGCGCTGGGCGTTCTCTTGGACGACGCGGTAGGCGTCGTCGCGGGTCATCCCCGACTCGACCAGCGCGGTCAGCGCCCGCTGGCTGAAGAGGGCGCCGTGGGTGAGGCCGAGGTTCTCCCGCATCCGCTCGGCGTTCACCGTCATCTCGGCCGCGACCTTGGTGCCGAGGTCCTGCATGTAGTCGAGCAGGATCGTCGCGTCGGGCAGGATCACCCGCTCGGCGCCGGAGTGGGAGATGTCGCGCTCGTGCCAGAGGGCGACGTTCTCGATCCCCGCCTGGGAGTACCCGCGCAGGACCCGGGCCAGCCCGGTGATCCGCTCGGTGCGGATCGGGTTGCGCTTGTGGGGCATCGCCGAGGAGCCCTTCTGGCCGGCGGCGAACGGCTCTTCGACCTCCCGCAGCTCGGTTTTCTGCAGGCCGCGGATCTCGGTCGCGAAGCGCTCGAGGCCGGCGCCGGCGATCGCGATCGCCGCGGTCAGCACCGCGTGGCGGTCGCGCGGCACGACCTGGGTGGCGACGTCCTCTCGGCCGAGGCCGAGCCGCTCCATCACCCGCGCCTCGACCGCCGGCGGGATCGAGGCGTAGGTGCCGACCGCGCCGGAGAGCTTGCCGAAAGCGAGCTGCTCGAAGGCCTCCCCGAGGCGCTGGAGGTTGCGGTCGGCCTCGAAGGCGAAGCCGGCCAGCCGCAGGCCGAAGGTGGTCGGCTCGGCGTGGACGCCGTGCGTGCGGCCGACGCAGAGCGTGTCGCGATGCTCGAGGGCGCGCTCGAGCAGGGCGTCGCGGTAGGCGCGGGC
>JACDGU010000013.1 GCA_013821475.1 Solirubrobacterales bacterium
CCTCCGCCCCGCCCCGGGGCAGCTCAGCCATCACCTCCTCGGTCGCCGGCTCGATCACCTCGATCGTGCTCATATGCCAACGCTCCCTTGGGGCGATGGCGCTTTTTGGTCGCTATCCGGACAGAAAGCGCCACGGGCCGCCGCGACCAGCGAGGCGATCACCGGGCTGTCGGCGTCCTCCTCAGGGTGCCAGACGACGCCCAGCGCGTAGCGGCGGTCGGGGAGCTCGATCGCCTCGACCAGGTCGTCCTCCACCGACCAGCCGCTGACCACCAGACCCTCGCCCAGCCGCTCGACCCCCTGGTGGTGGTGGGACCAGACCATCAGGCCCTCGCTCTGGGCAGCGCCGCAGGCGAGCGTTCCCGGTGCCAGCCGCACGCGGTGGCTGCCGAAGGTGCCGGCGATCGAGCGGTGCAGCTCGCTCTCGACCGTTTCCGGCAGGTGCTGGTCGAGGGTGCCGCCGAAGGCGACGTTCAGCAGCTGCATGCCACGGCATATACCCAGCAGCGGCATATCGCGCTCCAGTGCCCGCCGCACCAACGCCAGCTCGAAGCGGTCGCGTTCGGGCCAGGTGCCCTTGGTCTCGGCGTGGGGCTCGGCGCCATAGCTGGCCGGATCGATGTCGGCGCCCCCGGCGAGCAGCAGCGCATCGACCCGGTCGAGCAGGAGGTCGGGATCCTCGACCGCGGCGGCGTCGGGCGGCAGCACGATCGCCAGGCCGCCGGCCCGCTGCACGGCATCGACGTAGTTGCGCGGCGCCAGCGCCACCTCGTAGCCGTCCCAGACTCCCCAGCTGACGCGCTCGACGGCGGCGCAGATGCCGATCGCGGGGCGCGGCATCAGAGGCGCTCGAAGCCCCGGTAGCGCTCCCAGTCGGTGACGGCCGCCTCGAAGGCGTCGATCTCGACGCCGGCCCGGTTCAGGTAGTGGTCGACGACCTCGGGGCCGAAGGCCTCGGCGATCATCGGGCTCGAGGAGAAGGCCTCGCGCGCCTCATAGATGTTCTTCGGCACCCGCGGCTTGTCGGACTCGTAGGCGTTGCCCTCGAAGACCGGCTCCAGCGCCAGCTCGTTGTCGATCCCGTGCAGCCCGGCGGCGATCAGCGCGCTCAGTGCCAGGTAGGGGTTGACGTCGGCGCCCGGCAGCCGGTTCTCGACCCGCAGCCCCTCGCCGTGGCCGACGACCCGCAGCGAGCAGGTGCGGTTGTCCCGGCCCCAGGCGATCGCGGTCGGCGCGAAGGAGCCGGCGGAGAAGCGTTTGTAGGAGTTGACGTGCGGCGCGTAGAGCAGGGTCAGCTCGCGCATGCAGGCGATCTGGCCGGCGACGAAGTGCTCGAACAGCGCCTGGTCGGCGGCGAAGGCATTGGCCCCGTCCTCGTTCGCCAGCGAGCAGTGGATGTGGCACGAGTTGCCCTCGCGCTCGTTGAACTTGGCCATGAAGGTAATCGCGTGCTCCTCCTGGGAGGCGATCTCCTTGGCCCCGTTCTTGTAGATCGCGTGCTCGTCGGCGCAGCCGAGCGCGTCGCTGTAGCGGAAGTTGATCTCGTGCTGGCCGAGGTTGCACTCGCCCTTCGAGTTCTCGACCGTCATCCCCGCCGCCGCCATCTCGTTGCGGATCCGGCGGATCAGCGGCTCGACCCGCGCGGTGCCGAGCAGGGAGTAATCGATGTTGTAGAGATTGGCCGGCTCGAGCTCGTTGAAGCCCTTCTTCCAGGCGCTCTCGTAGGTGTCGCGGAAGACGATGAACTCGAGCTCGGTGGCGGCGTTGGCGCCGAAGCCGCGCTCGGCCAGGCGGGCGAGCTGGCGGCGCAGGATCTGGCGCGGCGAGGCGAGCACGTCGCGGCCGTCGGACCACTGCAGGTCGGCCATCACCAGCGCCGTGCCGGGCAGCCAGGGAATCGGCCGCAGCGTGTCGAGGTCCGGCACCATCTCGAAGTCGCCGTACCCCGTGTCCCAGGAGGCCATCGCGTAGCCGCCGACGGTCTCCATCTCGACGTCGACGGCGAGCAGGTAGTTGCAGCCCTCGGCACCGTGCTCGAGGACGTCGTCGAGGAAGTGCGTGGCGGTCAGCCGCTTGCCCTGCAGCCGCCCCTCCATGTCGGCGATCGCGAGCAGCACGGTGTCGACCGTGCCCTCCGCGACCGCCTGCCTCAGCTCGTCGACAGTCACGCCGGGAACGTTACGGACTCACGCCCGCGGCCACTCGCGCACCGCGGCCTCACGGCGACCCCGGCCCGACCTGGGGCTCGGGCCCGATCTCTTTCGCGAGATCGGTCTCCCGCACCTGGCCGGTGAAGTGCTTGCGGGCGGTGGTCATCCAACCGATCCAGGCGAGCAGGATCACCAGTCCGACCGTCAGCGGCGCGTAGTTGAACGCCTCCCAGCTGAATTCGCTGCTGAAGGGAACCGCTTCCGGCGTGAACGGCAGGCAGAAGATGATCGTGATGAATACGACCCAGATGGTCGAGAAGCTGTTCATCCACTTGTACTTCTTGCCGTTGGTCCAGGGACCGGGCTCGAAGTCCGCGCCTTTGCGCCAACGCAGGAAGATCGGGATCACGTAGGCGATGTAGAGGCCGATCACCGAAACCGAGACGATCGCGAAGAACGCGAACGGAACCGCTTCGCCATTGCCCTTGCCCTTCAGTGCCGGAATGGTTATCAGCAGCGCCGCCGCCGCCATCGCCAGCACCGCGTAGATCGGCACCCGCTCGGAGTTGACGGTCGAGATCTTCGCCGAGACGCGTTTGCCGAAGCCGCGGTCTCGCGAGAAGGCGTAACACATGCGCGAGGCGCTGGTCAGGCAGGCAGCGCCGCAGAAGAGCTGGCCGACGACGGAGATGATCAGGACGAACTTGCCCCAGCCGCTGCCCAACGCTTCGGTCAGCAGGGTCGGGGCGAAGCCAAACGCTTCGTTCGCCCCTTTGACGTTGGTGATCGCGAAGGTGATCGCCAGCAGCACGATCCAGCCGATCACCGCCGAGTAGAAGATCGATCTCCAGACTCCCTTGGCCGCGGCGGTCGAGGCCCCATGCGTCTCCTCGGAGATGTGGGCCGAGGCGTCGAAGCCGGTGATCGTGTACTGGGTCAACAGGAAGCCGAGCGGCAGGACGTAGAACCAGAACATGCTGCCGCTGAAGCCACTCTGGTTGATCCGGTGGCCAAAGACGAAGCTGAGGCTCTGGTGCCCGTCGGGGACGAGGATGAGGACGACGACGATCGCGGCGACGCCGATCACGTGCCACCAGACGGAGACGCTGTTGACCAGCGCGAGCATGTGGGTTCGCCGCACGTTCACCGCGATGTGAAGCGCGAGGATGATCAGGAAGAGCAGGAAGACCTCCTGCAGGACGTGCGCTTCGTCGGCGAAGTTGATCCCGAAGATGTTCACTTCGTAGAGGCCGAGGACGACGTTGAGGAAGGTCGCGCAGGCGTAGTCGACCGAGGCGACGACGGCGACCAGGCCGATCAGGTTGAACCAGCCGGTGAACCATGCCCAGACCGGCCCGCCGAGTTTGCCCGCCCACCAGTAGATCCCACCGGCGGTGGGATAGGCGGAGACCAGCTCCGACATGCAGAAGCCGATGATCAGGATCGGGATCGAGATCAGCGGCCAGCCGATCGAGATCACGATCGGGCCGCCGTTGTTCCAGGCCTGGCCGTAGGTCGTGAAGCAGCCGGCGAGGACCGAGATGATCGTGAACGAGATCGCGAAGTTCGAGAACCCGCTCCAAGCCCGGTTCAGCGACTGTTTGTAACCGAGCTCCGCGAGTCGCTGCTCGTCGGTGAGGGCCGGGGACGAAACGCTGCTCTCCATGCGGTCTCTCTTCCTGAGTGTCGATTGTTGCGATAAAAGGTGTGCTGAACCGACCTATGGGGGTTCCGGGCGAGCCTAGTTCGAGTCCGAGACCCCTGTCAATGCCGATCTGGGAAATTTCTCCGCAGCCACTTGGCCCCGCTGGCAGACAGCCTCGCCCAACTCTCCTCCCGGCTCGGCGAGCTCGAAGGCGACCCGGCGCCGCTCGCGGGCGGGATCACCAACCGCAACTTCCGCGCACGCTTCGGCGGCCTCGACGTCGTCATCCGGCTGCCCGGCAAGGACACCGGCCAGCTCGAGATCGACCGCGGCGCCGAGCGCGACGCCAACGCCTGCGCGGCCCGGGCCGGCGTCGCGCCCGAAGTCCTGGCGCTGCTGAAGGACCCGCCCTGCCTGGTCACCCGCTTCGTCGAGGGCGAGGAGATGACGCCCGCCGAGCTGCGTGTGCCGGTGGCGATGAAGGAGGTCGCGGCGGCGCTGCGGGCCGTGCACGATTGCGAGCCGATCTCCGCCGGCTTCTCCGCCTTCCGCCTAGTCGAGCTCTTCGCGGAACGGACCAGAGCCCGCCGTGCCGAGGTGCCGGTCGCCTATGAGCAGTCGTCGGTCACCGCGGGGCGGATCGAAACAGCGCTGCGCACGCGGCCGCACGAACAGGTCCTCTGCCACAACGACCTGCTCGCCGCCAACTTCCTGCGCTCGCCCGCCGGCCTGCGAATCGTCGACTGGGAGTATGCGGGCATGGGGGATCGCTACTTCGACCTCGGCAACTTCGCGGTCAACAACGGGCTCGACGAGGAGCAGGAGGAAGCCTTCCTCGCCGCCTACCTCGGCGAGCCGGCGAGGGCCGGGCAGCTGGCGGCGCTGCGGCTGATGCGCTTCATGTCCGACTTCCGCGAGGCGATGTGGGGCGTGCTGCAGGGCGCCCTCTCCGACCTCGACTTCGACTTCGAGGCCTACGCGGCGAAGCACTTCGACCGCCTCGGCGAAGCCGAAGCCGACCCCCACTTCGCGGTCCTGCTCGAGGAGGCCGGCGGTGCCGCGGGCTGAGCTGCCGGACTCCGCCCGCTGCGTGATCGTCGGCGGTGGCGTCGGCGGCACCTCGCTCGCCTACCACCTGGCAAAACTGGGCTGGGAGGACGTCGTCCTGCTCGAGCGCTCGCAGCTGACCTCGGGCTCGACCTTCCACTCCGCCGGCCTGGTCGGGCAGCTGCGCGGCTCGGTCTCGCTGACGAAGATGATGATGCACTCGGTCGAGCTCTACCGCCGGCTCGGCGCGGAGTCCGAGTTCGATCCCGGCTGGGTCGAGTGCGGCGGCATCCGGCTCGCCTCCAGCGAGGAGCGGATGGAGGAGCTGCGCCGCCAGGCCGGCTGGGCGAAGACCTTCGGCCTGCCGCTTGAGCTGATCTCCGCCGAGGAGGCGCAGGAGATGTTCCCGCTGATGTCGACCGAGGGCGTGCTCGGCGCCGCCTGGCTGCCGACCGACGGCTACCTCGATCCCTCGCAGCTGACCTACGCGCTCGCCGACGGCGCTCGCCAGGGCGGCTGCCGGATCTTCACCTCGACCCGGGTGAGCGGGATCGAGGTCCGCGACGGCCGCGTCCGCGGCGTGCAGACCGACCGCGGCGACATCGCCGCCGAGGTCGTCGTCGACGCCGGCGGCATGTTCGCGGCGGAGATCGCCCGCATGGCCGGCGTCCGGGTCCCCCTGATCCCCTTCTCCCACCAGTACCTCGTCACCCAGCCGCTCGAGGCGGTCGCCCAGGCGCGCGGCGCCGAGCGGCGCAGCCTGCCGACGCTGCGCGATCCGGACCTGCTCGTCTACTACCGCGAGGACGGCGACGGGCTGGTGATGGGCGGCTACGAGCGCCGCAGCGAACCCGCCTTCGTGCCCGAGGGAACCGGTCGCGTCGAGCGGATCCCGGCCGACTTCAACGGCCGCCTGCTGGAAGAGGACTGGGACCGGATGGAGGAGATCGTCGAGAACTCCAAGCGCCGGGTGCCGGCGATGAACCAGATCACCGTGACCAAGTTGATCAACGGCCCCGAGGCCTTCACGCCCGACAACGAGTTCTGCCTCGGCGAGAGCGAGGTCGGCGGCTTCTTCGTCTGCGCCGGCTTCTGCGCCCACGGTCTGGCGGGAGCGGGCGGGATCGGCAAGGTGATGGCCGAGTGGATCGCCGAGGGCGAGCCCAGCCTCGACCTCTGGCACATGGACATCCGCCGCTTCGGCGCCCAGTACCGCTCCCCCGCCTACACCCATGCCCGGATCCGCGAGAACTACGAGAGCTACTACGACATCCGCTACCCCAACCACGAGCGCAGCGCCGGCCGGCCGCTGCGGATCTCGCCGGTCAACGCCTGGCACCACGAGCGCGACGCCGCCTTCGGCGAGAAGTCCGGCTGGGAGCGGGTCAACTGGTTCGAGTCCAACGCCGCCGCCGGCGAGGAGTCGCTGCGCCCGCGGGGCTGGGCAGGTCAACACTGGTCGCCGGCGATCGGCGCCGAGCACCGCGCCACCCGCGAGGCGGTCGCGATCTTCGACGAGACCTCCTTCGCCAAGCTCGAGATCGAGGGCCCCGGCGCCGCCGAGTTCCTCGAAGGGCTCTGCGACAACCGCGTCGCCCGCGGCGTCGGCCAGATCACCTACACCCAGATGCTGAACCGGCGCGGCGGGATCGAGTGCGACTTCACCGTCGCCCGCCTCGGCGAGGAGCGCTTCGGGATCGTCACCGGCACCGCCTTCGGCAATCACGACCGGGAGTGGATGCGGCGCCACCTGCCGGACGGCGGCGGCGTGCGGATCGCCGACGTCACCTCGCAGTGGGCCTGCTTCGGGATCTGGGGACCGCGCGCCCGCGAGGTGCTGGCGCCGCTCACCCCCGTCGACCTCGGCAACGAGGCCTTCCCCTACATGTCGCTGCGGGAGACGACGGTCGGCAACGTCCCGGTGCGGGCGCTGCGGGTCACCTACGTCGGCGAGCTCGGCTGGGAGATCTACTGCCCGACCGAGTACGGGCTCGGGCTCTGGCGAACCCTCTGGGAGGCCGGCGAGCCGCACGGCATCGTGGCCGGCGGCTACCGGGCGATCGACTCGCTGCGGATCGAGAAGGGCTACCGCGTCTGGGGCGCCGACATCACCCCCGACGAGACCCCCTACGAGGGCGGCGTCGGCTTCTGCGTCAAGCTCGACAAGGACGGCGGCTTCGTCGGCCACGACGCCCTGGTCGAGGCGCGGGATGCCGGCCCCCGAACCAGCCTCTGCTGCCTGACGCTCGAGGACCCGCGCTCGATCGCGCTCGGCAACGAGCCGGTCCGGGTAGGCGGCGAGATCGTCGGCCGGGTGACGAGCGGCGGCTACGGCTACACCGTCGAGCGCTCCGTCGCCTATGCCTACCTGCCGCCGCGCTCGGCAGCGCCGGGGACCGCGATCGAGGTTGAGGTCTTCGGCCGCTGGGTCGCGGGCGAGGTGGCGAGCGAGCCCCTCTTCGACCCCAAGGGCGAGCGCATCCGCGCCTAGCTGCCGGTGGTTGCGAGCGGCGCGTCCCGTCGGCGGGCGGGCAGTAGGCCGGCGAGGATGTGCTCGGTGCCGCCGATGTGCTCGCGCAGGATCCGCACCGCGCGTGGTGCGTCGCCCTTGCGCAGTGCCTTGACCAGGCGCCCGTGCTGCTCGTTGGAGCGGACCAGGACCTCGGGCGGATGTGCGATCAAGGCGATCAGGTCGGTCATCTGCCCCTGGACATCGGTGGTGGCGCTGAGCAGCCGCGGCGAGCCGGCGGCCTCGGCGATGCCGATGTGGAAGCGGATGTCGGTGCGCCGGTACTCCTCGAAGTCCTCGACCTCGGAGGCCATCTTCTCGACCAGCTCATCGAGCCGATCGAGCTGCTCGGCCCCGGTGCGCTCGGCGGCCAGCAGCACCGCGCCGCACTCGATCGCGACCCGGTAGTCGAGCACCGCCCAGGCGCCCTGGTCGAGCGGCTCGCCGTCCTGCTCGGCCAGCGGCGGCTGCTCGGCGACGAACGTCCCGCCCTTGCGGCCGCGCAGCGAGATCAGATGACCGCTCTGGACCAGGGTCGTCAGCGCCTGGCGCAGGGTCGAGCGCGAGATCCGCAGCCGCTTCGCCAGCTCCCGCTCCGGCGGCAGCTGGCTGCCCGGCGCCAGCAGCCCGAGCCGGATCGCGGTCCCGAGCCGCTCCACGGTCTCCTCGAACGTGCTCGGCGGCCGTACCGGCATGAACACAGCCTCCAGCGCCGCGTCGTGTTCCATTCGCAAACCGTACAGGTGGAGGAACGGGTGCTAGACCAGCAACCCGATGACGAGCAGCACCACGCCGGGCGATGATCGAGACCGAGGCGAGGACGATGCCGACCTCGAGCCCGACCTCCGCCAGCTCGTAGTCGACGTGCCGGGTGTTGGCGTGGTCGACGGTGTGCTGGTGGTCGGCGATCTCGTGCTTGAGGCCGGCGTCGGCCGGCACCAGCTCCTCGACGATCCGCTGCTCATGGGCCTCGGCGGCCCTCGCGGCCTGCCGCTCCCCGGCGCCGCCCTCGCCGAGCACGCGCAGCAGGGTCGAGTCGCTCGTCGCGTTGTCGATCTTCAGCCGGTTGCTCTCGAGCCGGGCCGAGGCGTCGGCGCTGTGGGTCTCGCCGGTGATCACCTCTTTCACCGCCTCGTTGGAGAGGAAGTGGCGACGGCGAGCAGCGCCGCCATCACCGCGACGGCGAGCGCGGCGTTGCGTCCGTGGTGCGGGCCAGCCTCGCCCTCCTCGGCAACCTGGTGTCCCTGCTCGAAACGCTCGTATGAACGGTGGGCCTCCACTCACCCGCCTTTCTAACGATCGGCCCGGGCGTTGAAGCCCCGCTCAGCTTCCCGAGCCCTCCCAACCGCTCCAGCGCTCGACGTCGATCGCCAGCACCTCGCCGCGCGCCTGCTGGCGCGGGTAGCGCTCGCCGAGCAGCGCCACGGCCCGCTCCGCCTCCGGCTCCGCCGGGTCAAGGACCCGCCCCCGCCCGTCGGCGCGGGCCCACCAGAGCGCCTCCCAGTCGCCATCCTCGTAGTGGTCGACGAGCAGCGCCACGGCGGGGTTCTCGCGCACGTTGGCGAGGCGGCGGAGCTCGACGCTGCGCTTCGGTTTCGCGTCGACGACGCTGTAGATGCGCTCGCCGTTGAGCGCAAAGGCGATTGGGACGAGGTGCGGGCGTCCGGAGCGGTCGGCGGTCGCCAGCCTCGCAACCCGGGCCGAAGCGAAGCGCTCACGCGCCCGCGCTGAGGTCAACTCTCGCCGTTCAGCTCGGCGATCGCCGCCTCCCAGAGCTCGAGCTCGCGCTCGATCTCGGCGGGGCCGGCGGATGGAACCCAGTGGACGACGCGGCGGCAACCGGCGGCGTGCAGGCGCTCGAGCACGGTCGCCTTGGCGGGGGCGCTCATCACCATCAGGTCGATCGGGCGCTCGGCGCGGGCGGCCAGCTCCCCGGCGCGATCGTAGATCCCCTGCCCTTCGGGCATGTAGTTGGGGAACCAGGCGTCGCCGAAGTCGAGCACGCGGTCGAGCACGGTCGGTCCGTTGCCGCCGATCAGGACCGGCGGGTGCGGGCGCTGGACCGGCTTCGGCGAGGACCGGATGCGGTCGAACTCGACGAACTCGCCGTGGTAGCTGGCCTCCTCCTGCGTCCAGATCTCCTTCATCGCCTCGACCCGCTCCTTCAGCAGCCGCATCCGCGTCCGCGGATCGGTGCCGTGGTTTTCCATCTCCTCGCGGTTCCAGCCGGCGCCGACGCCGAACTCGAAGCGACCGCCAGAGAGGCTGTCGAGCGAGGCGACCTCTTTGGCGGTGGTGATCGGGTCGCGCTCGACGACGAGGCAGATTCCGCTGCCGACCCGCAGCCTCGAGGTCGCTGCCGCGGCGGCGGTGAGGGCGACGAAGAGATCGTAGGTGTGGAGGTATTTGCGCGGCAGCTCGCCACCGGCGGGATAGGGCGAGTCGCGGCTGGCCGGGATGTGGGTGTGCTCGGCGAAGAACAGCGACTCGTGGCCCCGCTCCTCGACCGTTCGCGCGAGCGGGCCGGGGCCGACCGCGTCGGCGGTGGGGAAGTAGCCGATTCCGAAGTCCATCGCCGCCAACGATACGACCCCCGCCCCGCGGGCTCCGCGGATTACAGTCCAGGGACCGACTACGAGGGAAGCGAGGGGCGATGGCCGAGTGCGCGCATCTGGATCAGATAGAGGTCACCCAACTGCCGGAGTCGACGCCCGGCTGTGAGGACTGCCTCACCGCCGGCGACCCCTGGCTGCATCTGCGGATCTGCCTCAGCTGCGGCAAGGTCGGCTGCTGCGACGACTCCCCCAACCGCCACGCCAGCGCCCATGCCGCCGAGTCCGGCCACCCGCTGATCCGCTCGATCGAGCCCCGCGAAGACTGGTCCTGGTGCTTCGTCGACGAGATCGCGATGGTGATCGCCGAGATCGAGGGCCAGACGACCATCCCGCCCTCGCCGCTTGGCGGCTGAGGCCATGGGCTCCACGATCCTCTTCTTTCCCGAGGGCGCCTTCGGGCCGACCAACAACTGCGTCGGGATCGGCGACGTCCTCCGCGCCCGCGGCCACCGCGTCGTCTTCATCGTCGAGGAGTCGTTTGCCGGCACGCTCGAGGCGCAGGGGTTCGAGGAGCGGCTGATGCGGCTGACGCCGCCGCCGGAGACCGAGGAAGTCCCCGGCCAGTTCTGGAAGGAGTTCATCCGCGACACCGCGCCGGTCTTCCGCCAGCCGACGATCGAGCAGCTGGCAGGCTTCATCGCCCCCACCTTCCAGGCCCTGGTCGACGGGGCGAAGTACGTCGACGCCCGCCTGCTCGAGATCTTCGCCGAGCTGCAGCCGGACGCGATCGTCGAGGACAACGTCGTCGGCTTCCCGGCCCTTTTTGCCTCGGGCCGGCCCTGGGTGCGAATCGCCTCCTGCAACCCCGCCGAGATCAAGGACACCGAGGTGCCGCCGGTCTTTTCCGGCTATCCGACGGCGGATCGCGCCGGCTGGAAGGAGTACTGGGCGTCCTACCGCGACGCCCACGCCGAGCTGCACGCCGACTTCAGCCAGTTCTGCCAGGAGCACGGCGCGCCGCCCTTGCCCGACGACGACTTCATCCACGAGAGCCCCTGGCTCAACCTCTATCTCTATCCGCAGGAGATCGACTACCCGCGCGCCGAGCCGCTCGGGCCGAGCTGGCACAACCTCCAGGCCGGCGTCCGCGCCACCGATGCGGCGTGGGAGCTGCCCGAGCCGCTGGCCGGCGGCGAGCAGCCACTGCTCTACCTCAGCCTTGGCTCGCTCGGCTCGGCCGACGTCGAGCTGATGCGCGGCCTCGTCGCCTCGCTCGCCGACGCGCCCTACCGGGTGATCGTCTCCAAGGGCCCCCAGGCCGACGAGTTCGAGCTCGCCGCCAACATGGTCGGGGCCGAGTTCCTGCCCCAGACCTCGATCCTGCCCGAGGTCGACCTGGTGATCACCCACGGCGGCAACAATACCGTCACCGAGTCGCTCTACTTCGGCAGGCCGATGATCCTCCTGCCGCTGTTCTGGGACCAGTACGACAATGCCCAGCGGCTGGACGAGAGCGGCCTCGGGATCCGCCTCGACACCTACGCCCACACCCCCGCGGAGCTGACCGGGGCGATCGAGCGCCTGCTCGGCGACCGCGACCTCGCCCAGCGCCTGGGCTCGATCTCGGAGACGCTTCAGGCGGCACGGGGAACCGAGCGGGCGGCGGACCTGATCGAAGCAGTGTCCAGCGGCGCCTGAGTGACCGCCCCTCCCGGGTTCAGAGATGGGGGGCGACCAGGGCCGCGATCAGCGAGACGATCAGCACGCCGCTGAACTGGACCATCAGGCGGTGAAGCGAGTCGAAGCGCACGTTCATTCCGTCGAAGCCGGCTTTCATCTCGCCCCGCACCGCCTTGAATTCGCCCTGCATCTCCCCCCGCAGCCCGTCGACTTTGGCTTCGACCTGCTCGAAGCGCTGGTCGACCGCATCGAAGCGCTTGTCGACCGTGTCGAATCGCCGGTCGACATCGGCGCGGAAGTCGTCAAGTCGCTCGTCGGTCCAGCTCTGTCGCATCGCCTCCATCATGGCATCGTTTCAGACAACACGTTACGTGTGGGTGACAACTCTGCAAAATCTTCGTCGCCTGCCGCCGGGACGAATCGGTGTCGATTTCGTCCTCGCCCGTTCGTCGCAGCGGTAAAAGGCCCAGAATCGACCGGGCAGAAAGCAACTTCGAGGAGGACTGATGGGAAAGATCGTCGCAACCGAGTTTGTCTCGCTTGACGGAGTGATGGAGGACCCTGGCGGAGCCGAGGACTTCAAGCACGGTGGCTGGACCTTCGAGATCGAGCGTGGCGAGGAGGGGGACAAGTTCAAGCTCGACGAGATCTTCGAGGCCGAGGCTCAGCTGCTCGGCCGTGTCACCTACGAAGGCTTCGCCGCCGCCTGGCCGTCGATGACCGACGAGGTCGGCTTTGCCGACAAGTTCAACACGATGCCCAAGTACGTCTTCTCCTCGACCCTCGAGACGGCGGGCTGGACCAACTCGACCATCCTCTCCGGCGATTTCGTCACCGAGATCGCGAAGCTGAAGGAGGAAGTCGACGGCGTCATCCTCACCGCCGGCAGCGCCCAGCTGGTCCAGGGCCTGATCGAGCACGACCTCCTCGGCGAGCTGCGCCTGATGGTCTTCCCGATCCTGCTCGGCAGCGGCAAGCGCCTGCTCGGCGAGCATAGCGACAAGAAGCCCCTGCACCTGGTCGACTCCAAGACCGTCGGCGGCGGAATCGCCCTCCTGACCTACGAGCCCGCCTGACCGACTGGCTCCCAGCGGAGCCGGTGACAGCTCGGATCGGACACATGAAGCGTCCACAGTGGTGCAGCGACGTGCTCGCGAAGGCGCTCGCCGGGCGAGGCGTCGCGCCCTGGACGGGATCGACCGGCTGCTCGCAAGCGAGGGGAGCTGATGGCCAGGGAGCCAAGCCGGGCGCAGCAGGACCGCTGGAAAAACGAGATCGTCAATCACCCTCGAGGATTTCCCACGCCAGTACGCGACCCCGGAGAACGCGATGGGTGAGTTCGGTGCTGACTTCGACCTGCAGGCGTTCAAAGCAGCATTCGATTCGACTACCGATATGGATTCCTACAACCGCGCCCAAGTCATCGAGCACAGCTACGTCAAGGTCCCCGCCGGCCACGTCCACGAAGCCGTCGAATTGATCCTGTCCGGGGCTCGGGAATTCATCGGGCCATACCGGGATTGGGTGGAGGAGTACCTGGGGTGAGCACTTGTCAGTGCGAGCGCGGGATCTGGAGCTCGTTGCGCCCGTCATCACCGGCGGCGCTGTTCGAACCAGGCGACGATCGCCGGCCAGAAGCGGATCAGGAGGACGACGGCAACCACGGCGACGACCCAGACCCAGCCACCACGAAGGGCGTGACGGAAGAGCAAGTGCTGGCCGAGGGCTAGGGGCATCAGCCGATGGTAGGCCAGCAGTGCTGGCGCGTCCCCAGCCGTCTACTCGATGGCGATAGCGCTGACCTTCTCGAGGCGCAGAGCAGTCTCCAGGTCCGCGGCGCACTCTGTGAGGCCCCTGCCAATCAGCTCCTCGGCCGCTCTCAGCCGGTTCTTGACCGTCTGCCGGCTGACGCCCAACGCGGCCGCGGCACTCGCTCCGTTGCGGTTTGCCGCGAAGTAGGCGCGGAGTGTCTTTCGCATGACCGCTCCGCCATCACGGGCCCGTGAAGTGGCGCCAGATAGATCTCCCGCATCGAAGTCGACGAGAGATCGTCCTGCCATATCGCGGCCACGATGGCCACCTCGGCGTAGAGAACAGCGCCAGAAGGGGAGCCCCGAGCACGGCGTCGTCGTCTGCGCCGTGCCCTGGGCCCGGCACGGCTCGCGCTTCACCCGAGCCTTCGAGCAGCAGGTCGCCTGGCTCGCGGTGAACACGTCAAAGAGCGCCGTCGCGGAGCTGATGCGGATCGCCTGGCGCAGCGTCGGCGGGATCTGCGAGCGGGTGGCCCTTGAGGCGGGGCGCGATCAGGATCTGCTCGCCGGCCTGCGGCGAATCGGGATCGACGAGATCTCCCACCGCAAGGGCCACCGTTACCTGACCGTGGTCGTCGACCACGACACCGGCCGGCTGATCTGGGCGGCATCGGGACGCGACAAGAAGACGGTCGAAGCGTCAGGCGATCGCCCTCCTCGAGGACTGGCTGCAGTGGGCGCGGCGCTGTCGCTTGCGGCCCTTCGTGAAGCTGGCGCGCACGATCACCGCGCAGCGGGAGGGAATCGTCGCCGCGATCCGCCACGGCCTCTCCAACGCCCGGGTGGAGGCGATCAACACCCAGATCCGGCTGATCGCACGGCGTGCCTTCGGGTTTCACTCCCCCGAGGCCTTGATCTCCCTGGCGATGCTGAAGCTCGGCGGGTTGTGTCCACCTCTGCCCGGCCGAGTCACCGTTACGTGACCCACGGAAACGTCAGGAGAGCCGCTTTTGGGCTCAGCGCTAAAAAGCCGATCTTTATGACCGCCACCGGAGCAATGCCGCGCCGGGGCCGGTGACTATTTCCCGGTCTGTTCGAAGGTGTGCTGGTAGGTCGTCGCTTCGCCGCTGCCGTAGATCGACTTGATCGGGGCCTGCTGGGTGCAGGGCGGAGTCGGTGCCGATGCCGAGCCTTCTTGTCCTCCGAACGCGTATCCCTTCAGACGTTTGAACAGATCTTCGGCTTCCAGCAGGGTCTGCGCCGGAGTGAGCGGTTCCTTTTTCCCGTTGATCTTGCGGATGTGTTCCTGGAAGGCCGGGCTCGTGGGGGTGGCAGAGCTGGGCGTGACATTTATTCCCGCCGTGCACTGGCCCGTGCCGAAACTCGGCAGGCCCGAAACGAGATTCTTGGCCCACTGCGGCGGGCTGTATGGGCTGTTCCGGTTGATTGCAAGTCGGTTCCCGTAGCTGGCCAGGGATTCGGCGTTGATCGGCCCGAGCGCCCTGAGGAAATGGATGTGCTCCCCCTGTTTGTTTTCTACGGTCAATTCGGCGGTGAGCGCCGCGGTTAAGTTGCCGAAGAACGAGGTGACCTCGTGCTTGTAGAGGTCGAGGCCGGTCAACAAGGGGTTCAGGTTGCGGAGGAACGGGTCCACCGCGCGCAACAGCGGCGGGAAGTCGTCGCGAAGCAGCTTGCGCAGTGCGGGGAAGGCCGTCGGCGCCCGGGCGATCACCGGACCCAGCCCTTCGAAGAAGCCCTTCGCTTCCGGCGCAAGCTTGCCGAAGGCGATCAGCGTCGGGGAGAGCTGTTCGGCGGCAGGGACCAGCTGGCGCATCAGGGGATCGGCGTTGACGGCGAAGCCTTTGAGCCGGTTGAGCGTCAGCTTCGACTCGTCGAGGAAGGTCGGAAAGGCGCGGAACAGCGCTTCGATGTCCTTGTCGCGCTTGGCGGTGGTCTGGAAGACGGCGTTGGAGCTCTGGATCAGGTTCGCCAGCTCGCCTTCGCGCCCACGCAGGGCGCTGAAGGTCGTCGCGCCGTTGCGGAGCAGCTCGCCGACGGCAACCCGCTGCGTGTCGAGGGTGCGGAAGAGCTTTTCGAATTCGGTGAAGGTCGGTTCGAACTGGCCAATCGCGTAGGAGAGGGCCTGCCCCTGACCGTTGATCGCGACGGCCGCTTCCTGCATCCATTCCTGGAAGGCGGCCCGGGTCTTCGGATCGAAGGTGCGGAAGATCTCGTCGAGCTGAACCGACTGGGTCAGGTTGGCCTGCGGCAGTTCGCCGCCGTCGGCCAGCATCGGCCCGTTGCGCGAGCCGGGGGTGAGTTCGATGTAGGTCTCGCCGAGCAGCGTCTTGGTGCGCAGCAGCGCCCGCGTCGATTCCGGCAGCGGCCCGTACTTGTTGTCGATGTCGACCGTCGCCAGCGCCTGCTTGCCGTTCGGCGCCAGGGCGATGCTCTGGACTTTGCCGACGTCGACGCCGGAGATGCGGACGTCGGACTGTTCGGCCAGAGTGGTCGCCTCGTCGAAGGGGATTTTGATCTCGTAGGGCTTCGCCTTGAACGGCGTCGGACCGCCGAAGGTGACCCAGAGGAAGAGCAGGATGCCGAAGCACGACAGCGCGAAGCCGGCGATGACGAGAAGCTGCGTGGTGCTGGGGGCGCGCTTGCTCACTTTTCCTTGTATTCGCATTTCCCGGTTGGGTTCCCAGGCACAGGGATTTCCTCTTCCCTGGGAACGTTGGTGAGCTGCAGCAGGGTTTTGAGCTGAGGCTTGGGTTCCGTCAACCCATAGCCCAGACTGGCGCCGTTACAAGAGATCAGGATCAGCCCACGCAGCACTGGGCCACCGGCATCCTGGAGATTGAAGGCAGTGTTGAAATCGTGGTTGAGCCACGGAAGGTAGAAGAGGTAGCTCTGCTTCGAGCCCTTAGGCTTGTAGGCCAGCTCGTTGAAGAACGTGTTGAGGCCGCCCAGCGCGTTGCCGAAACCGCGGACCGTCGTGTTGAAGGGGCCCGAGGCTTCGTTGGTATGGACCAGGACCGGCCGGATCTGCCGGGTGAAGGGCCGGATCTGGTCGCGGATCGGCGCAGTGGTTTCCCTGAACAGACGCTCGGTCGCCTTGAAGGCCGGCGTCAACGCCTGGGCCTGGGGAATCGACTTGGTCAGCGCCGGGAAGGCCGCCTGCGAGAAGCGGGTGGAGCTCGCCAGACCTGCCTTCGCGGCCGTCAGCGTCGCCGGGAATTCCTTGAAGGCGTCCTGGATCGACTGCTGCTGGTTGGCGAAGTTGCCGAGGGCAGCGTCGGAGGAGGTGACGAAGCGCTTTATCTCGGAGTCGTGGCGGCCGAGTTCCGTCGTCAGCTGGCCGAAGTCGTGGATCACGTTGGCGAGGGCTTCGTGACGCTGGGCGACGACCTTGTTCAGTTTTGCCGTGTAGTGGACGAAGGGCTGGAAACGCCGCAGCGCGTTCGAGAGCTGGACGCCGCGGCCGCCGATTCCCTGGGCACCGCCGGCGACCAGCAGCTGGATGTACTGGCGGGTGTCGTTGTCGAGGCTGCCGAGGAAGGCATCGAGGTTGGTGTTCGGTTCGGTCTGAGTGAGGTTGAACTCGGCGCCGTCTTCGATGTGCTTCTTGCCGGTCCCGGGTTCGACCTCGACGACCATGTCGTTGAGACCGGTTTTCGGCCGCAGCAGGAAGCTGGCATTGGGGTGGATCAGTTCCATGTATTCGGGGTGGATGTCCATCCCGACCACGGCGTGGCCGTCTTCGAGGGCGACAGAGGTGACCTTGCCGACCTGAATCCCGGCGATGTCGACCGCCTGGCCCTGGCCGGGCGTGACCGCCTGCGCGGTCGAGAACTGGGCTGAGATGTGTTCGAATTCTTCGCCGACGACGGGCAGCCAGGACGGCAGCGAAGCCTTCTGCTGGGTAAAGATGCCGAGGGTCATCACGATGCCGGCGATCGCCAGGACGAAGATCGCGATCGTGTCTTTGCGATGGCCGCGCGACTGGCGTGAGAGCCAGGCCCGGAAATGGGTCCAGCGGCTGGTATGCGGAGTCTGGTCGCTCACGGCGTCACCCCCGCCACGGAGGGAGTAGCGGCCCCTACCTGGCCGAGGGGTCCGTTGACGTCTGGAACCGGATTCGTGGCGCATCGGACTTCCGGCTTGAGTGACGGTCGACCAGCGAGCTGAGGCTGGTCGCCGATCGGGTCGACGATCGTGTGGGCGTACTGGGTTTTCTCCGTGCTCAGGTTGCCGAAGGGATTCGGTTCCCCGACCAGTACGGGACCTCCCCCGGCCTGGGCCCGGATATACGGCCCGTTTCCGTCGAAGTTCTGGGCCGCGCCGGCGAAGTTGGCAAGGTTGTAGAGGAACTCGCGGTAGTTAGGACCGCCGGTGCTGAACTGGTCGTTGATCACCTCATTGCCGGTTGGGACCAGGACCTTGCTCGTGCAGAGGCTGAGCTGGTTGAGCTGCGGCAGCGCAACTTCCTTGCCCGCCTGGGCGGCGGCGGCGAGCCCCGGCGTGGCTTCGGCGAGCAGCTTGGCGACGCCGCCACCCTCCTTGCCGGAGAGCAGCGGGCGGACCTGCCCAAGCCACGGTTTCGAGGCGCGGATCAGGCCCGGCAGCTCGGCCACCGCCGGGGTCAACTCGATCGCGTAGGTGCGCAGCGGCGGCAGGGTGCGGTTGAGGCTGACCAGCGAGGTGTGGGCAACCTGCAGGGTCGGCGCCAGCAGGTGGATCGTCGTCGAGAGGTTGCTCGACTGTGCCGCTAGGGCGCCGGTGAAGATATTGAAGTTGTCGATCAGGCCCTGCAGGGCGGACTGGTTGGCGGCAAAGGCGCCGAAAGTCCGACCGGCGCCGGCGACCAGGCGCGAGAGGTCGCGCTGTTCGGTGCCGAGCAGGGCGTTGGTCACCTGGGCGCTGTAGCGACCGGCGTCGCCGCCGTATTTGAAGGCGCCGTTGAGGGCACCGGCGCCGGTCACACCGCTGACTTCAGGCAGCTGGTTGAGGTCTTCGGCAGCGCTCGGCACGTGAGTCAGCGCCTTGCCGTAGCTCTCGAGCAGCTGGCTGAGGTCGGCGCGGACGGGAGACTGCAGCGCGCTGAGGACTTCGTCGAGCTGGACCGCGGTCGAGGTGTGGCTGACCGGGATGTTGCCGCCGCTTTCCATTTCCGGCGCGCTGGGACTGCCCGGATCGAGTTCAACGAAAAAGTTGCCCTCGAGGAAGATCCGCGGCCGGATCGCGGCGAATGCGTCCTGGTGAATCGGGCCGCCGGGGCCTTCGACAGTAAAGGTGACCTTGGTCGCGTTCCCCTCGCGACTGGTCGAGACGACTTTGCCGACTTCGACCCCGGCGATGCGGACCGGCGAGTTGAGCGCGACGTTGTCGGAGTTGGCGAAGGTGGCGGTGACCTCGTAGCCGTAGCTGGTGAAGGGCACGTGGCCGGTGAAGGCCAGGTAGGGGCCGACGGTGAAGATCAGGATGAAGATAATCGCGATCAGCGCGTTGCTGGGGCGCCAATTGATGCGGCGGTCCTTCTTGCCCAACTGGTCGCGCTCCGGCAGGCGGCTCACTTCTTCGTCACCTGCCCGCGCGTCTTATTACCGAAGACCTCGGTGTTGCCGATCACCGTTTTGCCCGGGATGTACTTCTCATTGCCGGCTTCGCAGACGTTCGGTTGACCGGGAGCGCCGGTCTGCGGATAGGGGTTGAAGTGGAGGTAGTTCTGACCCGGACCGCTGGCCGGCGCGGATGCCTGGCCGGCCTCGCTGTTGGGACCTTCCGCGGGTTGGAAGGAGATGAAGTTGAGCCAGTGACCCTGACCGTTCCCAAGGCTGTTCGCGCTGGCAAGGAATTTGAAGGCGAGGGTTGCGTAGTTGCACGTCGTCTGGGCTGGCACGATGAACTTCAGGCTTGGGTCGAGCACCTGGTTGGTGTCGGTGAGCAGTTCGAGGCCATTGAAGACACCGGACGATTGCTGGAAGGTCAGCAGAGCTTCCGCGGTCGGCTGCAGCTGGTTGTTGAGGACGGGGCTGGCATTGAGCACCGGGATCCCGGCATGCAGCGCTTCGGCGATGAACGGGGAGGTATCGCCAAGGGCTTTGGCGCCCGGCTGCAGTGCGGCGAAGAAGCGCTGGGAGTCGTGCAGGAAGGGGCGCAGGACGGGAAGGTCGGCGTTGGCGGTGTCCAGCGTCGATGGGCTTTTCTCGATCGTTTCCTGGATGTAGGGGCGCGATACGCGGGCGAAGGCGCCGAAGGTCTGGTCGAGGGCGACGAAGAGGCCCGCCTGGGTCTCGGCGACCGGGGCGACCGTCGCCGAGAGGGCCTCGAGCGCGCGCCAGAAGCCGGCGAAGTTGGTGCTGGGGGCGACGATCGTCCGCAGCACCGGCTGGCCGTTCACCGCCAGTCTCCGCAGGGCGCCGATCGCTTCGTTCAGCTGCGGCGCGCGGCCCGCCAGGGCGTTGCCGAATCCGGCCAGGTTCTGGCGGATCGCGTCGCGGGTCGGTTTGTCGAACATGTCGAAGAACTGGTCGATGTCGACGGGTTCCGGCGTCGCCGCCTCGACCGGGATCGTCGCGCCGGCTTCGAAGCCCTTGGAGGACCTGCCGGGGGTGATCTGCAGGAACTTGAGGCCGAGGGCGGACTTCGGCCGGATCGTGACGGTCGAGTCGACCGGCAGCGGTTCCGTGTTCTTGTCGAGGCTGAGCGAAAGTTCGGCGGCGACGTCGCCGTTCTTCTTCTGCACCGGGACTACCGACTTGACGGTGCCGACCAGGACGCCGCCGATCCGGACGTCGTTGCCTTTGACCAGCGCGTCGGCGTTCGGCACCCGCGCCTTGAGGTCGTAGGTCGAGACAAACGGCAGGCCGTTGTTGGCGTTGTATGCAAGGAAGACGGCAACGATGATCACCAGCACCGTCACCGCCCCGATCACGACCGGGCTGCTCGCCACTCCCTGGAGTCCGCTCCGATTCCTGCTCATGGTCCGAGGAGGTAGTTGAGGAGCGGGGCGGTGCCGCCGGTTTTGGAGGCGCTGCCGAGGCCGGCTTCGCCTTCGGTGGAGTTGGCCTGTCCGAGGCCGGTCGTCGGGCCTTCTGCGCTTTCCGAGCCAGGTGCGGTCCCCCCGGACTTTTCCGCCATCTCGCGCTGCAGCAGGCGGAACAGGCTGGCGCTGCTGGTGGCTTGAGGTTCAGCGTGGTGAGGACCGGTAAACCTCGCCGAGCAGCCCGATTCTCCGCCGACGTTCCCTTCGTAGTCGAGGCAGTTGGTCAAGGTGACCAAGGTGCGTCCGAAATGGCCGTATTGATCGAAGCCATTTACGGACGCGGTCGTGTTAAAAATCAGTTCGACCAGGCTGCCCCAACCTCCGGTTTGCCGGAGGTTGGTGAAGAGCCTGGCGAGTTCGGTATTCGGAGAGGCACCCGACCTGGCGAGGTCGAGGGTCTTTCGGACCACGGGATCGGCTTCGCGGAAGATCGGACCTGAAGCTTCGCCGGCGTTGCCGAGACTCTTCAGGGCCACCGTCGTCGCTTCCGAGAAGGGGGTCAGAGTGCGGGTCGCGTCGGTCAGCGACGGCTCCGCTTCGCCGAGGTCTTCGAAGACAGGGGTCGCCGCGTTGGAGAATCCCTGCAAGCTGTTCATCGTCAGGCGGAATTCGGTCAGGAACTTGGGGAACTTCTGCAGCGCTTCTTCGAGCTGGGGACCGCGTTCGGAGCTCGCCTCGGCGGAGGCGCCGGCGTTGGCGAAGAAGCCGGCGACGTGGGAGCGCTCGCGCGAGAGCGGGCGCAGGATCGCCTCCGAGTCGCTCGCCAGCTGCGCCAGCTGGTTGCGCTGGGCGGCAAGCACGCCGAACAGGGTGTCGACGTCGCGCAGGACCGGGTTGGCCCGCTTGACCAGCACTTCGAGGTCTTCGCCGCGGCCGGCGAGGCCGCCGCCGAGTTCGTTGAGGATCAGGCGGAAGCGCTGCGAGTAGGGCAGCGTCTGGATGTCGTTGATCAGGTCGGGGTCGACGCTGGTGCTGTTGTTACCCAGCGGCAGCAGGTACTCGCCGGCGCCGGCCTGTCCGGATGGGATCCTCTTCAGCGGCGGCGGCTCCGGCGAGCCCGGCGCGCGAGGCAGGGTCGGGCGGCAGTCGACGAACTTCTCGCCGATCAGCGATTGCGGCCGGATCAGGCAGCTGGCGTCGCTGCGGAAGTCCTGGAACCCGGGATCGGCGATGCTCATCACGATGATCGCCTTGCCGGGAACCGAGACCGGCTTGCCGTGGCGGTAGGCAACCGTTTCGCCGGGCCGGGAGACGCCGACCGATTCGATCGTGCCGACGTTCGCACCGGCAGCCCGGACCTGCTCGCCGTTGACCATGAAGGCGCCGTTGTCGAAGATCGCCCGGATCCGGTAGCCGCCGGAGCTGTTGCCGCCCCCGGATACGAGCAGGACCACGACAACGACTGCCACCACCAGCGCCACCGCGAGTATCGCCCGTTTGATCATGGTCCGGGAGGCGCGTCGGCCGGGTTGCATTCGGAAGTGTTGACGCTGCTGCCGGCTGACGGCGGATTGGTGAAGGGGTTGGAGCCGTCGGCTGCCCCCTGGGTGGCGCCTCCGGGGCAACGGCGGTGCACGCCGGCTGATCCGCCGAAGAATTCGAACTGCTGGGCCTTCGTAATCGGTTCCAGCGTCCCAGCGTTGTTCTTGAACAGATTCTGGGCCGAAACAGAGGCCCGCACGTAGTGGCCGTTGCCGTCGTAATAGCCGGCCACCTGGCCGATCTTGCCGATCGCGTTGAAGAGGTCGGGCGTGTAGGAGCGGATGAAGTTGAGGTTCGGCTGGAAGGCGGTGATCGCGCCCTCGGCATGGGGGAATGCATTGGAAGCCAGGTTCTGGACCGCGGGCAGCGCCGCCAGCAGTTCGCCGGCGTCATTTTCCTTCCCGGGCTTGCTGACCGTGAGCCGCAGATTCTTCGTCAGCGGGATGAATTTGGCGATCACCGGGCGCAGTTCGGCGAGGAAGGGCGCCAGGTTCTTCGTCGCCGGCTTTGCCGTGTTGACCAGCGGTTCGAGGTCGTCGAGCGCGGCGCGGAGGTTGACGAAGGTCGTGTTCGACTGGCGCAGCACCGGCGGCAGCCGCTGCAGCGTCTGGTCGAGGGCGACGTTCTGGCTGGCGATCGAGCTGAAGGCGGTGTTGGCGTGTGAGATCGCACTTTCGAGCGCTTCGCCGCGGCCGGCGATCGCCGTCGTCAGCTTGCTCGAGCTGACGACGAACTTTTCGAACAGGGCCTGGTCGGAGTTGAGTTCGCCGGCGAAGGCGCCGACGCGGTTCAGCGCCGGGCCGAAGTATTTGTACGCTTCGTTGGCTTCCTGCCCGCGTCCCGAGTAGATCTGTGCGTTTCCCTGGATGAAGTCGGCAAGCCCCTTGCGAACCGACGGCGGGAAGGTGTTGAAGAGCTGGTCGATGTCGATCGGGGTCGTGGTCGAGGAGAGGCCGAGTTCGGCGCCTTCGCCGAGTGCCGGGCTGCTGTTCGGCCCGGGGCTGATCGAGACGTAGTGGTTGGCGACCCCGGAGAGCGAGGTGGCGCGGATCGTCGCCGTCGTGCCCTCGTGCAGCTCCTGTTCGACTTCGATGTTGACTTCGGCCAGGTTGTTGTCGCTGAGATCGATGCTTTCGACCGAGCCGACCGGCGAGCCGCCGATCAGGACCTGGTTGTCGGGCACCAGCTGGCCGGCGTTCTGGAAGACGAGCGTGTACTTGTGCCCTCCGCCGCCGCTGAAGAGGACGATCGCGAGGGCGATGACGACGACTGCGAGGGCGGCGATCGCCGCGATTCGGGCTGGGGTGATCCCTCGGCTCGGAGCCGAGCTTTTCTCCTCGCCTAAGGGTTTTGCAGCCACGGATCGTTGCTTGTTCGTTCCCCGGTCCCTCCGACCCGACGGAACGCGGCGAATCGTATCCGAGCCGCTCCCCGCCAAGTGCGCGCCGAGCGGGGACTTAACTCGAAATCAACGCGCTACTCTGGGCGCGCGGAGCGGTTAAGGAGGCAAGGGAGGCGCATCGTCAATTCCAACTGAGGAGCGACTTAATGCGCAAACGTTCAATTTTGATCGCGGGCCTGGCCGCCGTCGCGGCCGCCGCAATCGTGGCCTCGGCCGCACTCGCTGCACCGCTCGGACCCACCGTAGCCGGAAATGATGGCAATACGCAGGCGATCGGTGCGGTAATCGCGCCGAAGAGGCTCGCGAAGACGGCCTTCACGCCGGGGACGCTGGAAGTCACGACCAAAACGACGACGACCACAGCTGCCAACGGCGTCCCGAGCCCCGCGGTGCATGCGGTGATCGACTTCGACAGGAACGCCAGGCTGTTCACCAAGGGAATCCCGACCTGCGATCCCGCGTTGCTGCAGAGCACCTCGACCGAAATCGCCGAAGAAAAATGCGGCAAGGCGAAAATTGGCAGCGGCACCGCCTCGGCGCTGCTCCCGGTCGGCTCCCAGGTCTACCCGGTCAACCAGATCGTCACCGCCTTCAACGGCGTCCCCCAGGGCGGCAAGCCGGTGGTGATCCTGCACACCTACGGCACGACCCCGATCCAGACGACGCTCGTCCTCGTCGGCACGGTCTCCAACTACGACAAAGAAGGCTACGGCCCGCGCCTGGACCTCGAAATCCCGAAGATCGCCGGCGGCACCGGCGCCCTCACGGACTTCACCGTAAAGATCAGCAAGAAGTACAAGTACAAGGGCAAGCCGGCCAGCTTCATCTCGGCCAAATGCCCGTCCTCGAAGAAGCTGAAGGCTCGCGCGGCCTTCACCTACCTCGATGGCGAAAGCATCACCGCCTCGGCAACCCAGACCTGCGCGCAGGCGCCGGAACCGAAGGTGAAGTAGCCCAGCGACTCAGACGCTGAGCTTTGGCAGCACCCGCGCCAGGGGGCGCGGGAGCCACCAGACCCGGTCGCCGATCAGCAGCATCAGCGCCGGCAGCAGGACGATTCGCACCACCGTGGCGTCGAGGATCACCGCGACGGTCAGCCCGATTCCGAGCTGGCTGACCGTCGCGATCGGCGCCCCGGCAAAGGCGATAAAGACGGCCATCATGATCGCCGCGGCGCCGGTGATCACGCCGGCGGTCTTGGTCAGCCCGAACTGAATCGCGGCAGCGTTGTCGCCGTGCTGGTCGTAGTGCTCGCGCATGCGGCTGAGGAGGAAGACGGCGTAGTCGATCGAGAGCCCGAAGACGAGGCCGAAGATCATCGTCGCCCCGACCGCGTCGACGTAGGTGTGGCCACCCAGCGGGGCTGAGTCGGGCAGGTTGAAGAGCAGGGTGAGGACGCCGAAGGCAACCCCGACCGTGAGCAGGTTGAGCCCGACGGCGATCGCCGCCAGTGGGATCGCCCGCAGGATCACGATCATGCCGAGGAAGGTGACGATCGTGATCGCGATCACCACCCAGGGGATCCGTTCCCGGGTGACGCGGCTGTAGTCGTTCAGCTCGGCGGCGCCGCCGGCGACGCCGGTCGCGAGGTTGGCTTTTTCGCCGAGGCCGCCGGCTGCGTCGTCGAGGCGCTTGTTGAGCGCGATCGAGCCGGAGGAGTTGAAGGGGAACTTGGAGATCACCAGCACCGACGCCGCCTGGCCGCCGTTGTGGAGGTCGATGGTGGTTGCCGCCGCGGAGCGGGGCTCCGGCGGCGCCCCGTCGAGCGCCGAGAGGACGAAGTAGCCCGAGTTGAACAGCCCCGGGGAGGCGGCGCGGACCTTACGGGCGCGGTCACGGATCTTCGCCCGGCCGGAGATCACCCGCACGCTGGCCTTCTGCAGGCCGCTCTCCAGCGGCGCCGATTCTTCGACCCCGGCGGCGAGGCTCGCTTCCAGCGCTTCGGCGCCGCCGCCGAGCCGGTCGATGCCGCTGACCAGCGCCGCGGCGCCGTTGTTGAGGCGGTCGAGGCCGCTGCCGAGGTTGTGGGCAGCGCTCGCCAGTTTGGCCGCGCCTTTTGCCAGCTTCTTCCCGCCGGCGTTGATTTCGTAGAGGCCTTCGGTCAGTTTCTTCAGCGACTTTTCGGTTTTCCGCAGGTAGCCGATGGTGGTGACGATCCAGTTGGTCACTTCCTTCGATTCGTACGCGTCGGCCAGCAGCCGACCCTGCAGGGCGGTCAGTTCAGTCGGCAGACCCGCGTATCCCGCGAGGTAGGGCTGGCCGCTGACCGGGTCGGTGCCACTGACCGCGGCGAGCGCGCGTCTGACCGATTCGACCGCGGCGGCGTAGTTGGGGTCCGACTGGCCCACCGTCATCCCCTGCAGCTGGGCCAGCGCTGCTTTCAGTTCGGCCTCGGTGGCGGCGGCGGGCGCTTCGAGCGGCGGCACCTTCAGGTGCGCCTCTTCGTTCAGCGCTTTGTCGAGCTTGCGCGAGCGCCGCAGCCCGTTGAACTTGAGGTTGGGGATGATGCTGCTGGATACGCCCTGCTTGATCTGCAGGGCGCCGAGCGCCGCGATCCGCTGCGCGTTGGCCAGCTTCTTGGTCCCCTTGGCGAAGCGATCGAGCGCCGAGATCGCCCGCTGGCTGCCGCTGCTGGCGCGGCCGAGACCGACGGCGATCATCTGCGCCCCTTCGCCGGCGCGGCCGGAGCCGAGCGCGAGCAGGCCGGCGCCATTGCTGGCTTCGGTGATCCCGTCGCGCAGCTGGCCGACCCCGCCGGCGGCGGTGCCGAGGCTGCGGCCGAGCTTGGCGAGCTGCTTGACCGGGCCGATGTTTCCTTCCGAGGAGAGCGCGGCGTTGCCGAGTTCCTGCAGCGGTGCGACCTGCCTGGTTGCCTGCGCGGGGCCGATCACAGCCTGTACGCCGGGCAGTTCAGCGACGTCGCTCTGGAAGCGGTCGAGGGCGGCGAGGCTCTTGCCGCCGGTGATCGGCCCGTTCGGCGAGACCGCGACGACCTGGAAGGGAGCGTCCCAGCCGGGCCCGATCGCCCTGTCGATCAGTTCCGCGTCTTCCCGAGCGGCGGCGCCCTTCGGCAGTTCCTCGGCGCTCGGCGGGCCCGTCTTCAGCGCCAGCGTCGGTGCCGCCAGGAGGAGGAGCAGGCCGCCGATCAATACCGCCACCAGTACCGGCCGTTTCAGCGCCGCGCCGACGATCGCCATCAGGCGCGAGCGCCCACCGGCCGGCCTGCCGATCCGCCAGCGGTTGACGTTCGGCCCGATCAGCGTCAGCAGCGCCGGTCCGACCACGGTGGCAACGGTGACGCTGAGGATCACGACCATCATCACCGTCCCCGCCAGCGAGGCCAGCAGCGAGCCCGGCAGGATGAACAGCGCCACCAGCATCGAGAGCAGCAGGGTGCTGCCGGCGAAGATCGTGGTGCGGCCGGCGCTGTGGCGGGTGCGCCGGGCCGCCTCGGCCGGCTCGGTCCCCGCCGCCAGCTCTTCGCGGAAGCGCGAGACCATCAGCAGCGCGTAGTCCACCCCCAGCGCCAGCCCCATCATCGAACAGACCGTCAGCGCGAAGGCATCGATGTCGAACCAGGAGGTGAAGAAGTAGAGGATCCCGCGCGAGGCGATCACGGTGATCGCGCCGAAGCCGAGCGGGATCGCCGCCGCCACCGGCGAGCGGAAGACGAGCAGCAGGATGATCAGCAGGAACGGGAACGCGATCAGCTCGCCGCGCTCGCTGGCCGAGATCGATTCGTCCTGGATCGCCCGCGAGAGGCTGGCGAAGCCCGATTGCGTCACCCGTACCGGCGCGTGGACGTTCTGGGCGAGGATCTCGTTCAGTCGCGGCACCGTCTCGTTGACCGCGGTTTTGGAGTCGACGTGGAAGTCGGTCAGGATCAGTGCCCGGTTCGGGCTCGGCCGCAGGCGGCTGACCGAGCCGCGGTCCCACGGCGAGAGGGTCGTCACCTTCGGGTCGCGGCGCAGGGCCCGGATCAGGGCCGGGCCCTGGCGATCGATTCCCGCCGCCGGGCCGCGCAGCAGGATCGCGAAGGGCGCCGATTCGCCGAAGTGTTCGCGCAGCATTTCGTTGGCCTTCGAGGAGGCGGTGCCGGGGATCGTCAGCGTGGTCGGGTCGAGCCGGCCCTCGACCCCGGTGCCGACGATCCCCAGGGTGACGAGGACGACTCCCGCTACGACGAGGACGACGCGGGGGTGGCGCAGCAACCAAGGCAGGCGGCGGCCTGACCCCGCGCGATCGGGCCCAAGTCGTCCCCCGCTGGCACCGCTTCCCACCCGTGGTAGTTTGCCAACCAGGGGATCCGGAGGAGGAATCGGTTGCGGAAGACTGTGTTAAGGGCGGCGGCACTGTCCGCTCTGCTCTTGCTGATAGGAGGGGGAACGGCGATCGCGCTGCGCTTGCAGGCGGGCAACCTCGTGATCGTCACCGACGGTGGCTTCTCGCCGACGACCCTGCCCAAGCACGAATTCGCGCCGATCAACCTGCACGGCTACGGCAAGATCACGACCGCCGACGGGTCCAACCCGCCGATCCTCGAACAGATCGTGCTCTGGTTCGACAAGCACGGCTCGATCGAGACCCGCGGCCTGCCGGTCTGCACGCAGGCCAAACTCGCGGCGACGACGACTTCGCAGGCGCGCAAGCTCTGCCCGGGCGCGATCGTCGGTACCGGCTTTGGCGAAGCGGTGGTGAACTTCCCCGAACAGGCCCCGATCCCGGCCTCCTCGCCGATCACGATCTTCAACGGCCCGAAGGTGGACGGCAATCCGTCCGTCCTCGCCCACGCTCACCTGACGGTGCCAGGGCCGACCACCTTCGTCGTCCCGATCGTGGTCCAGGAGGTCCACGACGGTCGCTACGGGTTCAAGACCGTCGCCGAAATCCCCAAGATCGCCGGCGGCGCCGGAACGCCGGTCTACGGCCGCCTCTCGATCGGCAAGACCTGGAAGTACAAGGGCAGGACGCTGAGCTACGCCAACGCCAGCTGCCCCGACGGCCGCCTGCAGGCGAAGGGCCAGTTCCGGTTCAAAGACGGCACCTTCCTCCAGGGCACCCTGTCCAAGCCCTGCACGGGTAAGAACTGATGCGGGCCCTGCGGCGGATCCTTCCCCTCGTCGGCCTCCTCGCCCTCGTCGCCTGCGGCACCGCCTACGCGCTGAGCGCCGACATCGGCGCCACCCACATCAGCGCGACGGCGACCCTGCTGCCGCGCACGCTGCCCAAGCAGGGCGGGGCGCCGATCACGCTCAGCAGCGTCACCCGGATCGGGACCAGCGACGGCTCGCCTCCCCCGGGGCTGACGAAGATGGTCTTCCTCCTCGACAAGCACGGCTCGATCGAAACCAAGGGCGTGCCGGTCTGCACGATGGCGAAGCTCGAAGGCACGACTCCGGCACTCGCGCGCAAGCGCTGCGGGGGGGCGCTGGTCGGCGAAGGCACCGGTAAGGCCGAGGTCAACCTCCCGGGCCACGCGCCGATGGAAATCAGCTCGCCGATCTCCTTCTTCAACGCACCACCGGTCGGCGGCAACCCGAGCCTGATCGCCCACGCCTACGAGACCGTGCCGACGCCGAAGACGCTGCTGGTGCCGATCGTGATCGAACGCGTCAAGCACGGGCGTTACGGCTTCCAGGCGCAGATCGAGCTGCCGGAAATCGCCGGCGGCTACGGCTCGCCGACCCTCGCCGAAGCGACCCTGGGCCACACCTTCAAGCGCGGCGGCAAGCCGACTGGCTACATCAACGCCTACTGCTCGGGCGGCCGGCTCCAGGTCCACGGCACCCTCAGCTTCTCCGACGGCGATTTCTTCCCCGCGACGCTGACCTCGCCGTGCCACTCACCCGGCTGAGGCGGGCGGCGCTGCTCGCCTGCCTGGTCGGCGCCATCTCCGCCGCCGGCGCGGCAGGCGCAATCGTCGAAGTCAACGACCTCGTCCTCCACGCCGACGGCGGCTTCACGCCGCGCACCCTGCCGAAGGTGCAGTTCGCCCCGATCGACTTCAAGGGCTACTTCCACATCTCCTCGAAAGACGGCGCCCGCCCGGCGGTCCTCAACCGGGCGCTGCTCGACTTCGATCGCGACGGACGGCTCAGCGCCGGCGGCCTGCCGACCTGCGCGCCGGCCCAGGTCGCTGCCGCCGGCGTCGAAGAAGCGCGGCGGCTGTGTCGCGGCGCGATCGTCGGCGAAGGCAAGGTCGAAGCGCAGATCTCGCTGGCGGCAGGCACGGTCGCGGCGAGCTCGCCGCTGACGATCTTCAACGGCCCGCCGGTCGGCGGCCATCCGACCGCGGTCATCCACGCCCGGACCAGCGTCCCCAGCACCCAGACCTACGCGATCGTCGTGCCAATCGAAAAGCAGGCCGGGGAATTCCGCTACCGGGTGACCGTCGACATCCCGCCGCTCGCCGCCGGCCTCGGCGCCCTCACCCACCTCAGCGCCAGGATCGGCCGCCACTACAGCGCCGGCGGCCAGCAACGCAGCTACGTCTCGGCCCGCTGCAGCGACGGTATCCTCCGCAGCCACGCCAGTTTC
>JACDGU010000147.1 GCA_013821475.1 Solirubrobacterales bacterium
GCGGCCCTCACCCTCGCATCTGTCGCCGTCGCGCCGGCCTCCGCCGCGCCGCGGGGACTGAAGACGGGCATCTCCTACGTCGACTCCAACGAAGCGGCGGCGATGGCGCACGTCCGAGAAACCGGCGCCACCTTCGCCCAGGTCCCACTGCGCTGGGCGGTCGTCGCACCGTCGATCGAACCGAAGAGCTGGACCCCGGAAGACCCCGCCGACCCCAATTACGAATGGAGCTTCACCGACGCCTGGGTCACCCATGCGGTCGAAGCCGGCCTGACCCCGGTGCTGCAGATCCGCAGCGCCCCGCCCTGGGCCGACGGCTGCTCCCAGGACTCCAAATACGACGCCACCTGCGATCTCGATCCCGCCGCGCTCGCCGCCTTCACCCGGGCGGCGGTGCGCCGCTACAGCGGCAGCTTCCAGGGTCTGCCGCGGGTCAAGTTCTGGCAGGGGCTGAACGAGCCCAACCTCAGCCTCTTCTACCAGCCCCAGTTCGACGGCGGCAAGCCGGTTTCCCCGACGAGCTACCGCATCCTGCTCAACGGTTTCTACGCGGCAGTCAAGTCGGTGCTTCCCTCCGATCAGGTCATCGCCGCCGGCCTCGGGCCGATCGCAGTTCCCGGCTCCACGATCGGTCCGATGAAGTTCACGCGGCAGCTGCTCTGCATGGGCGGCGGCAAGAAGCCGAAGCCGACTCGCGGCAGCTGCGAAGGCGGGGTCCACTTCGACATCTTCGACATCCATCCCTACACGAGCGGCAGTCCGACCCACAAGGGTGGGCCCAACGATGTCGAGATGGGCGATCTCGAAAAGCTGCAGAACCTGCTTCACGCCGCCGACCGCACGGGCCGGATCAAGAACGCCTCGAAGCAGTTGACGCCGCTCTGGATAACCGAGTTCTCCTACGACTCCAAGCCCCCGGATCCGGGTGGCCTGGCGATGGGGATCGAGTCTCAGTGGATCGCCGAAGCCCTTCACCAAGCATGGCTGGCCGGAGTCCCCAATTTCTTCTGGTACAGCCTGTTCGACGCCGAACCCCAGCCCAGCCGGCGGTTCAGCGAAACCCTGCAATCGGGCCTCTACTTCTGGGCGCCGAACGTAGGCGACCAGCAGCCGAAGCCGGTGATCTCGGCCTACCGCTTCCCCTTCCTCGCGATCCGACGCGGCGACGGTCTCGAATACTGGGGGAAGACCCCCACCAACCGAGGTGGCAGGGTCGTCCTGCAGGAGCAGACGAGCCGCGGCTGGAAGCGGCTGGCGGGCGCGGGCGCCAACTCGGTCGGGATCGTCAAAGGCTTCGTCCGGACTTCCTACGGCGCCGACAAGAAGGGCGCCGTGCGCGCGGTCTACGCGAAGCAGATGTCACCGGGCTTCCCGATGCGCCGCGCCGGCGATTTTCCCCAGCCGCCGTTTGGCTGACCCGGACGTGATCAGGTAGCCGCTGTGGACGGTTGATGGGCTGCATAATGGCGGCCTATGTCGCCCACCACGGTCGAGCGACCACGCGATGCAGGACCTGGGTCAGGGCTCGGAGGGAACTGGCGCGTGATCGTCCGCAATGACAACCACAACACCTTTGAGCACGTCGCCGAGACGCTGGCGCGGACGCTGCCTGGCGTCAGCATCGACAATGGACACCAGATGGCCGACACGATCCACAACAGCGGCCAAGCGATCGTCTGGTCGGGCCAGCGCGAGCCGGCCGAGCACTACTGGGAGCAGCTGCAAGCCGCCGGCCTGACGATGGCGCCGCTGGAGCGCTCCTGACCCGCACGGCGATCCGCCCTCGCCCGCCGGCGGCCGCTCAGACGGAGCCGCCCGGCGCCGGCGCTCCCAGCCCCTCGCAGCGGATTCGCTTCGTCAAACGGCCGCGGGCCAGGACGGCCGGCTGGAGTGCCCGCTTCGTCTTCGCCGCCGAAAGCGAGGGCGCCCGCTTCGAGTGCAGCCTCGACCGGGCCGGATACCGGCCCTGCGACTCACCGCGCGTCTACCGCACCTGCAGACCGGCGCGCACGTTCTGCGGGTGCGATCGATCGACCTCACCGGGGCGCCCGTCTCGGCGATCATCTTCAGGTGGACGGTCGTGGGCGCCGCCGACGGCCGCTCGCCGTAGCTACTCGGCGACGAGCAGCGTGTGCCAGGTGGGCAGCAACGGCTTGTCGTAAAGATCGATGATCGCCGTCCGCGCGGCGCCGATCTCCTCCGAGAACCAATACCGTTCGAAGTCCGAGCGCTGCTCCCAGACCGAGGTCTGCTGGAAGGCGAGCGGGTCGTCGACGCCGCGGGTCAGCGACCAGCTCTTGGCGCCGTAGGCGGGCATCTTCGCCGCCGCCGGCTCCCAGAGGTCCAGCCAGCGGTCGGCCCGCAGCGGGGCGATGTGCCAGTCGAGTCGGTTGACCTCCGCCATCAGTTGCTCCCTTTCGATCGAGCTTGGAACGCGTTCATGCGCCGACCTCGGCGCGGATCGCACCGGGCCCATGCTCGTAGCGGCCCTCGTCCTCGCCGGCGCCGACGAGGATCGAGATCTTGCCGAGGTGCTTGTTTTCGTGCAGCAGCTGGTGGGCCTCAGGAACGCCGTCGAAGCCCATCGTCTGCCAGAGGACGGGGCGGACCTTGCCCTCGGCCATCAACTGGTTCGCCCGCATGCACTCGTAGGCGTTGGCGAAGTGGGAGCCGATGATCTGCTTCTGGCGCATCCACAGGTAGCGGACGTCGAAGTCGAGCTGGAAGCCCGAGGTGGCGCCGCAGATGACGACTTTGCCGAACGGCTTGACGACGTAGACCGAGGTCGGGAAGGTCGCCTGGCCGACGTGCTCGAAGACGATGTCGGGAGCGTCGCCGAGCAGCTCTTTGACCCGCTTGGCGAAGCCGCGGGAGGCCTTGAAGCGCTCCTTGTCCTTGGCTGGGTCGGCGAGGTTCTCGGGGGTCCGCATCATCTCGCCGAACTCGGCTCGGTTGATGTAGTCGACCGCGCCGAGCTGCCTGACCAGCTCGCCCTTCTCGTCGGAGGAGACGACGCCGATCGCGTTCGCCCCCGCCGCCTTGCAGAGCTGCACGGCGAAGACGCCGAGGCCGCCGGCGGCGCCCCAGATCAGGACATTGTGGCCGGCCTGGATCTTGCACTGGTCGATCAGCATCCGGTAGGCGGTGAAGTAGGTGAGGCCGTAGGAGGACGCCTCGGCCCAGGTCAGGTTGGTCGGTCGCGGCAGCAGCTGCTGGGCCTGGACTTTGGTGAACTCGGCGAACGAGCCCCAGGTCGTCTCATAGCCCCAGATCTGCTGGCTGGGGGCGGCCAGCGGGTCGAGGCCGTGGACCTCGACGTCCTCGTAAGAGGCCTGGTTGCAGTGGACGACGACCTCGTCGCCCGGTTTCCAGCGGGTGACGCCCTCGCCGACCTTCCAGACGATGCCGGAGGCGTCGGAGCCGCCGATGTGGTGGCCGTACTCGGGGTGGTCGCCGTAGCCGAAGACCGAGACCGGCTTGCCGAGCGCCGCCCAGACGTTGTTGAAGTTGACTCCCGCGGCCATCACCCGGACGATCACCTCGAAGGCGCCGGGCTCGGGGACCTCTACCTGCTCGAGCTGGAAGGCGTCCTTGGGCTCGCCCTCGCGCTCCTGACGGATGACCCAGGCGGCCATCGTCTCGGGCAGGGTGCCGGGCTCCACATCCAGGTTGGCGATCGTGCTGCTGTCCACTGCCAAGAGTTCCCTCCGCTGGTCGTCTCTGACGGGCGGCGCGAATCCTAGATCAACGCCCTGCGGCGGGCATATGTCCGGGGCCGTGTCTACCTTCGTAAGTTCGACTACGAAGGGATTGCCATGACCGTATTGCTGCTGATCGCCCTGCTCGCCGCCGCCGCGCTCGCGGCCTATTTCGCCGTCCGAGCCTCCCGCCTGGAGGCCGAATCCGGCCAGAAGGACGCCGAGCGCGATCGCGCCCTGGCCGAATGCGAGCAGCTGTCGGCGCGGCTGGTCGCGCTCCCCGACTTGCAGCAGCGGCTGGCCGGCTCCGCGGCTCGGCTCGAGGAGATCGAAGCCGAGCGGGACCGGCTGCTCGGCAAAGACGGCGAGCGGGCCGAGAAAGCGACGGAGCACATGACGAAGCTCCGCAGCGATCTCGACTCGATCAAGGTCGAGCTGCCGAAGATCCTCGACCACAGCTCCAAAGCTGCTTCGGGCGCCGAGCGGGTGGAGACGAGCATGAGCGTCTGGACCCGGCGGATCGCCAATCCGCAGAGCCGCGGCGCCTTCGGCGAGCTCGCGGTCGAGAACCAGTTGAAGAGCCTCGGGCTGGAGCCGGGCCGCGACTACATGCGCCAGGTCGCCGGCGAGGACGGCCGGCTGCGGCCCGACTTCGTCGTCCGGCTTGGGGACGCCAGCGTCGTGATCGACGCCAAATTCGCCCTTGACGACGAGCTCGCCGGGATCGACGAGGCGATCGACGCCGACGACCCGGAGCGCCTGCTCGGCTACGGGCGCAAGCTGCGGGCGCGGGCCGAAGACCTCGCCAAGCGCGACTACGCCAAGGTCGCCGACCGCGGCAAGGCGATCGTCCTCCTCTATGTGCCCGTCGAGGGCGCCTACGAGGCGCTGCGGGTGTTGCCGAACTTCTCGATCGAGAAGTTCTCGCAGCGGCACAGGGTCTATCTGGTGACGCCCTCCCAGCTGGGCCTGGCGCTGGGTTTCGTCGCTGAGGTGGCGCACGACGCACGGCGCAGCGAGGAGACGGAGAAGGTCGCGACGACGCTGCTCGATGCTGCCGAGGACATGGCGAACATGGTCGACCAGCTCGACCAGCACGGCAAGCACCTGCAGACGGCGTTCACGAGCTACGACAAGCTCGTCGGCATGACGGGCACCCGCGGCAACCTCTGGCGGCGGATGTCGACGGTCTTCGAGTTCGCCCGCCGCTCACCGGAGAGCGACGGCGAAGTCCGCCAGATCTCGCCGCCGCGCGACGATGCCGGCGAGATCGCCGAGCGCTGGCGGGCGGCGGCCGGCGAGTAGCTCGCGCGGCCCTCCTAGGGCAGCAGGACGTCGTTCTCCGAGGAGGCGCGGTAGTGGCCGACGACGAGCTTGCCGGCCTTTGCCTCGGGCTGCTCAGCGACTGTGATCGTGTAGGTCCCGGCGGGGAGGTTGGCCTGGAAGGTGCCGGGGCTGTTGGCCGGGACGGGGGGGGAGGTCGTGTCCCGCGGGCCGTGGATCAGCAGGTGGGAGTCGGTGGCCGTCTGGTTGGCGGTGACGAAGATCACGTCAAGCGGCTTCCTGGTCTTGATCGGCGGCTGCCTGTGATTCTGGTTCTGGGGGATCTGCTGGCTGCGGTCCGGCCCGTCGCCGATCAGCCCCGGCTGCACGCTGATCGCCTTACGGGCGATCGTGACGCTGACCCTGGTCGGCGCCGCCGGCCGCTGTTCGTTGGGATGGCTCTCGGCGCCGCAGCCCGCTGCGAGCAGCGAAAACGCGGCGATCGCGCCGGCAACCCCGACTCTGGCTCTCCCACGACCCATCGGGGCGGAATCTAGCCGAAGGGGAGGGCACTTACCTGAGCCGTAACGCCATCTTCACCTACGGTCAGCCCGGCACCCGGCTCCGCCTCACGACGCAGGATCGCCAGGCCGATCGGCCCGAGGGCGGGGGAGACGCCGGCGCTGCCGAGCTTGCCGACCTCCTTCTCGCCGAGTCGCAGCGTCGCCCCCGGCTCGGCTGCAGCGCTCAGGCGCAGCCCGCGGAGGTGGCGGTTGGGGCGTCCCTTGTAGTGCAGCCGGGCGACCGTCTCCTGGCCGATGTAACAGCCCTTGGTGAAGCTGATGGTCTGCTCGACGATGCCGGCCTCGGCGGGCATCGTCTCGGCCCCCATCTCGGCTCCATAACGGGGCACGCCGGCCTCGATCCGCAGAATCTCGACCGCCTCGGCCGAGACCTCGACCGCGCCGGCCTCGAGCAGCACGCTCCGCAAACGCTCCCGATCCCCGGCGCCGACGATCAGATCGATCCCATCCCGGGTCCCCACGGCCAGGCATTCGACCCCACCCACGGCCACCGTCTCGCAATCGCTCTCCGGCAGCGCCGCGGTCCCGGCAATCTCGACGCTCCGCGGTCCGATCAAAGAAAGAACCCCCCGCTCCTCGGTGACATCGGCGATCGCCGCGTCCCTGCCGATCGAGTACATCTTCAGATGCCGCAGCACAGCCCCAAGGGCGAGCGCCTCCGTATCGAGCAGTATTTCCCCCTCCGCGGCCCGCAGCACCCGCATATCCGACTGCATATGCCCCTTGCGGTCCAACAGCGCCGCATACAACCCATCCCCGACCTCCAGAGCCACGACGTCATTCGTCAACTGCCCTTGCAGGTACTCCGCCGCATCGGACCCGGTCACCGCGAGCTTCCCCCGCGCCGAGCGATCGAGCAGCCCACATTCCTCGCGCAGTTGCCGATATTGGGCATCGAGCTCGACGGTAAGCAAATCGCTCATCAGACGATTCTAGAAAGCTGGGGACGCAGGCGATGGGGGTGCCCCTCCCGGAACCTCCCCGCAGTTCGTGAC
>JACDGU010000148.1 GCA_013821475.1 Solirubrobacterales bacterium
CCTCCGGCTCCTCCGGCGCCAGCTCGGCGAGTATCCGGCCCAGGCGCAGCGCTTCCTCGCAGAGCGCCGGCCGGATCAGGTCCTCTCCGACGCTCGCCGCGTAGCCCTCGTTGAAGACGAGGTAGATGACTTCGAGGACCGAGGGCAGCCGCGCCCGCAGGGCGCCGCCGCGGGGCACCTCGAACGGCACCCGGGCGTCCCGCAGCGTCCGCTTCGCCCGCACCAGCCGCTGTCCGACCGTCGCCTCTCCGACCAGGAAGGCGCGGGCGATCTCCGCCGTGGTCAGGCCGCCGAGCAGGCGCAGGGTCAGCGCCACCCGCGCCTCGGCGGAGAGCAGCGGGTGGCAGCAGGTGAAGATCAGGCCGAGCAGGTCGTCGCCGACCTCGTCGTCGAGCGCCGCCGCGAAATCGGCGCCGTCCATCGCCAGCTGGATGCCGATGTCGCGGGCGAGCTCTTCCTGCTTTCGCTCCAGGGTCTTGTCGCGGCGCATCAGGTCGATCGCCCGGTTCTTGGCGGTGGCCATGAGCCAGGCGCCCGGGTTGTCCGGGACGCCCGACTCCGGCCAGCGCTCGATCGCCGCGACCAGCGCGTCCTGGGCGAGGTCCTCGGCAAGGCCGACGTCGCCGACCATCCGCGCCAGCCCGGCGATCAGCCGCGCCGACTCGATCCGCCAGACGGTCTCGACCGCGCGCTGGGCCTCGGCCTCGGCCACGCTCGCTAGGCCCCTTCGGCGGCTTCCTGCACGTCCTCTGGGAAGTCCTCCATCTCGAAGACGCGGCGGACCTCGATCCGGCAGTTCTCACCGGGGCAGCGGCTCGCCCACTCGACGGCCTCCTGCTTGGAGCGGGCCTGGATCAGCCAGTAGCCGCCGACGACCTCCTTCGCCTCCGCGAACGGGCCGTCGGTGACCGTCGCCACGCCGTCGGAGAAGCTGACCGAGGCGCCCTCGCTCGGCGGCTGTAGGCCGTCGAGAGCGAGCAGCATCCCGGCCTTGCGCAGCTCCTCGTTGTAGCGGCTCATCTCGGCCACGTCCTCGGCCGACGGGTTCCAGTCCTGTTCCTCGATTTCGGGGTACATGAACATCATGAATCTCATTCTTCTGCTCCTCGCTTGGGTGGGCTCATTGTCTGCTGGAGGGGCCTTTGGATCCCTCTATAGCGACGACGAACGAGAGTCGCGAAAAACGACACGATCTCAGCGGCGGGAACGCGGCTACTCGTCACGCGGGGTGATGCGGAAGATCGAGACGACCTCGGCCTGGTGGGCCTCGGGGTGGGCGACGTAGGCGCTGGGACCGCCGCCGAACCAGCCGGCGGCCTCGTTGTTGCCGACGAAGAACCCCGGGTGATGGCGACCGTCGGCGTCCTGGACCCAGACTTTGTCGCCCTCCTTGAAGCCCTCTTCGATCACCTCACTCATCGTCGCGAGTCTATCCCCAGCGGTCGGGCTCGGCCGCTCAGCAGGGACCGAGCCGGCGCAGCCGCCGCCGGTAGATCCGCATCGACGAGTGGCGCCAGTCGCCGTGGGTCTGCGTCTTCAGGCTCGACACGAGCTCGTGGTGGAAGGGGGAGCTGAGGCTCTCGGCGTGGCCGATCACGTCGTGCACCGGGATCCCGAAGTGGCAGCGCAGGTACTGGGTGAGACGCAGCGAGGCGTGCATCTGGCCGCGGTTGTCGAGCACGTCGGAGTCGGCGAAGCCGACGTGCTCGATCCCGATCGCGGTCCAGTTGAGGCCGACCGTGTGGCGGCAGCGGGTGCGGAGGTTGACCAGCTGGAAGATCTTGCCCGAGGCGCCGATCACGAAGTGCGAGCAGACGTTGGGCAGCTCATGCAGCTCGACGTCCGGCACGTCCGGGGCGAAAGTGTTGTAGACGGAGGCGGCGCTGCTGGTCTCGGCGACGTGCTCGACGATCACCTGCGGGTGCACCAATCGCCACTGGTTTTCGCCGTAGTGGCGCTCGGAGTAGGCGGCCATCTCGCGCTTGCGTTTGGCACCGAACGGGATCGGCCAGCGGTGGATCGGCGGCCGCGCGGTGCTGTCGCTGACGCTGGCCGCGGGGGAGGCGGCGGCCGACCCGATCGCGGCGGCCAGGCAGACGCAGAGGGCGAGCCCGGCGGCGGCAGCGAGCGCGGCTCTGTCGATCGGCCTCATCGCCGCGGATCCTACGGGTGCGCACCAATCCGGCTGCTCGATGCGTCGCTTTTACACCCCCTGGGGTGTATTTGCGACGGGTAGGCTGGGTCGATGGGCAGCGCGATCGAGCCGATGAAGGCGAAGCTCAGCGACCGGCCCTTCGACGACCCCGCCTGGATCTTCGAGCGCAAGCTGGATGGGATCCGGGCGATCGCCGAACGCCACGGCGGCTCGGTGACGCTGACCTCGCGGACCGGCAAAGACCTCTCCTCCGCCTACCCCGAGCTGATCGAGGCACTCGCCGCCGACGCCGCCGAGGACTTCGTCGCCGACGGCGAGATCGTCGCCTTCGAGGGCGCACGGACCAGCTTCGAGCGCCTGCAGGGCCGGATGGGGATCGACGACGCGCGGCTGGCGCAGCTGACCGGGATCCCGGTCTTCCTCTACCTCTTCGACCTGCTCCGCTTCGACGGTCGCGACCTCACCGGCCTGCCGCTGCGGACCCGCAAGGGGGCGTTGCGCCAGGCGCTCTCCTTCGAAGGCCCGATCCGTTACACCCAGCACCGCAACGAGCGCGGCCAGAAGTTCTTCCTTGAGGCCTGCGAGAAGGGCTGGGAGGGCCTGATCGCAAAGCGGGCCGAGAGCGCCTACGTGCACGGTCGCAGCCGCGACTGGCTGAAGCTGAAGTGCTCCCTCGAGCAGGAGCTGGTGATCGGCGGCTACACGCCGCCGAAAGGCTCGCGGCAGCGCTTCGGAGCGCTCCTGGTCGGCTACTACGAGGGCGAGGAGCTGCGCTACGCGGGCAAGGTCGGGACCGGGTTCGATGCCCGCGAGCTGAGCACGCTGGGCGACCAGCTCGAGTCGCTGCGCGTGCCTGAGTCGCCGTTCAGGGCAGACGACCTGCCGCGCCAGGCGACCTGGGTGCAACCGCGCCTGGTCGGCGAGTTCGCCTTCTCGGAGTGGACCCGCGACGGCAAGCTGCGCCACCCCCGCTACCTCGGTCTGCGCGACGACAAGCCGCCGCGGGAGGTGGTGAGGGAGACTCCCGGCGGATGAACTGGACCGCGATCGTCGGCGTATTGGTTGCAGTCCTGGCGCTGGGGCTGCTGAGCGTCTCGCTGCTGCGGGCGCGACGCGAAGCGGGCCGGTTCCGGCTGCTCGACGAAATCGCGCGGGTCTCCGACAGCGCCGAGGATCTGCCCTCGACCCTCGACGCGATCTGCGACCTCCTGGTCCCAGCGGTTGCCGACTTCTGCATGATCGACGTGATTGCCGACGGCAGAGTCGAACGCGCCGCCGCCCGTGCCTCCGAACGCGCCGGTCCGGATGTTCAGCTCGGCCTCGCCAGCCGCGAGCCGTCGGTCCCCGCGAAGATGGTCAGCGGCGGCGAGGAGGCGTCGCTGGAGCCGCGCTTCATCGAGCGCACCGGCGAGGCCGACCTGCGTGAGCTGGCCCACGACGCCGACGACCTCGTCTTCCTGCGCAGCCTGAAGATGCGCTCGTCGATCACCGCGGCGCTGCGTGCCCGCGGCAGGGTGATCGGGACGGTGACGATCGGCACCGCCTGGTCGCGCCGCCGCTACCGCCGCCATGACGCCCGCTTCGCCCGGGTCCTCTCCGGCCGCCTCGCCCTCGCGCTCGACAACGCCGGCCTCTTCTCCGACCTCGAGCGGGTCCAGCGCGAACGGGCCGAGATCGCGGCGACCCTGCAGCGCGGGCTCCTGCCGCCGCCGCTGCCGGAGATCCCCGGCTGGGACGCGGCGGCGATGTACCGGCCCGCCGGTGCCGAGAACGAAGTCGGCGGCGACTTCTACGACGCCTTCCCGATCGCCGGCGGCTGGATGCTGGTGATCGGCGACGTCACCGGCCGCGGCGCCGAGGCCGCCGCGGTCACCGCCCAGGCCCGGTACACCCTGCGCACCGCCGCCTGGCTCAGCGGCGATCCACTGGTCGCGCTGGCGACCCTGAACAGCGCTCTGCTGGCGCGAGCCGACGCGGCGCTCTGCACGGTCGTCGCCCTGGCCCTCTCGGCCGACGCTCGCGAGCCGGTCCGGCTGGTCGTCGCCGGCCACCTGCCGCCGCTGCTCGTCGACGGCGACACGGTCACCGAGATCGCCGAGGCCGGGCCGGTGCTCGGCGCCTTCAGCAACGCGAGCTGGAATCTCGAGCAGGCGCGGATCCTGCCGGGACAGCAGCTGGTCGCGGTGACCGATGGCATCACCGAGGCCGGCGGGGTGGTGGAGCGCTTCGGCGAGGAGCGGCTTCGCGCCGAGCTGGCCGGCTCGGCGAGCCCGGCGATCTCGGTCAGCAAGCTCGAGGGCGCGCTCGACCTCTTCACCGCCGGTGCGCTCGAGGACGACGCCGCCGTGCTCGCGGTGGCGCCGGCCCCGGCGCCGGTATAGGCGGGAGCCGGGGTTGGCCCGGCGCGGCATCGGGTACAGAACTCGGACCAGAGACACAGCCTCCAAGGGAAGCCCGCCGTCAGGCCGGATCTTCACGGGCCCGAGACGAGGAGAGATCGATGGCCGATTTGACCACCCTGGAGGAGAAGCTGGCAGAGGTGACCGGGCTCGCGGGCGCTGCCCAGGAGACGACCAAGAAAGCTGAGTCGCTGCTGGAGGACGATCACCCGCTGGTCGCTACCCTGCAGCAGATGCGCCAGGAGGCGGAGGAGACCGAGCGCCGCGGTACCGACCTCGCCTCCCAGCGCGACGGCAAGAAAACGGCGATCCTCGAGAAGGCCCAGGAAACGAAAACCGAGGCGACCGAGATGATGCACACCTACCTCGGCGAGGATTCCGACGAGCTCGACGGCTTCGAGTTCCTGATCATGTCCGAGGCAGGCGAGGTGGGACACCTGGCGATCCTCGGCAAGCTCAACGAGACCGCCGGCGAGGGCGGCATCCAGGAGCTGGTGGAGTGGGGGCTGCCGATCCAGGAGCGCCACCTGAAGACCGTCCGTGAGGGCTCGCTGGAGCTCGCCGCCGACGAGGATCCGGCCTCCTGACCGGCGCGGGTGCCAGGGGTGCGGGGGAGGGGGCGGCGGTCAACGCCGGCGTCCTTCCCGGCACCCTGGCGCTCACCTTCGACGACGGTCCGGACCCGGTCTGGACCTCACGCCTGCTGGCGAAGCTGAGCGATTGGGGCGCGAGGGCGACCTTCTTCGTCGACGTCCGGCGGGCCCGCGCCCACCGCGATCTGATCGAGGCGATGGGGCTGGCCGGCCACGAGGTCGCGTTTCACTGCGTCGAGCACCGTCGCCACAGCGAGCGCAGCGAGGCCGAACTGGCGGCCGAGGCCGAAGTCGGCGTCGAGGCGCTCGAATCGCTCGGCGTCCGGCCGACGGCCTGGCGGGCGCCGTGGGGCATCGTCACCGCGGCGACGCGGCGGATCGCCGCCGAGCACGGCCTCGACCTCTGGGGCTGGAACGTCGACAGCCACGACTGGCGCGGCGACAGCCGCGGCGAGATGCTGTCGGCGCTGCGGGCGGCGGGGGGCCTGCCGGAGGGGGCGGTCGTCCTGATGCACGACGGCATCGGCCCGGGAGCGCGGCGCAGCGGCTGCGCACAGACCGTCGAGCTCGCGGCCGCCCTGCTCGACATCTCCAGGGCCGACGGGCTGCGGACGGCGACGGTCTCCGAGTGCCGCCACGGGAGCAACCGATGAGCACCAGCCTGCCGCGCGGACCGGCCGGCGATCTGCCGCTGCACTGCGGGTGACGGCTCTGCTCGACCAGGCCCTCGCCGCGATTGCCGAGGGCGCCGCGGCCCTCGACCGTGAGCCGAGGTATCCGCGCGAGGCGCTGGCGGCGCTCGGCGACGCCGGGGTGCTGACGGCGACGATCGGGGCCGGCCGCGAAGGGGCGCCGGTCGACGCCGAGTGGGAGTTGGTGCGGCGCGTCGCCGCCGCCGATGCCTCGGTCGGGAGGATCCTCGACGGCCACCTCAATGCCGTCGAGCGGCTCGAAGTCGCCGCTGCACCGGCGGTCAGGGATGCCGAGCTCGCCAAGCTCGAGGGAGGCGAGCGGGTGCTGGGCGTGTGGGGCGCGGATCCCGGCGGCGGCGAGGGCCCGCCGGCCCGGATCGCTCCCGAGGGCACCCTCAGCGGGGTCAAGACCTTCTGCTCCGGCGCCGGCGGCATCGACGCCGCGCTGGTAATGGTCGGCGAGGACGATGGCACCCCGCCGCGCCTGGTTCTGGTCGAGTGCGACACGACCGTCGAAGTCGACCGCGACTGGTATCGCGCCGCCGGCCTGCGCGCGTCCGAGAGCCACCGCGTCAGCTTCAACGCGACCCCGATTCTCGCCATCCTCGGCGAGCCCGGCGAGCTCGCCCGCGAGCCCTGGTTCTCGCGCGACGCGATGCGCACGGCCGCGAGCTGGGCGGGGATGGTC
>JACDGU010000014.1 GCA_013821475.1 Solirubrobacterales bacterium
CTCTCCTTGCGCACGTCGTTGCCGCTCCTTTCGCTTTCCAGCCTTCGAGAAGCCGGAAACCTAGGCGCGGAGCGGCGTGCGCCGTTTCTCAGTGCCTTACCTGACCCACGGAAACGTCAGGAGAGCCCTTTTTACGCCGGGGCCGGCGTGTTGGCATCGACCCTCTCGGCGTCGTGCTTGCTTTTGCCGATGCGCTGCGAGGCGGCGATATGGGTCCTGCCGCGCGACGGGACGGAGGGCGACGCTCCGCACCTGATCGCAGAGGTGCGGGCGCGCTGGCCGACCTTCTCTACAGTCTCGATGTCAGGACCGGGAGGACGATCGTCAACGACGACATCGCGATCTGCACCCATGCCTGGCGTCAGGCGCTGGCGGGGGAAGGGGGTTGAGCTTCGAGCAGGCCCGCCGCGCGACCTTCGTCCTCGACCGGAGGCAAGGGGAATGGCCGATCGCGATTGCGATGCCGTTCGCGGCATGAGCTGAGCGACGACGCGGGTCTTCGGCTCCTCTCACCGATCGCGTGGGGCGCTCGGCCTTCGGGCCGTTGCGTCCGGCCTCCGCAGCTGGCCTTGCCCGGCGCAGCGTGGCACCGGCCGGGGACGCCCTGCAAGCCCCTTCGGGGCTCCTCGCGGCCCTCACCTGCGGCTCGGGTTCCGGGCGCCCCGGCCGGCGCCCTCGCGCCTTCGTCAAGGCCAGCGAACAGATGGAGGTTCACGGGTGCACACCGACACCGAGCAGCGCCGACGCGAGCGCGTCCAGGTTCTTGCCGACGAGCTCTACCGCGACCGCCGCCACTACCTGCTGCGCATCGCGAACAGGAACGCGGTCAATCGCGAGGACGCCGAGGACTCTCTGAACGCTGCGTTCGTTTCGTTCCTCGAGAAGTTCGATCCCGACTGCGAGGCGCCGCTCTTGGCCTGGATCACGACTGCCGCGAAGCGGTTCTGCTGGGCCGCCGACCGGTCCGAGCGCCAGGGATGCGGGCTTCTCGGTCAAGTCGCTCCCCTCCACCGCCGACGGCCCGGCCGAGCGGGTCGAGTCCAGGTTGGGAGGCCCGCGGGCGCCTGGCGGCGCTGAAGCCGGCCGAGCGCCGGACGCTGGTCCTGATCGCCGCCGGCTACAGCTACCACGAGGTCGGCGAGATCACTGGGTTCACCTACAGAAGATCAGCCGTTGTGCCTTCGAGGGGCGGCGGGCGCTGAGGAACCTCGCGGCCGGCTGATACCCCTCGGGGCGTCTACACTCCGTCGATGGCAACTGCGGTGAAGAAGCTAGACCTACGGGTCGGCGGGTTGGTCGAGATCGACGGTCGCCGCTACGAGGTCGTGACCGACGGAAAAGGCGGCCTGACGATCGAGCCGCCGATCACCCCGGTCTCCGAGCTGGACGCCCGGCGTGGCACGCGGCCTGCGAGCGCCGAGGACTTCGCGCGGCTCACGGCGGGCTTCCCCTCTGACGGCGAGGGATAGCAGCCGGCAAGGCGGCTCGCTTCCCGAGGCCGCGATCGAATTCGGCGAGGCCGAGTGGCGCCAGGAGGTCGAGCGCCTGGACCGGCATTCACGCGGACGCCTTCAGGCGCAGCGGGCGCGGCGCGAGATCGAGGCGGGGAAGGCCCGCCCCGACTGGCAGCTATGCGAGCCCGAGGGACCTGACGGGACGAGGCTGCCCGGCTGCGCCAAGCTCTAGTGCCGCTGGGCGCCCAGGGCGCCTCCGCGGCACCGTTCGGGTTCGTCTTTCGCCTGGTGCGGAACCCCGATGAGAGCCTCACCTGGTCGCTGATCGCCTTCGGTGAGCGTCATCCCTTGAACCCGCAGACCCACAGTGTCTACAAGCGCGCCCATAAGCGCCTGCACGGCCGCTATCCGTAGTGTCGGTGTTCCGCCAGTCGAATAGCAACGCCCCTCCCGGGGCTGAAACCACGGCGTTCGCCGTTCCGCAGTAGCCCTTCCCCCCGGCACCTCCGTAGCCCCCGAACAGCAGCAGACTAGACGCACCTCTCGGAGCTGTTTAGCCACACATGGACGAGGATAGTCGCCGATCGACACCCTCCCTTGAGGTGTGTACGGAGCGCGCCTACGTTCGGGTAGATGCAGACCACCCACAAGATCCCCGGCGACTCCGCCGCCACCTACGCGAAGTACCTGACCTCGACCTCGACCCGCGGCGACTACTACAGCCGCGACGGCAATGACGATTCCGCTCAGCCGGTGCCGAGCCGCTGCGTCCGGCCGGCTCCGACGGCACCAGGGTCGCCGGGGTCGAGCTGATGCTGGCCCCGCCGAAGTCGGTCTCGGCGCTATGGGCGACTGCCGGTCCTTACCGCCGCGCCCAGCTCGAGGCCGCTCACCAGCAGGCCGTGGCGAGCGCCCTTGAGCGCACCGTCCGCGAGGTCGCCCTGGTGCGACGCAAGAGCGGCGGAGTGGTCCGCTTCGAGCGCGCCACCTCACTCCTCGGCGCCGAGTTCGTCCACACCACCAGCCGCCTGGCGCAAGACCAGGAGGCGGGAGCGATCCCTGACCCCCAGCTGCACTCACACCTCGTCCTCTTCGCCGCCGAGCGCATGGACCGCAAGCTGGCGGCGATCGAATCGCGCCGCCTCTACCGCTCGGCCCGCGAGAGCGGCGCCTGGTACCGAGCCGAGTTGGCCGCGAACCTGGGCGAGCTGGGCCTGCCGATCGAGCGCCGCACCGGCCGCGGCGAGCGCTACTTCGAGGTCGAGGGCGTCCCTGAGGATCTCGCCAGCCGTTGGTCCTCGCGCTCCGAAGATGTCGACCGCGCCGCCCGGCTCTTCCGCCAACGCTACGGACGTGAGCCGCGGGCGGGAGAGCTTGGCTCGCTGACCGTCGCCACCAGGGGCTCAAAGAGCGCCGCCGCCCGGCTCGATGTCGAGGAGGCCTGGCGGGCGGTGGGGGTGGAGCATGGCCTCGGCGCGAGCTATACCCAGATGTCGTGGATGGCCCTGAGAACGAAGGCGGCGTACCTTCCCGGTTGATCAAGACCGACCGCCGCAAGGCGGAAAGGAAGGCACGCCATGGGAGATGTTCGCAGGATCGACGGAGGCAGCACCGAACAAGCTGCGCTCACGCTGGATGACCTGGCCAGGGAAGGCGCCCGGCGGATGATCGTCGCGGCGCTCGAGGCCGAGGTCTCCGAGTACGTCACCTCCTTCACCGAGGAGCTCGATGAGAACGGCAAGCGCCTGGTGGTTCGCAACGGCCGCGCCCGCGAGCGGCGCCTGACGGTCGGCTCGGGGACGGTGGGGGTCCGCGCCCCGCGGGTCAACGACAAGCGCGTCGATGGGGAAGGCGAGCGACAGAAGTTCAGCTCGCAGATCCTGCCCGCCTACGCGCGCCGCTCGCCGAAGGTCACCGACCTGCTGCCGGTGCTCTACCTGCGCGGGCTCTCGACCGGCGACTTCGCGCCGGCCTTGCGCGACCTGCTCGGCGAGGATGCCTCCGGGCTCTCGGCCAGCTCGATCAGCCGGATGACGAAGCAGTGGGAGGCAGACCACGCCGCCTTCAAGACGCGCTCCTTGCGCTTTCACCGCTACGCGTACCTGTTCGTCGACGGCGTCCACATGAGCGTGCGCCTCGGCGAGGACGGTGAGAAGGAGCTGCTCGCCGTCGAGGACGGCTACCGCGAGTCGACCGACTCCTGGGCGGCGGTGCTGCGCGACCTGCGCGAGCGCGGGATGAACGAACCGAAGCTGGTGAGCGGCGACGGCGCCCTCGGCGCCTGGGCGGCGCTGCGCGACGTCTTCCCCGAAGCAAAAGAGCAGAGATGCTGGGTCCACAAGACGGCCAACGTCCTCGATGCGCTGCCCAAGCGGCTGCAGCCCAGGGCGAAGGGCCTGCTGCACGAGATGGCCGAGGCCCCGGGCCGCACCGACGCGGAGGCGGCGCTCGGGCGCTTCCGCTCGGAGTTCGACGCCAAGTACCCCAAGGCCGTGGCGAAGCTCGACAAGGACTGGACGCAGCTGAGCGCGTTCTTCGACTTCCCCGCCGAGCACTGGCGCCATCTGCGGACCACGAACCCGATCGAGTCGAGCTTCGCCACCGTGAGGCTGCGCACCCGCGTCACCAAGGGCGCCGGCTCGAAGGCCGCTGCCCTGGCGATGGCCTACAAGCTGCTCGACGCCGCCCAGGAGCGTTGGCGGCGGTTCAACGGCCACGAGCTCGTCGCCGAGGTGCTCGACGGAGTGCGGTTCAAGGACGGAGTGCGGGTGAAGGAAACCGACCACGAGAGAGAAGACGAGAAGGTCGCCGCCTGAGAATTCTCACGTGAGGTCATCCACAACATTTGACAATTGCTCCCTCGGCGCCGAGCGCGCGAGGGCCTGTTCGAGGAGCGCTCGATCTCCCCCAGCGAGAGCGTCGACCTGCGCGCCGAGCGCCTGGCGGAGGTCACTCACGAGCGGGCGACGATCGAGGAGCGCGAGCTGCGCGCCAAGGCCTACGAGCTCGCGGCCGGCGCCTGCCGGCCGCAGGAGGACGACGAGCTGGTCGCCGAGCTGCAGCGATCCGGTGAGCTTGTCCGGCTTGAAAGCGGGACGTGGACGACCCGTCGCCTGCGCGAGCTGGAGCGCTCCACGCTGCAGATCGCCGAGCGGCGGGCGGGGGAGAGCGCCGCGATCGTCGGTGAGCGCTCGCTGCGCCAGGCCCGCCGCGGGGTCGGCAAGGAGATCCACGGCTCGCTCAGCGCCGAGCAGCGCCAGGCGCTGGAGACGATCACCGGTCCGGGTGGCGTCTCGGTGCTGGTCAGTCGCGCCGGCACCGGCAAGGGCGTCGTCCTCTCTGCCGCGGCCAGGGCGTGGCAGCGGGAGGGATACGAGGTGATCGGCACCGCCGTCGCGGCCGGGCGGCGGCCGGGGAGCTCGGACCCGGACCGCGACATCGACCGCGGTCTCGGGATCGAGTAGCAGCGACCTCTAGATCGGATCCCCGTTAGCCGATACCCTGTACAGCAGATGGCTGACGATCAGAGACACATTCTCGCCGCCTCGACCGATGCCGAGCAGGCGGTCGACACGCCGACCGTGATCGACGCGGACGAGCTGGCCAAGGCTCGTCTCGACGAGCGCTGGCGCGAGTTCTGCCTGAACGCGGAGCGCTACGTGGCTGAAACCACCCGGCCGCGTACCCGCGTTGGTCAGCCTGTCTAGGCTTCGGGAAAGAGCGGCATCCAGAGTCGGCTGCGCTGCGTCCTATCGGCGTCTGCCCTTTTCGTGAGGGAGCTGCGAAAGCCGAAATGCTCTCGCCAGTAGCCCTCGCTTGCCGCGTCGAAAGGATCGACGCGATGACGGCAGCGCCCACCTGGCGCGCTCCGATCTGGGCGATGCCGACCGCGTGCCGCAGGATCGTCGCCGCGTCCACGTCGGCCTCCGCCGCGCGCGCCAGCCAGAGGATCAGCACAGCCCCCTGGCGCGGATGGCTGACCTCAAGCTTCTTGCGATGCTGCGTCCGTAGTTCCACTTCGCTCATTCCGAGCGAATAGAAGCCGGCGACCTCACCCTTGACGAGCAGCAGGTAGCTCGCGATGTGGCTCGTCTCCTTGAGAGCCCGCTCTTTGAGCCACGAGGTCGCTGCCTCTCCTGCCCGCCCCGGTGGTGCCTGGAAGCGTTCGAGGGCGGCGACAAGTGCCCGGTCGGCGCTCAGCTGCTCGGCGGTCAGGTGAATCCACTCGTGCTCAGTCAAGGTCGCCCAGGCTATCCGCCGTCCCAGCTGCATTGCGAGCGCCGCTCGCTGAGCGGAACAGAGAATGGCGGCCAGGTCGGGGCAGGGTGGGCTGCGCCAACGCCTGCCGACCAGGACAGAATGTGGGGGAGCCGGGCCGCCGTCAACCCACTCGCTTCACTCGGGGTCGCTGGCGCGCCCTTGCGGGTGACTGCGGCCCGACCAGACGACGCGGAATCGGGTTGCTACAGAGGAGAGGAGGGCCGGCCGCGAACGCCTCAGAGCGCCACGACGGTGAGGCCGGGGATGCGTTCGAACTCCGTCGCGTTGGCGGTGGCGAGGCTCATGCCGTGGGTCAGGGCGGTGGCGGCGATCCAGAGGTCGTGGGCGCCGATCATCTTGCCCTTGCGCTCCAGACCGGCCCAGACCCCGGCGTGGGCACGTGCCACCGCCATCGTCACCGGCAGCGCCTCGAGCGAGGCGAGCAGATGCTCGACGAAGGCCTCGCGACGGACGCGGACGGACTCGCCGACGGCGCGGTGGACACCGTGCAGCAACTCGGAGACGGTGATCGCACTGATTGCCCGCTCCTGCTCGCCGATCGCGTGCTCCAGCGTTCCGCCGCGCCGCTCGACGTCGATCAGCACCGAGGTGTCGATCAGGACGGCCATGCGGCGCTCGGAGGTCCGATCTCGCGCCGCGCCGCTTCCACGTCGTGGGCGAAATCGACATCGACCGAGGGGGCGGTCGCCATCAGCTCGCGCCAGCGCGACGCGGAGACCGTGAGTCCACCTCGGGGTGGACGCAGCTGCATGACCGGCACACCGTTTCGGACCACCTCGACCTCCTCGCCGGCGCCCACCCGGTTGACGACCTCGGAGAAGTTGCGGGCGACCTCGGTGGCGGTCAGGCGAGCCATATCTCGAGAATATCAGATAAATCGGATTTCGCGTGGCGCTGAGTGCCGAAATCGTTGCCCTTTAAATCGCTGAGGCCCACTGGAGCGGGCCTCACACCCAGCCACCAAAGTGGCTGGGGGGATAGCTGCGTTCACTTGCGTCGGAATGAATCAACCCGCCGCGCCGAATATGATCGTCGGCAGCGAGCCGATGCAGCCGGGCAATGAGCCCGGCTGGGTAGGAACAAAGGTAGGAACAGATCCGCCCTACAGAGTTCCTTCCTGTCCCTTCTTGACTTCGCGAAAATCGCTTGTTTCCAGGAATCCCTGTCCTCAAGCCATTTGCCGAGGTCATTACCAGTCTCTGATAAGGACGAGGTCCCTGGTTCGAATCCAGGATCGCCCACTTCGCCGACCTATAATCGACGGCCAACCACGGTCGGGAGCCTCACTCGTGCAGCAGATGCAGATCTATGGCGTCAGCTTCGACATGGTCGGCAAGCAGCCGATCGTGCTGCTGAAGACGGTCGACGGCAACCGCTTTCTGCCGATCTGGATCGGCCACCCGGAGGCGGCGGCGATCCTGATGAAGCTACAGGGCGCCTCGACGCCGCGGCCGATGACCCATGACCTGCTCTCCGACGTGCTCGACAACCTCGACGCGAAATGCGAGCGGGTCTCGGTCACCGAACTGCGCGACAACACCTTCTACGCCTCGATCACCGTCTCGGTCAACGGCTCCGAGGTCGAAATCGACTCTCGTCCCTCCGACGCGCTGGCGCTCGCCGTCCGCGTCTCGGCACCGATCTTCGCCGCCGAGGACGTGATCGAGGAGTCGGCGATCGAGTTCGAGCACGAGGTCGAGGACACCGAGGAGGTCGTCGACAAATTCAAAGAGTTCCTCGACGAGGTTACGCCTGAAGATTTTGCGCAGGAAGAGGATTCGTAGGGACGGGGGGTGGTTGGAGGGTCGGGTGCCCCTCCTCACTTGCCTGACTGGCGGGATCGCTGGGGGCCGTCCGAGGGAGGCCCTTGGGCCAGCGGCACAAAACGTTCGGAGGGGCACCCGACCCTCCAACCACCCCCGCTCTCTCGGTTCGCTCACGGGAGCGCCGAGGCGGGAAGCTTTTAACTTGGGGAGCTGGGTGGGGTCTAGCGGACTTTGATCAGGGCCAGGTCGAGGATTCGTTCGACCAGTTGCTCGAATGACATTCCCGCCGCCTCGGCGGCCTGGGGGAGGAGGCTGGTGTCGGTGAGGCCCGGGATCGCGTTGGCCTCGAGCACCCAGGGCCCCTCGTCGTCGAGGATCAGGTCGATGCGGGCGAAGCCGGTGCATCCCAGCGCCCGGTAGGTGTCGAGCGCAGCCTCGGTGACCAGGCGCTGCTCCTCCGGGTCGAGCTCGGCCGGGCAGACGAACTGGCTGGCGCCGATCGCGTAGCGGGCCTCGAAGTCGTAGCGGTCGCCCTCCGCCGGGATCGCTTCGACCACCGGCAGCGCCTCGCCGCCGAGCACGCTGACCGCCAGCTCGCGCCCACCGACGAAGCGCTCCAGCAGCACCCGATCGTCGTAGCTGAAGGCGGAGACGAGCGCCTGCGGGACCTCGCCGGGAGAGCCCGCGAACTTGATCCCCAGCGATGAGCCGCCGCGACTCGGCTTGACGACCAGCGGGAAGCCGAGTCGCTCCTCGAGCCGCCCCAGGGTGTCGGCGGCGCCGAGCTCGCGGAAGGCGGTCTCGTTGAAGGCGAACCAGTCCGGCGTCGGGATCCCCGCATCGCGCATCGCGTGCTTGGCCAGGACCTTGTCCATGCAGCGCGCGCAGGCCGCCGCCGCCGGACCGGTGAAGGGGATGCCGAGGATCTCCAGCAGCTCCTGGGCGGTGCCGTCCTCGCCGCCGACGCCGTGCATCGCGACGAAGGCGACATCCGGTCGCTCCCCGCCGAGCCGCTTGACCAGGTCGGCGCCGACGTCGATCGCCAGCACCTCGTGGCCGAGCCGCTCGAGCGCATCCTCGACCCGGGCGCCGGAGCGCAGTGAGACTCCGCGCTCGAGCGAGCGACCGCCCTTGAGGACGGCGACCTTCACGCCGCGCCCTCGCCCGTCCTGCGAAACGGCAGCACGACCGAATCCGTCTCCGGGGAATCAGACATGGACGTCGCCGGATTCGGTCGCGAACCAATTCCGCCCGTGTCCTCGGCTCCGCCTGCGGGCGCCTGCGGGCGGTCTCCCGTCAGCGCCCCGTAGAGATCGACCTGCTCGGCGATGACGCGGCCGATCCGGCGGATGCCCTCGCGGATTTCATCCTCGTCGACGCCGGAGAAGTTGAGTCGCATCGAGTTGCGCCCGCGCTCGTCGATGTAGGCGGCCTGGCCGGGAACGAAGGCGACGTCTGTTCGCAGCGCCTTGGCCAGCAGGTCGCCGGTGTCGATGTACTCCGGCAGGGTCGCCCAGATGAAGAGCCCTCCCTGCGGTTCGGTCCAGGTCGCCTCGGCGGGGAAGTGCTCCTCGAGCGCAGCCAGCATCACGTCACGGCGCGAGCGGTAGATCTCGACCAGATCTTCGACGTAGCGCCGCCAGCGCCCTTCGGCGAAGTACTCGCGGACGAAGTACTGGGTCAGGGTCGAGGTGCAGAGGTCGACGGCCTGCTTGCCGATGATGATCTTCTCCATCACCGGCGGCGGCGCCACCGCCCAGCCGAGCCGGATCCCCGGCGAGAGGATCTTCGAGAAGGTGCCGAGATAGATGACGAAGTCGCCGCCGTCGAGCTGGTAGAGCGACGGCAGCGGCTCGCCGCCGTAGCGAAGCAGCCCGTAGGGGTTGTCTTCGACCACCAGCATCTCGTGCGCGCGGGCCAGCTCGACAAGGCGCTGGCGGCGCTCGAGCGACATCGTGACCCCGGCGGGGTTCTGGAAGGTCGGCACCGTGTAGACGAATTTGGGCCGACGCCCTTCGCGGCACAGCTCCCCGAGCAGGATCTCGAGCTGCTCGACCCGCATCCCGTCGTCGTCGCACTCGATCTGGATCACGTCGGCCTGGTAGCTGCAGAAGACGGGCACCGCGCCTGGGTAGGTCGGCGCCTCGCAGATGACGACGTCGCCGCGATCGACCAGCGTCTTGCAGACGAGGTCGATCGCCTGCTGGCCGCCGGTGGTGACGATTACGTCTTCGGGGTCGGGCAGCATCCCCTCGGCGGCCATCACTTCGAGGATGCAGTCCTTGGTCTCCTCGAAGCCCTCGGTCGGCCCGTACTGCAGCGCCTCGGCAACCGACTCCTGGGCGATCCGGGTCATCTGCGCGGCGAAGCTCTGGGCGGGGAAGGTCGAGGTGTCCGGCAGGCCGCCGGCGAGCGAGATCACTTCCGCCCGGGCGGTGATCGCCATCAGGTCGCGCATCGCCGAGGAGCGCATCACCGTGGTCCGCTCGGCGAAGAGCCCGGCGTAGCGCGCGAGGTCGCGGGTGCTGGTGTGGGCGCGGCGCCGATGCGGCGGTTGGGGTACTTCGCTCATCCGAGAAGTGTGGCGGATCGACGCCGAGGTGCCAGGGAGGTTAGGTTTTCGCACGTGGACAATCTGACTCAGCTCGGGATCGGCATCGCGATCGGGATGCTCGCCGGCACCACCGGCACCCATGGATCCGCCCGCGGGCGGATGACCCTGCTGGCCGCGGTGATCGGCCTCGTCGTCGGCTTCCTACTCGCCGGCGCCCTCGGTGGAGTGCTCGCCCTGGTCGGTGCGGCCGCGGCCTGCCTGGTCATCAGCGACCTCGTCTTCGGTGCCAGCCGCCGCGAGGGAAGCGGCGGTGGCGCGCTCGGCTTCATCGTCGCCCTCGCCGCCCTGATCGTCGTCGCGATCTCGGTGCTGGTCCCGATCCTGGTGATCGTCGTCGCGATCGCGCTGGCCTGGCTCGGCATCTCCCGCCACCGCCGCGCCCAGCGCAAACACGCGGGCCTCCGCGTCCTCCGGTAGCAGCGGTTTCTCCCAGCCCGGCCGAACGGCCGCGTCCGCGATCATTGACGCCGATGCCGGGGGCGAAGAAGAAGCTGGTGCTGACTTACGTCGACTCGCTGCGCACCGACATGCTGCGGCGGGCGATCGAGGAGGGGCGGGCTCCCACCTTCGCGACGCTTCTCGAGCGCGGTGTCCTGATCCCCGACTGCGTCTCCAGCTTCCCCTCGGTGACGCCGGTGGCCTGCTCGGAGATGGTCACCGGGGTCGGCTCCGACCGCCACTGGATCAGCGGCATGAACTGGTACCACAGGCTCGAGCGGCGCTACGTCGAGTACGGGTCCTCGCTCGACGCGACCCGCGCCTTCGGCGTCTTCCGCGCCCTCTACGACCTCGTCTACAACATGAACCTCGCCCACCTCAGCCCCGAGGTGGAGACCGTCTTCGAGCAGCTCGAAGACGCCGGCCAGCGGACCGCCTGCACGCCGTTCCTGATCTACCGCGGCCGCACTCGCCACGAGGTCTCGCTCGACGGATTGATGCGCCGCGCCGTCGACGCGACCAGGCTGAAGTTCCAGCACCACACCTGGGGGCCGACGGAGCTCTTCTATGGCGACCTCTACGCCAGCCGCGAGGTGCCGTGCAAGTCGACCTCGATCCCCGGCGTCCGCGACGAGTACGCCGCCTGCTGTGGCGCCGAGCTGATCAAGGAGGACCTCTTCGACTTCTTCCTGCTCTCGCTGCCGGACACCGACAACTACTCGCACAAACACGGCCCCGAGGCCAGCGTCGAGGCGATCGCCAAGGCCGACGGCTGCTTCGCGGAATTCGCCGCGGCGGCGGGTGGGCTGGACGCGTTTCTCGAGCAGCACGCGCTGATCCTGGTCGCCGATCACGGCCAGACCCCGGTCCACCGCGGGCTGCCGCTGGCCGAGCTGCTCGCCGGCAGCTGGACCGTCCTGCAGCCCTCCGACGACCGGCCCGGGCTGGCGCAGCTCGCGGTCAGCCCGACCGGCCGCGCCGCCCACGTCTACCTGCTGCCGGGGGAGGGGGAGCGGGCCGAGCCGACGGCGGTCGGCGAGCGGCTGGCCGAGATCGAGGGCGTCGACCTGGTCTGCCGGCTGGAGGACTCCGAGGGCCGCCCGCTGCAGCGATTGGAGCCGGGGATGCCGAGGGGCGGCGGCGAGTGGGCGGTGGTCGAGCGCGGCGGCGAGCGGTTCCGCTTCCGGCCGGGCGAGGGCGTTGCCGACCTGCGTGGCGGCAGCTGGGAGATCGACGGCGAGCCGACGGCGCTGGAGGCCGAGATCGAGGACGGGCAGCTGCGCAGCGAGGCCTACCCGGACCCACTGGCCCGGGTCTTTTCGGCGCTGACCGCGCCGCACTCGGGCGACTTCATCGTCTCGCTCGAGCCCGGCTTCGAGGCGGTCGACTGGGGCGGCGTCACCCACGCCGGCGGCGGCAGCCATGGGGCGTTGCACGCCGGCGACTCGCTGGGGCCGCTGCTGTTCGTCGGCTGTGGGCCGGACTCTGCCGGCGAGCGCGAGCAGTGGACGCTGAAAGACGTGGCCCCGGTGATCAGGACCCACTTCGGCTTGGACGTCGGTTGAAGCCGAGGGTCGCCCTCGGGGTGCTGCTCGCCACCGCGGCTCTCCTTGCCGTAGCGCTTCCGCTCGCCACCGCCGGGGCGTTCTCCGGCGAAGGCCTGGGCGCCGCCCGGATCACCGAAACCAAGGCGATCGAAATCGCCGACCGCGATCCGAACGCCGTCAAGGAGAAACGCGAGAACCACGGCACGAGCTCGAGCGCCAGCCTCAACGAAGGGCACTGGGAGGTCGCCTACTTCGCCAAGGGCAAGGAGGTGGCGCTGGTCCTCGTCGATCGGGATTCCGGCGAAGTCATGGAGTCGTGGACCGGCTACCAGGTGGCCTGGAAGATGGCCCGCGGCTACTCGGGTCAGTTCGGCCACAAGCTCGACGCCCCCTACGTCTTCATCCCGCTCTGCGCGATCTTCCTCGTCGGCCTCTTCGACTGGCGCCGCTGGCGCCGGGTCGCCAACCTCGACCTCGTCGTCCTGCTCGCCTTCGGCGCCTCCCACATCTTCTTCAATCGCGGCGACATCGGGGTCTCGGTGCCACTCCAGTACCCGGTGCTGCTGTACCTGCTCGGGCGGGCCCTCTGGCTGGGTTTCCGCGGCAGGGGCGAGGGGCTGAGCCCGGTCTGGAAGGTCTCCTGGCTGCTGGTCGCGGCGCTCTTCCTGATCGGGTTCCGGGTCGGCCTCAACATGGCCGACTCCGGCACCACCGACATCGGCTACGCCGGGATCGTCGGTGCCGACCGGGTCGCCCAGGGCGAAGCGATCTACGGCAACTTCCCGGAAGACATCTCCGAGGGCGACACCTACGGCCCGGTCAACTACTACGCCTACGTCCCCTTCGAGCGGATCTGGCCCTGGTCGGGAACCTGGGACGACCTGCCCGGCGCGCACGGCGCCGCGATCACCTTCGACCTCCTCACCTTCGGCTTCCTGATCCTGCTCGGAATCCGCATCCGTCCCGGACCCGCCGGCAAACGCCTGGCCGCGATTCTCGCCTTCGGCTGGGCCGCCTACCCGTACACCGCCTTCACCCTCGAGTCCAACTCCAACGACTCGTTGGTGGCCATGCTGCTGGTCGCGACCCTGCTCGTCTTAGCCAGGCCCCTCGCGCGCGGAGCGACGCTCGCCCTGGCCACCTGGGCCAAGTTCTCCCCCGCCCTGCTCGCCCCGATGTTGCTGACCTACACCCCATCTGAGCCGGACCCAGAGGAGCGACTCGTGGAGAGCGACGAGGGAGCCCGAGAACGAACACCTCGCCCGCAGGGCTCTCTCGTCGCTCTCCGCAAGCCCCTCCTCTTCGCTGCCGGCTTCATCGCAGTGACCCTCGCAGTGATGCTGTGGCCGGCACTCAACCCTGGGCTCGGCACCTTCTACGACCGGACCTTCGCGTTCCAAGCCGGGAGGGACTCCCCTTTCAGCATCTGGGGCCAGGTGCCCTCGCTCGACTGGCTGCGAACCGTCCTGATCGTCGCAACCGGAGCCTTCTCGCTATTTCTGGCCCTCCGCCCTCGCGAGAAGTCGCTGATTCAGGTGGCCGCGCTCGGCGCGGCGCTGATCATCCTGCTCCAGCTCACTTTGCAGCACTGGTTCTACCTCTACATCGTCTGGTTCTACCCGCTGCTGCTGGTGGCGATGGCGGCGCTGGAGGGCGGCGCTACTGACCCTCGACCGGAGCCGGAACCATCACTTGCACAATCGAGTCGGCCAGCCCCTGTCGGTTGATCTCGACCAGGGCGCCCATCACCCAGACGTCCTCCTCAGCGGTTTCGAAGCGGGTCGGCATCTGGGTGATCATCGAGGCCAGCGCCTGCTCCGGTTTCACGCCGAGCACGCTGGTTCGCGAGCCGGTCATGCCGACGTCGGAGATGAAGGCCGTTCCCTTCGGCAGCACCCGCGCGTCAGCGGTCGGGACGTGGGTGTGGGTGCCGAGGACGGCGGCGACCCGGCCGTCCAGGTGCCAGCCCATCGCCACCTTCTCGCTCGTCACCTCGGCGTGGAAGTCGACGACGATCGCGTCGGCCTCGATCCGATCGAGGATGCCGTCGACGGTGTCGAACGGCGAGCGGGCGACCTTGAGGCCGACGCCGCCGCTGAGGTTGAGCACGCCGACCCGCATTCCGCCCGCCTCGACCACGGTGTAGCCGCGGCCGGGGTTGCCCTGCGGGTAGTTCGCCGGCCGCACCACCAGCTGCTCGCGTTCAAGGAACTCGTAGGCCTCGCGATGGCGGTAGACGTGGTTGCCGGTGGTGATCACGCCGGTGCCGGCGGCGAAGAGGTCGTTGGCGGTGCGCTCGGTGATCCCCATCCCGCCGGCCGAGTTCTCGCCGTTGACGACGATCAGGTCGGGGGCGTGCTGCTCGCGCAGCGCCGGCATCGTCTCGCGCAGCCCCTTGCGGCCGGGGCTGCCGACGACGTCGCCGATGAAGAGGAGTCGCATGCTTCGCTGACCCTATCTGCGAGATTGGGCCAGGTGAACGAGCCGCTGCATCCGGGCGAGATCTTGGCGCGCGCCGTCGCCTACCCCTACGCGGCGCCTCTGCGCTCCTTTGCCCAGCTTGGCGGCGAGGCGCTCGAGCTGCCGTCGGAGGGGCCGGACCTCGGCGGCCGTCGGCCGCTGCTCGCCTATGGCGCCAACGCCTCGGTGCCGGTGCTGGCGCGCAAGCTGGCGACGTTGCCGGGGGTGCCGCTGCCGGTGCTGCGGGCCGAGCTCGACGACTTCGACGTCGTCTACTCGGCTCACATCTCTCCCTACGGCGCTGTCCCCTCGACCCTGCAGCGCAGCCCCGGCACGACCGCGCCGGTCTTCGTCGCTTACCCGACCGCAGAGCAGCTGCGGCTGCTCTCGGCGACGGAGCCCAACTACGAGCTGCACGATCTCACCGGCCTTGCCCTGCGACTCGACGGTGGCGGCGAGCTGGCGGGAGTGGCCGCCTACGTCAGCCGCCACGGCTGCCTTCTGATCGACGGCTCGGAGGTCGCGCTGGTGGCGATCGAGGCGGTGGAGCGCCGCTTCCCCTCGCTGGGCGAGGTCGAGGTGCTGGAGCGGGTCCGCCACATCCTCGCCCCCGAGCTCGACCTCGAACGCTTCGTCGAGTCGAGCCTCGACCCCGGCCTCGCCGCCACCCGCAGCGCAGTGCTCCACGGCGGCTCGCGGCCACTCGAGCTCTAGCCTCAGATCGTCGCGAAGCGGCGCAGGGCGAGGCGGGCCAGCAGACTGTAGGCGACGGTAAGGACCGCCAGATGCGCCAGCGGCCCGGCGATGCCCGGACCGGCCGAGTCGAGCGCCGCCGTCATCGCCTGCAGCGCCGGCTTGAAGGGGAAGATCGCGGTGACGATCTTGATCGCGTCGTAGATGCCGCCGCCGATCGCACCCGAGGGGACCAGCGAGAGGAAGGCGATCGGCAGGGTGACCATGAAGGCGAGCAGGGAGACGGCCCGGACCTCCCGCGCTGCTGCCCCGAGCGCGGCGCCCGCCGCGGCCAGCGCCGCACCGCCGAGGAGGATCGCCGCCAGCCAGAGGCCGATCCGGCTCCACTGCAGCGGCACGAATATCTCCAGCCCGGCGAGCATCAGCATCGTCACCACCAGGCCGACGCCGACGCCGAGCAGCACCTTCTCGGCCAGCAGCCCCTCGCGTGAGATCAGGCCGCGGGTCAGCCGCGGGAAGGCGTTCTCCTCGCGCTCCAGGGCCAGCGAGCCGGCGACGAGGAGGACCGCGACGAAGGCCAGGGTGAGGGTCGCGGCGACCGCGATCGCGAAGGTCTCCAGCGGCGGCGAGGCGCCGCCGACCGCGACCTTGTCGACCTGGATCGGCTGCGCCAGGCGTTCGATCAGCGGCCCGGCGATGTCGAGGTTTTCGCGCGCCTCGCCGGCAAAGCTGGTCACCTGGCCGAGGGCCTCCCGCAGGGGGCCGGGGGGCAGCGCCGGTTCGAGCGCGCTGAGGATCTGGCCGGTGGCGCGGAGGCCGAGGATGTGGATCGACTGCCCGAGCACCGGCAGCTCGCCGCCGTCGATCAGGAGCTTCAGATAGTGACCGCCTTCGGCGGCGATCCGGCGGGCGATGGCGAGGTTGGCCTGCGCCAGCAGGGTCGTGATCCTTTCGTTGACCAGCTGCGCCTTGACCGGGTCGGATTCGTTGACGAGGACTTCGACCTTGGGGGCGCCCGGGCTGAGGCTCGAGAGCGAGTTGATTTCGTCGACGAGGTCGGCGGGGAGGACCAGCGCCGCAAGCGCATCCCCGGATTCGACCTTGCCGAGCGCTTCCGCCCGGTCCTTGACGGCGACGCACTCGACCCGGCTGCAGATCCGGCTGCCGACGCTGGCGGCGGGCAACTGCTGCCCGCCGACGCTGATCCGGCTGTCGGCCGGGACTTCGTTGAGGAAGGCGACCCGCGGCTTCGACGGGCCGCCGGAGATCGCCAGCCCGACCAGGATCGCGATCAAGATCGGGTAGACGACGAGCAGCGCCGCCTGCAGCGGCGAGCGCCGCAGGATCTGCAGGTCCTTGAGCAAGAGCCAGCGCATCGGTCAGTGCCCCCGGTGCTGGAGGTAGGCGACGAAGGCGGTCTCGAAGTCGCGGTCGGCGGCCACGGGCGCCTCGCGACGGACGTCCTCGCGCAGCGCCGCGGGCGAGCCGTCGAAGAGTGCCTCGCCGTCGGCGAGGACGAGCAGGCGCCCGCCGTAGCGCTCGGCCTCCTGAATGTCGTGGGTCGAGAAGATCACCGTCGTGCCCCGCGCGGCCAACCCCGAGACGAACTCCCACAGCCGCGCCCGCTGGCGCGGGTCGAGGCCGACGCTGGGCTCGTCGAGCAGCAGCACCGCCGGCCGCGAGAGCAGGCCGATCGCGATGTTGATCCGCTGCTGGTTGCCGCCGGAGAGGCGGGCGACGATCTCGCCGCGGCGCTCGCCGAGGCCGGACAGCTCGAGCATCTCCTCGGTCGAGGCACGCGGGTCCTCGTGCCCCTCGAGGCGGGCGAAGAGCAGCAGGTTCTCCGCGACCGTCAGCCGCCGGTAGAGGGCCGCCTGCTGGGGCACCCAGCCGACCTCGCCCTCACCGGCCAGGACCTCGCCGCCGTCGGGCTCGAGGACCCCGGCGAGGATCGAGAGCAGGGTCGTCTTGCCGGCGCCGTTGGGCCCCGTGATCGCGACCAGCTCCCCCGGGTCGGTACCGAGGTCCACCCCCCGCAGAGCCTGCCTGTTGCCGTAGCGCTTGACCAACCCCCGTGCCTGCACGCCGGGAACGCTACTGGCCGGCGGCGAAGCGACACACGTCCCTTCCCTAAACTCGGCGTTGATGCCCTTCCCGAGTACCCGCATGCGCCGCATGCGCCGCACCGACACCTTCCGCGCTCTCGTGCGCGAGACCGAGCTGTCGCCGACGCACCTGATCCAGCCCGCCTTCGTGATCGCGGGCGAGGGAATCCGCGAGGAGGTCGAGTCGATGCCGGGCATCGAGCGCTTCTCGATCTCGGGCCTGGTCGCGGAGGCGGGCGAGATCGCCGCCGCCGGCGTCGGCGCGCTGATGCTGTTCGGGATCCCGGCCGCCAAGGACGAGGTCGGCAGCGGCGCCTATGACGAGGAGGGCATCGTCCAGATGGCGGTCCGGGCACTCAAGGACGCCCACCCCGACCTCACCGTGATCACCGACGTCTGCCTCTGCGAGTACACGACCCACGGACACTGCGGCGTCTTCCGCCAGGGCGGCAAGGAGGTCGACAACGACCTCACCGTCGAGCTGCTGGCGAAAGTCGCGATCTCCCACGCCGAGGCCGGTGCCGACGCGATCGCGCCGAGCGACATGATGGACGGCCGGATCGGCTCGATCCGGTACCAGATGGACGAGGAGGGTCACCCGGGCGTGCCGATCATCGCCTATAGCGCCAAGTACGCATCGGCCTTCTACGGCCCCTTCCGCGACGCGGCCGGCTCGACCCCCGGGTTCGGCGACCGCCGCGGCTACCAGATGGACCCGGCCAACGCCGCCGAAGCCGTGCGCGAGGCCGAGCTCGACCTCGACGAGGGCGCCGACATGCTGATCGTCAAGCCCGCGACTCCCTACCTCGACGTCGTCCGCCGGGTCAAGGACGCGACCGCCGCTCCCGTCGCCGCCTACCACGTCTCCGGCGAGTACTCGATGCTGAAGGCCGCCGCCGCCAACGGCTGGATCGACGAGCGCCAGGCGGTTCTCGAGACCTTGACCTCGATTCGCCGGGCTGGGGCCGACGCGATCGTCACCTACTACGCGAAGGAGGCCGCTCTGTGGCTCCGGTGAAAATGCCCCAGTCGAAGGCCCGCTCCCGCAAGGACGGCTCGGCGATTCCGCTCGACGAGACCGACAAGCGGCTGATGAACATGCTGCAGTCGAACTTCCCGCTCGACCCCGAGCCGTTCGCGCTCGTCGCCGCCGAGGCCGAGCTCGAGCTCGACGACGTCCTCGCCCGCACCCGGCGCCTGCTCGACGGCCGCATCATCCGCGAGATCACGCCGATCTTCGACACCCGCGCGCTCGGCTACGAATCGATGCTGGTCGCTGCCAAAGTCGACGCCGACAACCCCCAGCGCGCCGCCCAGGCGGTCAACGCCCACCCCGGCGTCTCCCACAACTACCTGCGCACCCACGACTTCAACCTCTGGTTCACGATCGCCACCCCGCCCGACTCCAAGCTCGGTCTCGACGGCACGATCGAGGCGCTGATGCGCGAGACCGGCGCCGAGTCGATGCGCGAGCTGCCGACCCTGACCCTGTTCAAGATCAACATGAACCTGGAGATGGAGAAGGGCACCGAGGCGCTCGCCGCCGCGGTCGAGGCGGCACCGCCGCGCGAGCTCGAGGCGCAGCCCTACGGCGAGGACGACATCGCCGTGATCCAGGCGCTGCAGGGTCCGATGGCTGCGGTCGAGCGCCCCTACGACGAGGCCGCCGCCGCGCTGGGGATCGCGACCGACGAGCTGCTGAGCCGGCTGCGCGACCTGATCGACCGCAAGATCCTGCGTCGCGTCGCGGCGATCCTCTACCACCGCCGCGCCGGCTTCTCGGCCAACGGGATGGGCGTCTGGAAGGTGCCCGAGGACAAGATCATGGAGGTCGGTGGGCGGATGGCGTCGTTCCGCGGCGTCTCCCACTGCTACCAGAGGCCGACCTACGAGGACTGGCCCTACAGCGTCTTCACGATGGCTCACGGCCGCTCCAAGCCGGAGTGCGACGCGGTTCTCGACGCGATCGCCGACGACTGCGGGATCGGTCCCGACGGACGCGCGACGCTCTACTCCTCAACCGAGTACAAGAAGATCCGCCTCCACTACTTCACCGACGACTACGCCGCCTGGGAGGCCGAGCATTCCTAGCGGCTCCGGCTCGGAGGGCCTCTATCAGCGCGCCCTCCAGGTCCTGCCCGGCGGCGTCAACTCGCCGGTCCGGGCGATGCGCCAGATCGGCCGCGAGCCGATCTTCATCGATTACGGCGAAGGCTGCGAGATCGTCGACGTCGACGGCAACCGCTACCTCGACTGGGTCGGCTCCTGGGGCCCGCTGATCCTCGGCCACGCCGAGCCGGCGGTGATCTCGGCGGTGATCGAAGCGGCCAGACGCGGGACCAGCTTCGGCGCCGCCACCGCGGCCGAGGTGCAGCTCGCCGACGAGGTCGTCGACCGCTTCCCCTCGGTCGAGATGGTGCGGATGACCAGCTCCGGAACCGAGGCGGCGATGGGGGCGGTGCGGCTGGCGCGGGCGATCACCGGCCGCGAGGTCGCGATCAAGTTCGCCGGCGCCTACCACGGCCACTCCGACGGCCTGCTCGCCGACGCCGGCTCCGGGCTGGCGACGCTTGGCGTTCCCGGCAGCCCGGGGGTGACGTCGGCGCAGGCGGCGGCAACCGTGGTCGTCCCCTGGAACGATCGCGAGGCGGTTTCGCGGGCGCTCGAGGAGCACCCGGTGGCGGCGCTGTTGGCCGAACCGATCGCCGCCAACATGGGCGTCGTCCCGCCCCTTCCCGGCTTCCTCGAGTTCCTCCGCGAGGCGACCGCCGCGGCCGGCGCGCTGCTCGTCTTCGACGAGGTGATCACCGGCTTCCGCGTCGCCCGCGGCGGCGCCCAGGAGCTCTACGGCGTCGAACCCGACCTCACCGTGCTCGGCAAGATCATCGGCGGCGGCCTTCCCGCGGCGGCCTTCGCCGGGCCGCGCGAGGCGATGGAACGGATCGCCCCGGCGGGCGACGTCTACCAGGCCGGCACCCTCTCGGGCAACCCGCTGGCGGTCGCCGCGGGGCTGGCGACGATGAGCCGGCTGGACGTCGCCGCCTACGCCCGGCTCGGCGAGCTGACCGAACGGCTCGCCGACGGCTTCGCGACCCTCGCCGAAGACCGGCCGCTGCAGGTCAGCGCCGCGCCGGGCCTGACGACGCTCTTCTTCAGCCCCGAGCCGGTCCACGACTTCGCCTCCGCCTCCGCCTGCGACACCGAGGCCCACGCCCGCTTCTGCCGGGCGCTGCTCGACCGCGGCGTCTACCCGCCGCCCTCCCAGTTCGAGGCCTGGTTCGTCTCCCTCGCCCACAGCGAGGCGACCGTCGACCGCACCCTCGAAGCCGCCGCCGAGGCGCTGGACGAGGCCCTGGCGTGAACCCGCCCATCGCGTGGTTCCTTATTTACGCATGACGTGCAAAAGGAACCAAGGGGCACCGGAGGACGCGCTGCGCCTGCTCGCCGCCCAGCTGCGCGAGGAGGAGACCCCGATCTCGCCGCACGTGGTCGATCCCCCGGCCGCGCCGAAGCTCGGTGTCCTCGCTGCCACCGGCCCGTGGGCTGAGGCGACGCCAGGCGAGTACGCGCTGGTGGTCGAGGCGGTCCGCGAGGGATACCTCCTGCATTACGGCGAGCCCCGGCTGCTGGCGGGGCACGACGCCGATCTCGGCCTGCTCGCCGGCGACTACCTCTATGCGCTCGGCCTCAACCGCCTCGCCACCCTCGGCGACACCGCCGCGGTCGCGATCCTCTCCGACCTGATCAGCCGCTGCGCCCAGCTCCACGCCGAAGGTCGCGCCGAGGAGGTCCCGGACCTCTGGCCGGCCGCGGCGCGGTCAATTTCCGCGCGGGAGTAAGAGGTCCTACCGCGTGTGGCAGGTCCTGATCAGGACGCTGGAGAGCGTCGTGCCGTCGTCGAATCCGTAGCTCGCCCGCAGCAGCGGGAAGGTCGCCGTCGTGAAACCTTTCGGCGCCGGGCAGCCGGCGCTCAGATAGCTGCGTCCCCGCCCGCCGACCTCGTAGCTGCGTCCGAGGCGGAGCGAGAGGCGGGTGACGTGGGTGCGCTCCCTGATGTTCTTCGGGACCAGGCCGACGAGCCGGGTGCCGAAGGTCCCGGCGGTACGCTGGATCGTGAATGGGAGCACGAAGGTGAGCGGGAACGGCGTCGTCGTGTAGAGGTGGGCGAGGATCGCGCGGCGCCCGTTGGCAAGGGTGCCGTTGAAGGCGACGACCCGGCCCTCGAACGGGATCGGCTTCTGTTCGGGCAGCAGGATTGCGCCGCCCGCCTCGCCACGTCCGACCAGCGCTTCTCCGCAGGCCCGCAGCGCGTCCTGGGTGCTGATCGGCTGCAGCCGGGCGATCGGGCAGGAGGGCAGCCCGGCGTGTGTGAGAACGCCGTTGGCGTTGATGTCCAGCGTTATCCGCTGCAGCGCCGGCGGCAGCCTGCCGTCGGCCGTTCGCACCCTGGCGTCGACCCCGACGGTCACCCCGGCCCGCCCGCTGCGGGGCAGCAGGGGTGGGGAGATCGAGCCGCCGAAGGAGACGATCAGGTCGCGCTTGCGCTCGACCTCGCCGTGCGCCGGAGCGACCAGCGCGGTGAGGAGCACCGTCAGACCGACCAGGACGAGGAGTCGCGGCGAGCGCCGGCGCAACTCAGCTGAGCCCGCTGGAATGCGCGATTGGGCCCGTGTAGAGCAGTTTCGGACTGCATCTCGGGAGCGACATCTTCCGGCCTCCAGGTCCCTTGCCGCCGCGGTTCCATAAGCTCCCCGGCGCTCGGGCTGATGGTAGCGGGGCAAACCGGGCCGGCTCGATGTCGGCCGCGGCACCAACGCAATAGACTTGCGATTCGAAACGCGAGACACGTGGCTGACGACGCGGACAAGATGAACGGGGCCGACGAGGCTCCCCAGCAGCGGGTCAAACCCGACCCCCCCGGCTACTTCGAGGGCGAGTCGATGACCCGGCGCCGCGCATTCACGATTGCCGCCCAGGGCCTGGGCGGGATCGCCGGCGCCGCGATCATCCTGCCCGCCGTCGGATTCGCGGTGGCGCCGATCTTCCACCGCGGCAAGGAGCGTTGGGAGGCGGTCGGCCCGGTCAGCGATTTCGTCGAAGACACCTACCGCCAGGTCGTCTTCACCGAAACCGAGGGGATCGGCGACGCCGGCAAGACCACTGCCTACGTCCGCAAGAGCTCGGCCGAACTGGAAGAAGAACCGGGCAAGTACGTCGCGGTCTCGAACCGCTGCGCCCACCTCGGCTGCCCGGTCCGCTTCGTCGAGGCAGCCGGCAACTTCATCTGCCCCTGTCACGGCGGCGTCTACGACTTCCAGGGCAAGCGGATCGGCGGTCCGCCGGTGCGGCCGCTCGACCAGTTCCAGGCCCGGGTCAAAAACGGCCAGGTCGAACTCGGCCCGCGCTACAGCGTCACCTCGCAGCTGGATCCGGTCCGCGCCCGCGACCCCGGCGAGTTCACCGGCGGGATCTGGGAATACCTCTACCCGCCGCGGCCCTCGACCTTCCCGGCCCCCTGATGCCGAAACTACGCGTTCCCAAGATCCCCGACTCGGTTGTCCCGGCGCCGCTGCGCAAGCCGGCCAAGCCGGGCCAGGGCGGCAACGGCAAGGGCCAGGCGCCGCAGGACCTGAAGACCTCGCCGCCGGAGCGGGAGACCCACGTCCAGCGACTCGGCAACCAGGCCAAAGAGGCACCCGTCGACATTCTCGCCTGGGTCGACCAGCGCACCGGCGCCAGTGGCTTCCTCACCGGGATGCTCTACCGCAAGGTGCCGAAAGGGACCAACTGGTTCTACACGCTCGGCTCGGCGACGCTCTTCGCCTTCATCGTCCAGGCCGTCACCGGCGTCTTCCTGGCGATGTTCTACACGCCCTCGGCGACCCAGGCCTACGCCTCGATCTCGCACATCAACAACGACGTGCCACTCGGCCAGTTCGTCCACGGGATGCACAAGTGGGGCGCCAGCGTGATGGTGATCCTGGTCTTCGTCCACATGGGCCGGACCTTCTTCTTCGGCGCCTACAAGTACCCGCGCGAGCTCAACTGGGTGATCGGCGTCGTGCTGCTGATCCTGACGATGACGATGGCCTTCACCGGCTACCTGCTGCCCTTCGACCAGCGCTCCTACTGGGCCTCGATCGTCGGCATCAACATCAACGGCACCGGGCCGGTCGTCGGGCCCTACCTGAGCGACTTCCTGCGCGCCGGCCCCGAGCTCGGGGCAACCACGCTGGCCCGCTTCTACGCGATCCACATGCTGCTGGTGCCGGGAGCGATCATCGCCCTGATCGGCGCCCACCTCTACCTGGTGATGAAGCTCGGCACGACCGCGCCGCCGTGGATGAAGATGGATAAGCCGAAGGTCGCCGCCTCGGTTGCCCAGCTCGACGCCGGCGTCGAGGGCAACGGCAACGGCCGGGTCAACGGCGCCGGACGCAGCAACGGTGTCCACGTCGACGGTGACTCCGCGACCTAATGAAGCCAGAGGACAAGCAGGACTACCTCGAGGAATACGAGGTCTTCAAGAAGAAAGGCAAGCCTTTCTTCCCCTACGCGGTGCTGAAGGACTCGACGATGGCGTTGATCGTCGTCGCCGTGATCATCGCGATGTCGCTGATCCTCGGTGCCGAGCAGGGCCCCAAGGCCGACCCGACGTCGACCACCTACGTACCGCGCCCCGAGTGGTACTTCTTCTTCCTCTTCGAGGTCCTGCGCGTGATCAAACCGCCGGAGCTGGTCCCGATCGCGACGGTCGGGATCCCGACGATCTGCATGGTCCTGCTGCTGATGCTGCCGTTCTACGACCGGGGGCCGGAGCGTCGTCCCGAGCGCCGCCCGATCGCGTTGATCGCCGGGATCCTGACGATCCTCGCGATGGGCTACCTGACTTACGCCGGGGCGGTGGCGGGCTCGCCGACCCAGATCGACCTCAAGGTCGCGCCCCAATACGAGGCCGGCAAGGAGGTCGTGGCCGGATCGGGCTGCCTGGCCTGCCACAAAATCGGCGAGAACGGCAACAACGGCCCCGGTCCCGAATTGACTCACATCGCTTCGCGAATACCGCGCGCCGCAATTCTCCGCTCGGTCGAAATCGGGCCGGGGATCATGCCCTCCTTCCGCGAACTGCCGCCGAAAAAGCTCAACGAGCTTGCCGACTTCCTCTCCTCGCTCAACTAGCGACGGCGACGCGGCCCGGCGTCTAACGTAGTCCTGAGCGCGATGGACACGATCAACGACAACCGCCAGTCGCCCGACTTCGCCGGGCAGGTCAACCGCATGTTTGACCGCGTCGCCAGCAACTACGACGCGCTCAACTCGGTGATGACCGCCGGCCTGCACCACCGCTGGCGCGAGCGCGCCGCGGCGCAGGCCGAGCTCGGCCCCGGCGACTCGGCGCTCGACATCTGCTGCGGCACCGGCGACCTCACCCTCGAGCTCTCCGGCCGCGTCGCCCCCGGCGGCCACGTGATCGGCTGCGACTTCTCCGAGCCGATGCTCGACCTGGCGCGGGAGAAGACCGCCTCGCGGGGTGCGGCGGGGGTCCGCTTCGAGTGGGCGGATGCGCTGGCGCTGCCCTACGACGGTGAGCGCTTCGACGCGCTGACGGTCGGCTTCGGCGTCCGCAACCTCGCCGACCTCGATCGCGGCCTGCGGGAGATGGCGCGGGTCCTGAGACCGGGCGGGCGCCTGGTGATCCTCGAGATCACGCAGCCGGTGCGACCGCCGCTCTCAACCTTCTACTCGCTCTGGTTCGACCGCATCGTGCCCCTGCTCGGCGCTTTCTCGGGCGACCCCGAGGCCTACGCCTACCTGCCGGAATCGGTCCGCAGCTTCCCCAGCCCGGGCGGCCTGGCGGAGAAGATGGACCGGGCCGGCTTCGAGCAGATTCGCTACACGGTCCTCGCCGGCGGGATCATCGCGATCCATAGCGGCACCCGCGGGTGACCCGACGCTCGGCCGTGCCGCCGCCGGTGACGGCGGTGCTGGACGCATCCAGCCGCTGGCTGCCCGCGCGCCTGGGCGAGGTCGAGGATCGGCTGCGGGCCGCGATCGTCGATCACGGCGATCCGCTCGGCGAGGACGCCGCCACGACGCTTGCCGCCGGCGGCAAGCGCCTGCGTCCGATGCTGGTCCTGCTCTGCGCCGGCGAAGGGGGCGACGCCGACCGTGCGGTCCGCGCCGCCACCGCGATCGAGCTGGTCCACATGGCGACCCTCGTCCACGACGACGTCCTCGACGAGGCGCCGCTGCGCCGCGGTCACCCGACCGTCGCCGCCACCTCGGGGCGAAGGCGGGCGGTGGCGACCGGCGACCTACTGCTTTCCCGCGCCTTCGCAATGCTCGCCGACGCCGGCGATGCCCGCTCGGTGGCGCTGCTGGCGGAGGCCTCCGTCGCCCTCGCCCGCGGCGAGCTCGCCCAGCGTCACGACGCCTTCGACCTCGGCGTCAGCGAGGAGCGCTACCTGGCTCGCTGCCGGCTGAAGACCGCGACCCTGTTCGAATGCGCCTGCCTGCTCGGCCACGACGACGAGCACCTGCGCGAGTTCGGCGCCGAGGTCGGGCTTGCCTTCCAGCTGCTCGACGACGTGCTCGACGTGACCGGGCCGCCGGAGCGCACCGGTAAGGCGCGTGGAACCGACCTGCTCGACGGGACGATCACGCTGCCCCTGATCGAGGCGGCCAGGGTCGACCGCGGCATCCTCGAGGTCGATCTCCATGGCCTCGACACCGATTCCGCCGTGCAGCTCTGCGACAGGATCGCCGCCACCGGCGCCCTCGAGACGGTGCGGACGCGGGCCCTGGAGATGGTCGCGAGCGGCAAGCGCCAGCTCGAGAGCGCCGGCTTCGAGGTCGAGCAGCGCCAGCTTCTCGCGCTGGTCGCCGACGGCGTCGTCCAGCGCTACAGCTGAGGCGCCGGGCCAGTCCCTCTGGCTAGGCGAAGTCGTCGGCGCTGATCAGGTCGGCGGCCAGGGCGGCGGCGAAGGAATCGGCCAGCGCGGTCATGTTGGCGTGCTCGAGTGCCCGCAGCTCGTCGGCGAGCTCGTGGGCGCCGAGGTCGAGCTGATCGTCGAAGGCGTCGATCTCGTCCTCGTTATGGACGCTCTGGCAGAGCCACTCGCACTCCGGGCAGCGCCGCCAGACGCGCCAGTGAGCGCGGTCGCTGGCCTGCTCCCAACCGGTCGGCTGGACCAGGCCCGAGTCGCAGCGCGGGCAGATGTGCAGGGCCTTGACCTGCTTGGTTCTGTTGTCGGCGGGCTCTGCCATCTCTTCCTTATCGAACCCTTTCGACCCGAACTTGATCCGGACCTTTCAAGAAGATTTGCGACAAAACCCCATTAACGAGTAGCTAAAACCTCGTCCACGGCCCGTCCGGCCGCCCCCGGACCCCGTTACCATGAAGTCAATGCTCGGAAATATCGGTCCCCTAGAGATCATCGTCGTGCTCATCATCGCCCTCGTGGTCTTCGGCCCCAAACGGCTACCGGAGCTGGGAAACAGCCTCGGCAAAGGCATCCGCGAGTTCAAAGACTCGGTCACCGGCGAGAACGACGACAAGCCCGACGACGACGTCAAAGCGATCGCCGCGACGCAGGCGACGACGGATCCGACCGTGGCGACCCCGGTCGCGACGGCGCCGATCGAGAAGCCGGCCGAGGCCGAGGTCGCTCCCGACAAACAGAGCTGAGGCCCGTCCGGGATGCCCCGCCGTGTGAAGGCGGTCTCCCACGACGATCAACTCAGCCTCGTCGAGCACCTCGACGAGCTCCGCAGCCGGATCATCGTCTGCGCCGTCGTCTTCGCCCTCGCCCTCGCCCTCTGCTTCTGGCAGAACCACGTGCTGCTCGAAATCGCCGGTGGGCCGCTGCCCGGCGACCACAAGAAGCTGATCACCTTCGGGATCACCGAGCCATTCACGACGACGATCACGGTCGCGGCCTACGGGGCGATCATCCTCGCGATGCCGATCGTGCTGTACCAGCTCTATGCCTACATCCTGCCCGCCTTCAGTCCCAACGAGCGGCGCTCGGTGCTGCCGATCCTGTTGCTCTTCCCATTCCTTTTCTTTGCCGGAATCGCCTTCGCCTACTTCGCGGTGATGCCGGCCGCGGTCAAGTTCCTGCTCAACTTCAACGACAACCAGTTCAACATCCAGGTCCGCGCCCGCGACTACTACAGCTTCTTCTCCTCGACGATGCTCGCCGGCGCCCTCGTCTTCCAGCTGCCGCTGGCGATCCTGGCGGTCGTCCGGCTGGGGATCGTGAGGATCGATCAGCTGACTTCGAACCGCCGCTACGCCTATCTGATCATCGCGATAATCGCCGCCGCGCTACCGGGAGTCGACCCGGTCTCGATGATCATCGAGATGGTGCCCCTGCTTGTTCTGTTTGAGTTGAGTATCTTGCTCGCAAAGGTCTCTGAGCGGGGGAGACGACGGGGGGCCGTGGCCGAGCCCACGGCCCAGGAGTAGAAAGCGAGCAGATGGCGCGAGGCAGCAACGAGCACAGGATGGTCTTCGACATCCGCGGGAAACGACGTCACGTCGTCAAAGTCGTCTACGCGATTCTCGCCCTGTTGATGGGCGCCAGCCTCTTCCTCGTCGTCGGTCCGGTCAACATCGCCGGCCTGTTCGGAACCAGCAACAGCGTCAGCGCCGCGACCGGCCAGTTCGAAGAACAGGCGGAACACATCGAACACAAACTGGTCAAAGAACCGGGAGGTGCGGACCTGCTGCTGGCCCTGACCAAAGCGCGGATCAACGCCGGCAACAGCTCGGTCGCGAAAAACTCCGAAGGCGGGATCGAATACACGGTCGAATCGAAGCAGCAGCTCGAGAAGGCAAGCGAAGCCTGGTCTGAATACCTGAAGGCGACCAAGGAACCGAGCGTCGCCGGGGCCGAGGTCGCATCGCAGGCGCTCTTCACCCTGGCCCAGCTCTCGCGGACCACGACCGAATCCGAGGCCAACATCCAGGCCGCGACCGGGGCGCAGAAGATCGTCGCCGAAGGTCGGCCGAGCCTCAACTCGCTCAGCACGCTCTCCTTCTACTCGCTTTACACGTTCGACTACAAAGCGGCTCAAAAGGCCCTGAAAGAAGCCTCGACGAAAACCAACTCCAAGTTCGAACGCGAAAACCTCGAAAACCAGTTCGAAGAAATCAGCAAACGCGCGCACGAATTCCAGAAGCAGGTCACCGAAGCCAACAAGGCGGCGAAAGCCGGAGCGAAACAGGGAGCGGGCTCCGGAAGCCTCGAAAACCCGCTCGGCGGACTCGGCGGCGGCACCTCGCTTTCGGAATAGGCGCCGCCGGGCGTCGGGGATGGGCCGCGAAGGACTCGAACCTTCAACCTTGAGCTTAAGAGGCTCCTGCTCTAACCAGTTGAGCTAGCGGCCCGGGGCCGGGAAGTATAGGAAAGCCGAAGAGCTGGACGACCGATCCGTGGTGGAACTTGCGAGGAGGGACCGGGTGGGACTCACCTGCGCGAACTGCGGGGAGGCTTGGCGAGTCCCACCCAATCCCTCCCCAAGCATTCCGCGGCTCCAACCCTGGGATCTCTGGATCTGGGATCGGGCCGGTTGGAGGGTCGGGTGCCCCTCCGAACGTTTTGCGCCGCTGACCCAGAAGCCTTCCTCGGACGGGCAGGCGATCCAGCCAGTCAGGCGAGTGAGGAGGGGCACCCGACCCTCCTTCAGGTCCGTCACCAGCCGCCCTACGGCGCGACGCGGCAGAACTTTTCGACGCTGCCGTCGATCACGGTGCCGTCTTCGAACTCGAAGCGGCCGTGGGTCTGGAGGATGCCGTCCGAGCAGCGGGCGGAGACGTAGCTGCGCGGCTTGTCGTCGACCTTGAAGCGGCGGCCGATCTGGGCCGAGACGTGGGTGATCGTGCCGCGACCGCCGAGGATCGGCGGCGGTTCGATCGTCGCCCGGTAGCCGAACTGGCCGCGGCGGCGTTCGATCGGGACGAGGATCGCGAAGGTCTGGGTGGCGGGGGAGGTGGTCTGGGCGTGGAGGACGACCGTCGGGTTGCCGTTGATGCGGGGGCCGTTGAAGAT
>JACDGU010000149.1 GCA_013821475.1 Solirubrobacterales bacterium
CACCGACGGTGACGCTGCCGACCTCACTTGCCGCCGGGCAGGCCGGCGAGGCGAGCTCTGAGGCGCCCTGGTTGGGGGCTTCGCGTGACTTTGCCAGGGCGATCGCCCCCTCGGGGCAGTAGGGGACGCCGGCGAGTTTGCCGACCAGGCCCCGCGGCAGGGTGGTGGTCAGTCCGGCGAGGTTCTGGGAGCCGTCGGGGCGGGTCAGCCTCAAGACGAAGGGGCTGTAGGAGCCGGCGAGCGGGGTGGTGGTGCCGGCTTCGAAGGAGGGGCTATTCGGGGCGGCGGCTTCGGAGGCCGGGCAGGGGCCGGTGCCCGCGGCGGCCACCGAGGTGGCGAAGGAGCTCGAGGGCGTTGCGCTGGGGGCCTCAGGGGCCGACCACGGGGTGAGCAGGGTCTGGGTGGTGTAGGTGCCGCAGGCCAGCGGGGTCTTGAGGGCGGCGCGCTCGCCGGGGAAGAAGTGAAGGGCGATGTCTTCGATCGGCAGCTGGGGGTTTTCGGTGAAGCTCGCGGTCAGCTGGCCGGTGACCGGGTTCGGGGTGACCTTGCCGGCGAGCTTCACATAGGTGCCGGAGAGTTCGTCTTCGAGGGCCAGGTAGATCGCCAGCAGCGAGCCGAAGGGGTTCTGGTAGGGAGCGGCGAGGTAGACGGCGCCGGTGACTTCGTGGTCCAGGAGCGGCGTGGAGACCTGAACGCTGCCGAGCTTGGCGGCGTTCGGGCAGCTCACCGGGACCTTGTTGAAGTGGACGCCGGGGGTGGGCAGGCGGCCGATCTGGGCCTCTGAGCAGGCGGCCAGGCCGTTGGCCGCCGAGGGGTTCAGGGTCATCCCCTCGGGCAGGGTCACCTGGGCGGCCTGCAGGGCCGCGGTGGCGGTCGATTCGGGGTCTTCGTCTTGGGGCTGGTGGATCGCGACGTCGAGGCCGGTGGGGCTGTCGGCGTTGGGGGTGGTGGGCTGGGCGGAGATGGTGGGTTCGAAGGCCAACGAGCCGCAGCCGGTCAGGTGGCCGGGGCCGGGGGTGCCGTCGAGGGAGCCGACCGATTCGGCGTGGCGGACACCGGGTTCTTGCAGGGATTCGACTTCGCCCGTGCTGGTCAGCGAGGTGTGGCAGGAGGTCGGGAGGGTGAGGAATGGATGGACGCTGCCTTCGAATGGCGTCGGAGGCGCCTGACCGTTGAGCGTGGAAATAGTCCGCTCCGCGTCGTGGCTCGGATCTCCGGGCACGCCCCAGATCGTCTCGCTGAACGAACGGACTTCGATAGTCGGAATGGTGAGGTCACTGACAGTGACTCCAAAATCGCTTTCGGAGCGAAGCGAAGCTTGCTGAAAACTGTTGAATTCAAGGATTGAGAAGCCCAGTTGCGCAGGAATACCAGGTGGCGGCGCCAAGTTGAAGACGACCAGTTGGGATTCGAGGCCACCGATGTCGGCACGAGCAACTCCTACCTGGCTATCGATGGGACAGTCAGGATTCGTGCCCTCGAACTCGGCACGAGTGCAGCTCGGCACGGCGAGCGGATTACCGACCAACCCTGGCGGCACATTGACAACAAGGCTTTTCAGTCTTCCTTCGGTCGGTTCCTGTTCTCCGCCTTCAACGTTCAGATCTAGGCTAATATTCAGGTCGGGGTGCGATCCCGCCTGAGTGGCGAAGGACCCGTCCTTGTTTTTGGCGGTGACGCTCAGGCTGGCGATGCCAAAATCGGCACGCGCGGCCGCAGGAGCGAACGTGAGTCCGGCCAGCGCAACAACGGCCATAAGAACTACGAGCCGACGACCAGTCATACCGCACCTCCCTGATGATGGCGGTGAGTACGCTTATGGGACCCGGCGTGTCTGTTCCCTCGACGCCGACGGTGTCCATGCTTCTTGGCGCACTTGCCGTGCTTTCTGACGAAGCCTCGCCTGCACTTCTTGAACTTCGGGTTGCCGCCTCCATTGAGGCTCAGCGAACCCGGAACGGCTGTCGGCCCTGGCTGAACCGCGCCACCGCGACAGGCGGCTTCCGCTCCGCAAGGAGGAACCGGTTCAGGTTCGGCCAAACCCCCGCCTACCCGAGCGTCGTAGAGGTCGAGGAGTTCGTCGTGGTCGCTGCGCACCAGCCGCGCACGCGTAACGAAAAATACATCACTGCCGCTTGGCGTGGCGTCGGCGAAGTAAGCCTCTTCGCTTGGCGAGCCACGACCAGCGGAAATCAGCGACACACATCCGCCGGCTTTTTGGCAGCCTTCAAAGCCGGTCGGCGCCCACTCGTAGACATCTTGGATTTTGCCGTTCTGATCAGCCGCCGAGAGTACGTCGCGGCTCTCGAAGAACAGGCGCCCATCGGGCAGCAGGTTGGTCGGTTGGGGCAGACCGGCCCCGGACGGCGTCGGTCGTTCGACGAGGTTCAAGTTCGAGCCGTCAAGCGGTCGCGTACCGGTGGGATTGCAGGATGGACACGTCAACCTCTGGGTCGTAGCGTCGTACTCGAATACCTCGAAACACGCAGGACTATTTTCGGCTTCATGTAGACATTCCCCGCCACCGAGATGATCGTTGTCGTAGCCAGTCAAGCGGGCCGCTGACATGAACGCGAGGTAGCGACCGTCCGGCGTAACCTGGGCCGAGCGGTTGGATGATGCTGGTTTCCAGTCACCAAATTTTCGGCCAGTGTTGTTGTCGGCCTGAAGTAGGCGGGCGACGAAAGTGATCGCGCCTTCGTCCCAGACGTAGAGATTGTGGGCCCCGGCCACTGCCCGTTCTTCGTTGGCGTTTTCGGCGTTCCCGGTCAACTGGGCGGTGTCGACGTAGTAGATGCGGGTGAGGTCGGCGCTTGCACCCAGGATTCCTTCGAAGCCCCCTTGTCCCTCGGTGACGTTACCCGAGCAGGCGCCGGCACCGACGTCGTAGAGGCAGCCATCTCCAAGGAGAACCTTTGATCCGTCTGGGCTTGCCGTGATGAAGTCTCCTGGGTCGGCGAGCTGGCGAGTTTCGACGCCGCCGATGCGGACAAAGACCTGACCGTCGCTGCGACGACTCCAGAAGATCCTGGCCCCGTCGTCAGAGATGGCGTGGTCAAAGTTGACCCCCTCTTCGCCACTGAACGTGAGCTGGCTGTTGGCCGAACCAAAGTTGGCTGCTTCAGCTACTTCGCTATTTCCCGGCAGAACGTTGACTAGACGTAATCCGCCGGCCGTCCATTCATATAGGTCGCAATCCGTTTCCGTTGAGATAGCGCTACAGCCGCTTCCTGGAGGGACAACAGGGGCGGCCGGTGCAATCCCAGGTATTTCCTGGGTCAGCGCATCGTTTGCCAGGAAAATTACGTGGGATAAAGGCGACACAGAGCCGGTACCCTGATTTGCCCCGGCGTAGTTGATGACGAAGTGGTTACTTCCCGTCGAGCCGGCGCCGCGATTCGGCGGGGGAGAGGTGAGCAGAGGCTGAAATGAAGTCCCGGCAGCGGTTAGGTACAGATTCGCAAATCCCGTCCCTCCTAGAGATGGTGCCTGGGCAACTAGAGATGGATCGGTCTGAAGCAATAACCCGTTCGCTAGTAGTTCAGGCGAGAATTCCAGGTAGCCTTGCCCAGAGCCTTCACCAAGGTTCGGCGGGCTGAGGCTGACGGTGGCCCAACCTTGGGCCGTGCGGACGGAGCGGTACTCGTTCGTCCCGGACGAGCTGCTCGCCGAGAACGGCTGGCCAAAGAAGACGACCGCGTTGCCGTCCGCAGAGGTTTGCAGCGGTCGCTTCGGAGCAAGGCTGACTCCGGGAAGGCATTCGTCGTGTCCCGGTTCGAAGCAGCCAACGCCAAGCGCGTTGCGACTGACCTCACCGGGAATCACCTCGCCTCCTTCCTTTTCAGCGGGTGAGACCAGCTCATAGGCCCGCCCGTCGGGCAGCAGAAGACCCGGCATCCCGAACGTCGCGAACGCTTTATCGGGTCCGATCACCGGCGCCCCGGCCGGGTTCTGGGCCACGACCCGGTAGTGATAGGTGGTCCCGGGGGTCAATTCGCTGATGACTTGGGAGGCGGAGATGAAGCCGACGCCCGAGCCGAGTTCCTGAGCCGGGACCGGGACCGGGGTGGCGCCGGCGTATTCGCCGGCTTCGAACTGGGCTTGGGTGACGTATTCGACCTGGAAGCTCGTCGGTTCCCCGTGGGGGTCGACCTGGGCTTCGATCGTCGCGGTGGTTTCGGTGACGCCGCTGGCCTGGACTTCACCGAGGGTCGGCGGGCCGTGGGTTTCGAAGGAGGCTGGGGGGCTGGCGGAGGTGCCAAAGGCGCTTTCGGCACTGAGCCGGAAGGCGTATTCGGTGTTCGGGGTCAGGCCGGTCACTTCGGCTTTGACCGGCACCGGCCCTTGGCCGGCGCCGATGGTCGCCGCGTCTGGTTCTTCGCAGGGGGCTTTCAGGGGCGTGGTGAAGCCTCCGGCTTCAAGGAAGGCGGCCTCGGTGACATATTCGAATTCACAGGCGGCGATCGGGGCGCCTTCGGGGTCGACGGTGCCGTTCAGGGTCGTCGTGGTCGGGCCGATTTCGGTCGCTGCACCGATTTCGAGGTTGACCGCGGCTTTGGTGGTGAAGGAGAGTTCGTAGCTACGGGTCGTGCCGAAGGAGTTTTCGCCGACCAGGCGGAAGAGGTATTCGCTTCCTCCCTGGAGGCCGGCGACGTCGGCGTGGACCGCGACCGGTTCGTTGCCTTCGCCGAGTCCGGTGGCTGCTGGCACGCAGGGAGCATTGGCGGCCGTGGCAAATTCGCTCGTCTGGAAGTCAGCCCGGCTGACGTATTCGAATTCGCAGGCTTCGACTTCGACCGCCTTCGGGGGTGACGGTGCCGTTGAGGGTGGCGCTGCCTCTGAGGACTGCGGTCGCTTCGGTCGGTTCGACCCGGACCGCCGGGGCGGTTTCGAAGCCGAGGGAGCCGCCGGCGGCGTTATTGGGGTTGGCGCCGTTTTCGTTTTCGCCGACGAGGCGGAAGCGGTAGGCGGTCCCTACTTCAAGACCGGCGGCGGCCGCGGTGACCGCTTCTTGACCGCTGCCGGTGAAGGGACCGGGCGGGACGCAGGCGAGGATGGTGGCGCCGGTGAAGCCTTCTGCTTCGAATTGGGCCTGGGTGGTGTATTCGAAGCGGCATTCGGCTTCCGGGCCCCCGGCGGCGCCGATCGTCCCGTTGAGGGTGGCTGCGGTGCGGGTGAGGGCGGTCGCTGCTTCGGTTTTGACGTCGGGGACGAGGACCGATTCGAAGACGTCGATCTGATCGCTTGCCGAGTCGGCAACGTAGGCGGTGCCGTCGGCGGCGATCGCGACCCCCGCCCCGCCGGTCAGCTGGGCGGCGCCGAAGGACTCGAGGAGGGTGCCGGCAGCGTCGTAGCGGCTGACGTGGTCGGAGTGGGAGACGTAGACATCGGTGTCGTCGGTGGTGGGGCCGGTGGTGGGGCCGGGGTCGATGAATTCGGCAAGGGGTTCGCCGCTTGGCCCTACTTTCGCGGTCGGGCCCGGTTCTTCGGCGCGGGCCAGGTAGTAGTTGCCAGTCGAGTCGACGGCGAGCCCGGCGGTTCTCGGGCCAAATGGCGAGGTGACTTCGCCAACGAAGCTACCGTCCTGACCGAACCTCTCGAGGGTCCCGCCTTCCCCAGGCTCCGCATAGACGACGAGCACTCCGGTCGAGTCGACGGCTATGCCGAAGATCGTTTTGAAGGTGCCCGTTGGCGCGGTCGAGCCATCGAGGACGCCGCCCGTCCCCCAGCTCGTCACCGGGTTACCTTCGGCGTCGAACTTCGCAACCGTGGCGGTCGCGGTGTCGGCGACGTAGACGTCGCCTTTGGAAGCCCCGGCGGAGTTGTCGACGGCGACGAAGGTCGGTTCGGTCGGGCCGCCGAAGCCGCGGACGAAGGTGCCGGCGGGGCTGAACTCGGCGACCCGCCCGTTGCCGGTGTCGGCGACATAGACATCGCCGGTTCCCTGATTGACCGCGACCCCGCTGTGTTCGCCAAGCGAGAGTTCGCCAGCCCCGAAGGAGCCCGAGAAGACGTGGACTTCAGCGGCAGAGGCCGACCCCGCCATCAAAGCCAGCGCCGAGAAGACAAATGCACCGAGCAGGCCGAGAGGCAGCAAGCACGCGGCACTCCGACGTCGTCCTGCCACCGCTCGACCGTCCGCCACGGGACGCTTCCTCGACCTGTTCGCTCGATGTCTCAAATCTGCTCCTTGCTCGTGGTGACGGAAGACAAAGGACGATGCCCTGCGGCTGTCCGCAGGCGAGGCCCGTTGCTCGAGGCGCCTACTACAGTTGCCGGTGTCCGGGAAGACAACCCCGATACCGGGAGGCCCGGGTGTCCTGGGGGGATGTGTCTGGTGTCGTCTCCCCTCGTCTCCGCACTCAGCTGACGGCGCCGCGCACACTTCTCGCTGCGGTGTCCTCGGTCGGCCCCCGCAGCGGTGCTGCGAAGACCTCCCTGCGTCCTTGCAGCGCTCGGCGCGCCGCTCGCCATCTGAGCACGTTGACTCAGGTCGA
>JACDGU010000150.1 GCA_013821475.1 Solirubrobacterales bacterium
CGACGATCCGGCGCGAGGGCCCCGGCGCCAGGTGCGCCTCGAAGCCGCCGCGATCGCCGCTCACCACCGTCGTCGTCATCGGCGCCGCCAGCGCTCCGCGCGAGGGGCGGGCGAGAATCTGGAGCCGGCGGCCGGCGATGCCGGCACCGTCGGCTCGTGTGAGGCGGCCGGCGACGGTTGCCGGGGCGCCGAAGGCGACGGTCAACGCCCCGCCGTCGCCCTGCCCGCCGCGGAGCCGGGCGAAGAGGCGCGCCTTCGCCCTCGCGACCTCGGCCGGGGCAACCCTGCGCACCGCCATCTGGGTTCCGTCGGCGCGCAGCGTGGTCGAGGCGGAGTTGCCGGCGCCGTCGCCGGCGTCGGCACGGAAGACATATGAGCCGGGGACGAGATCCGGCATCGGCGCCAGCAGGTGGGCGACCGTGGCTGCGTTGCCGGCGACGAGCTTGGTCGGCAGCTCGGTCCAGGCCTGGGCATCGACGCGGCGGTAGTAGATCGCTCCCGAAGCGGGGCCCGAGGCGGCGTCGCCGACGTCCGCCTGCAGCGGCACGCCGGCGCCGGGATCGCCATCCGCGAAGGCGACGCTCGGCGCGGCGTCGTCGAGCCGCAGCGGGACCGCCACGGCGGAGCCCGGGGCTTCGTTGCCGGCTTCGTCGCGCAGCCACAGCGCCAGCGAGTAGGTGCCCGTCGCCGGCACCCGGAGGTCGGCGAGCGAGGCGCGGTCGCGGCCCGCGGCGAACTGGGGGCCGCTGTCGTAGCCGCCCGGTCCGGTCAGACGCCACGAGGCGCCGACGATCGGGCTGCCCGGCGCCTGATCGGGATTCGCCCAGGCGAGGTCGAAGTCGTCGACCCGGCGCCAGCCGTCGCCGCCGCTGAGTGCCGGCGAGCGGGGGTGGGCCGGCGGGTTGTTGTCGATTGCGATGGCGACATCCCCGGTGCAGCCGAGGTTGGCGGCGAAGTCGGTGACACAGTGGCGGATCGAGTGGAGACCGTCGCTGAACAGCGCCGTGTTGACCGGGGCGCTGCCGGAGGGCCCGAGCGGACAGGGCTGCATCCGCGTGCCGCGCCACTCGCCGCCGATCAGCGCGATCGCGCACGGGTACTCGGTCAGGTTGACGCGAGCACCGTCGATGCTGGTGTCGGCGTAGCGGATGCCGCTGCCGAGCTCGCCACCCCAGAAGACGACCCCCTCGGTACCGCGGTGCCAGCCCGGGTTGGTCAGCTGACCGCCGAGCCCGGCCGCCGGCGGCGAGTCGTCCTCGAGCGTGATCGTCAGCGCCCGCAGGCCCGACCAGGAGCTGGCGTCCAGCGAGCACCACTTGCTTTCTGCGCGGGCGCAGAGCAGCCGATCCTCCAGCGCCGGCATCGGCGCCGGGAAGCCGGCGACGAAGGTGCGCGGGGTGGCGTCGGTGCTCGCGGCGGCGAGGAACGGGTCAAAGCCACCGCCGCCGTTGACGACGCCGATCCGCTGCTCGAGGCCGTCATGCAGCGCGTGCCACCAGGTCCCGCTGACCTGGGTGATCCCGGTGCCGGGCGGAGCCGACCAGCGCCAGCGGGCGAACCGCGTGCCGGAAACGGTCCCCTGGCCGTCGCGGGTGAAGCTCTTCAGGTGGGAGCCGTCGAAAGGGTCGGCCGGCGGCGCCGGCACGCAGAATCCGTCGGGCCTGAACTTGACCCCGCCGGTGGTGTCGGCCCAGTCGGCGTCGGCGCCGACGTACCAGCCGCACTGTGCCACCGCGTACTTGCCCGCCCGTGCCTCGCCGACGATCAGCAGCAGCAGCGCGATCGCCAGCGCGATCCCCATCGCGACGATTCGCCCGATTCCACCCCACGTCCCAGACATCCGTCCTCCGTTCCTCGACTGTGTCCGGGATCAAGGGAACGGCCGCCGAAAGTCTCCCCCTCGCGCGTGGTAGCGGTGCCGCATGCACGCCTTTGCCAGAATGGCCGCGATGGCACTCCCGACGAAGGATCAGATCACCGAGGCGCTGCGCGTCGTCATCGACCCCGAGCTGCGCAAGAACATCGTCGAGCTCGGCATGGTCCGCTCGATCGCCGTCCACGAGGACGGACGTGTCGACGTCGTCGTCTCGCTGACGACCGCCGGCTGCCCGATCCGCTCCCACTTCGAACAGGCGGTCGCCAAAGCCGTCACCGACCTCGACGGCGTCACCGCCGCGGGCGTCGGCTTCGACGTCCTCTCCGACGAGGAGAAAGGCGACCTGCAGAAAGCCCTCGGCCGCAGCAAGCTGCCCCAGGGCGCGCTGGCCAAAGTCAAGAACGTGATCTGCGTCTCCTCCGGCAAGGGCGGCGTCGGCAAGTCGACGATGACCGCCAACCTGGCCGCGGCGCTGACCGCCGAAGGCCACCCGGCCGGCGCTCTGGACTGCGACGTCTACGGCTACTCGATCCCGCGCATGCTCGGCGTCAACGCCAAACCGGAAGTTGACGGCGAGCGCAAGATCCTGCCGCTCGACTCGCCCAGCGGCGTCAAGGTGATGTCGATCGGCTTCTTCGTCGAGGAGAACGCCGCGGTCGTCTGGCGCGGGCCGATGCTGCACAAGGCGATCCAGCAGTTCCTCGAGGACGTAGCCTGGGATGAGCTCGAGTACCTGCTCCTCGACCTGCCGCCGGGCACCGGGGACGTCTCGATGACGCTGGCCCAGCTGCTGCCGCAGGCCAAATTCATCGTCGTCACCACGCCGCAGCCCGCCGCCCAGTCGGTCGCCCGCCGCGGCGCCGAGATGGCGGCCAAATTCGACCTCGAGATCCTCGGCGTGATCGAGAACATGTCCGGCTTCACCACCCCCGACGGCGAGCGCTTCACGATCTTCGGTGAGGGCGGCGGCCAGCTGCTGGCCGACGAGCTCGACGTGCCGCTGCTCGGCAAGGTGCCGCTCTCGGAGCCGCTGCGCGTGCACGCCGACGACGGCGACCCGCTGGTCACCGCCGAGCCCGACTCCCCCGCCTCGCAGGCGATCCGCCAGGCGGCGCGCGGGATCGTCGCCGCGACGCCGCAGGAGCTGCCGGTCCTGCAGTCGGTTCCGGCCTCGGCCGAACTGCCGCCGGTGAGCGGAATCCCGCTCCCCGTCGTCCAGTAGCGCCAGCCTCGATCTTTAGATTCGCCCGGCGCAACTTTCCGTCCGGGCCGCGTTGGTTGTTAGCGAACGCAAACAATTGCCCAATCCCCGCCTGAAGCGGGGAACGGGGGACCCACGTTTTCGGGGCGAGCCCACCTCACGGTGGGGGCGCAGGCTCCTTCAGCGCCAGCCCGTCAGCTAACCCCGTCGGCCGACGAAGGAGGTACCGAATGTCGATCGCCCGCAGGGCGGTGAGCTACGCCTTCCTCTGCAGTTCCCTCGCCGTGTTCGCCACGGCGCTGGTCGCAGCGATGCCGGGAGCCCGAGCCTGGGCCTCGAGCGCACCCGGCGGCATCTCCAGCCGCGAATACGAACCCGAAGTCCCGGCTGAAGTGCCAACCGAAACCGCCCCGGTCGGGGTGCCGGGCAAGGCGACCCTGGTCAACGGTCGCGCGATCCCACCCGCGGGCGCCCCGGCCGCGGTGCGCAAGGTGATCGCGGCGGCGAACAAGATCCGTGCCAAGCCCTACATCTGGGGCGGCGGCCACGGCCGCTGGTGGGACGCCGGCTACGACTGCTCCGGCGCGGTCAGCTTCGCCCTCCACGGCGGCAGGCTGCTCGAAACCCCGATGCCCTCCGGTCCGATGGAGAGCTGGGGACTACCCGGCGCCGGCCACTGGATCACCGTCTACGCCAACGCGGGCCACGCCTACGCGGTGATCGCCGGCCTGCGCTGGGACACCGCCGGAGACACCAGCGGCACCGGCCCCCGCTGGCACGAAGGCACCGCCGCAGCAGCAGCCGGCCGCTTCATCGCCCGACACCCGGAAGGCTATTGAGACCAAACCGTCCCAGACACAAGCTCCGTCCCTGGCAACCCAGCTATTGACGAGGCGGGCGGCGCTCCCGGTAGGGGTGAAGCGTCTTGTACTTTTTCGCGAGCAGCAATCCGCGGCAACCGCAGGCGCTCCTCGAAAAAGTTAAGCGAAACCCCTACCGGGAGCGCCGCCGGACTAAGCCGCCTTGTTGCTCTTGTAGTAGTTGGCGTTGATCTCGGCGTATTTGGCCCACTCGGCCGGCAGCTGGTCCTCGGCAAAGCAGGCGTCGACCGGGCAGGCCTCGACGCAGGCGTCGCAGTCGATGCACTCGTCCGGGTCGATGTAGAGCATCTCGACCGAGTCGTAGTCGGGCTCGTCCGGCGTCGGGTGGATGCAGTCGACCGGGCAAACCTCGACGCACGAGTTGTCCTTGGTGCCGATGCATGGCTCGGCGATGACGTAGGTCATTCGGAGGGTCTCCTAAGTCGTTTCGGTGCCGGGACAGGAGCCAGGGGCCCCCGCCAAAAGCGAGCGCCCATTCTAGGGATTGTCCGGGCTGGACGTTGGCGACCACTAGCCTGTCGGCACATGCTGCTGTTGACGGGGGCCACCGGAAGCATCGGATCGCGACTGCTGCCACTTTTGCTGGAGAGCGGCGAGGACGTGCGCTGCCTGGTGCGCGAGCCACGCCGCCTGGGAGCGCGGCGGGTGGACGTCCAGATCGCCCTCGGCGACCTCGGCGAGATGTCCGATCCGCACCTGGTGCGCCAGGCCCTGCGCGGCGTCGACACGGTGATCCACCTGGCGGCGACGATCCGCGACCAGCCGCCGAAGCGGATCGAGGAGCTGAACGGACTGGCGACGGTGCGACTGCTGCGGGCGGCCGAGCGCAGCGGCGTCGAGCGCTTCCACTTCTTCAGCGCCCTCGATGCCTACGCCGCGCAGCGGACCCGCTTCTTCCGCGCCAAGTGGCTGGCTGAGCAGGCGGTCGCTTCCTCGCCGCTGCAGAGCGCCGTCTTCGCCCCCTCGATCGTCTACGACCACAGCGACCCCTGGATCACGCTGCTGCGCCGCTTCTCCTTCCTGCCGGTGCTGCCGGTCTCCGGCGACGGGCGGGCGCGGTTCCAGCCGATCTGGGCGGCCGACGTCGCCCGCTGCGTGGTCGCGGCACTGGGCGCCGAGGCGCGCCCGCGCTACGAGCTCGCCGGGCCGGAGACACTCAGCTACGACCAGATGTCCGACCTTGTCAGCCGCATCGCCGGCCGGCCGCGGCCGCTGGTGCACGTGCCGCTGCCCTTGATCCGCTCCAGCCTGATCGCGCTGCGCTCCGTTTTCGGCGAGGCGGTGTTTGCAACCTGGGAGGAGGCCGAGTTGATGGAGGTGTCGATGGTCAGCGAGCGCGGAACGGCCGACGCGCAGGCCCTCGGCGTCGAGCCGCGAAGGATGAGCGATGTCCTGGAGAGTCCATAGGCGGGTCCTGGTCCTGGCGGCGGTGCTCGCCGCCCTGATCGCCGCGCCGGCCTCGGCGATGACCCTGGTCCCGCCCAAGCCCGACGTGCTGCTCGGCGTCAGCGACCGCGGCACGACGGCCGAATTCAACGAATTCGCCGCCCTGACCGGCAAGCACCCGGCGCTGCTGCAGACCTTCCACCCCTGGGGCAACAGCCTCAACGAAGCCTACGAACGCTGGCGCGAAACCGCGACTCGGCCGATCCTCGCCATCTCGACCGCCGACGACCAGACCCTGGCCGAGGTCATCACCCCGGAGCAGATCGCCCTCGGCGCCGGCGACGACTACCTACTGCAGCTCAACACCTTCTTCGCCGGCCGCGGGCTGCCCGCCTACATCCGGCCGCTGGGCGAGCCGAACCGCTGCCTCAACGTCTGGTCGGCGGTCAACTGCGACGGCTCCCAGAAGGGTGGCGAATACAGCACCTACTGGTACAAAGAGGCCTTCCGGCGGATCAGCGCGATCGTCCGCGGCGGCCAGACGCTGGAAGGGCTGAACGCGACCCTGGCGGAAATCGGCCTGCCGCCGCTGAACCGGACCAAGGGCCTCAACCCGGAAAGCCTGCCGGCGGCGCCGGTGAGCATCATCTGGAGCCCGCTGCCCGGCGGCTCGCCGCGGGTCAAGGGCAACTTCCCCGGCAACTACTGGCCCGGCAGCCGCTGGGTCGACTGGGTCGGGACCGATTTCTACTCGCAGTATCCGGTCTGGGAAGACCTCGAACGCTTCTACGCCGGCAAGCAGTGGAAGGGCAAGCCGGTGGCGATCACCGAGTGGGCGGTCTCGGGCGAAGACGAACCGCGCTTCGTCGAGCAGCTGATCTCCTGGACCGTCAAGCACCCGCGGGTACGGATGCTCGTCTACTACGACGGCTTCGGCGTCGGCAACCAGTACGACCTCAACCTCTATCCCCGCACCACCAACACCCTGCGCCTGAAGATCCGCCGCGCCAGCTTCCTCCCCTACGCCGAATACAACGCCGGCCTCTTCCCCCCACTGCCCCCGAAGCCCAAGAAGAAATAGGCACCACCGCCGTTCCCAGCATTGACCTCGCTATAGCGAGGTCAATGCTGGGAACGGCGGT